>CALFYE010000050.1 GCA_937952145.1 uncultured Myxococcales bacterium
CGTCGGCGGCGGCTTCGGCTCGAAGATCTTCCACTACGCCGAAGAGGCGCTGGTGGTGTGGGCTGCGAAGAAAGTCGGTCGGCCCATCAAGTGGACCGCCGAGCGCTCTGAGTCGTTCATGAGCGACGCACACGGTCGCGACGTGCACATGCGGGCCCGCCTGGGCGTCAGCAAAGACGGCCGCTTCCTGGGCCTGCACGTGCAGAGCGAAGCCAATATGGGCGCCTATCTTTCGACGTTTGCTTCGTCGGTGCCCACCTATCTTTCGGCGACGCTCCTCGCAGGCTGCTACACCACCCCGGCCATCTATGCCGAGGTCAAGTCGGTGTTCACCAACACCGTGCCCGTCGATGCCTACCGCGGTGCTGGCCGTCCCGAGTCCGCCTATCTGATCGAGCGCCTGGTCGACAAAGCGGCGCGCGCGCTAGACATGGATCGCCTGGAGATCCGCCGCAAGAACTTCATCACCCAGTTCCCCTACAAGACGCCGGTCGCCCTGGAATACGACGCCGGTGACTACCACGCGACGCTCGACATGGCGCTCAAGGCCGTCGACTACGCGGGCTATCCGGCGCGACTCGCGGCGTCGCAGGCGCGCGGCAAGCTGCGCGGCATCGGCTTTTCGACCTACGTCGAGGCCTGCGGCATCGCGCCCTCGGCCCTCGCCGGAGCGCTAGGGGCTCGCGCCGGTCTTTACGAATCGGCGGCCGTGCGCATGCACCCAACCGGCAGCGTTACGGTGTTTACCGGCACGCACAGCCACGGGCAAGGTCACGAGACGACCTTTGCTCAGCTCGTCGCCGATCAGCTGGGCGTCGCGGTCGATGCCGTCGAAGTTGTGCACGGCGACACCGCCCGCATTCCCTTCGGCATGGGCACCTACGGCTCGCGCTCGCTAGCCGTCGGCGGCTCGGCCATCGTCAAGGCCACCGACAAGATCATCGCCAAGGGCAAAAAAATCGCCGCCCACCTGCTGGAAGCCTCCGAGGCCGATATCGAGTTCCAGGGCGGCAAGTTCACCGTCGTTGGCACCGACCGCCAAAAGACCATCGGTGAGGTCGCCTTCGCCGCCTACGTGCCGCACAACTACCCGATCGACAAGGTCGAGCCCGGCCTCGAAGAGTCGGCCTTCTACGATCCCAAGAACTTCACCTACCCCGCCGGCTGCCACGCCATCGAGGTCGAGATCGATCCCCAGACCGGCGTCGTCAGCCTGGAAAACGTCGTCGCGGCGGACGATGTCGGCAAGATCATCAATCCGCTCGTCGTCGATGGTCAGATGCACGGCGGTCTGGCGCAGGGCATCGGCCAGGCGCTGTTTGAAGACTGCCAGTACGACGAAAGCGGTCAGCTCTTGACCGGCTCGTATCTGAACTACGGCATGCCGCGCGCCGCCGACTTCCCGTTCTTCAAGGTCGGCAACCACGTCACCGCCTGCACCCACAACCCGCTCGGCGTAAAAGGCGTCGGCGAGGTCGGGGCCATCGGCGTGCCACCGGCGGTCATCAACGCCATCGTCGATGCGCTGTCGCCGCTGGGCGTGCAGGACATCTCGATGCCAGCGACGCCCGAGAAGATCTGGCGCGCCATCCAAACCGCCCGGGCGAGTGCCGGGGCGAAACTCTAAGGCCTCACGAGAAGGAAGGAGCCCAACATGCGTGACTTCAACTTTCATCGTCCGGCCTCGGTGCAAGAGGCCATTGCGCTGCTCCGCAAGCACCCCAACGGCAAGCTGCTGGGTGGTGGGCAGAGCCTGCTGCCGGTGCTCAAGCTCGATATGGCCGACCCCAGCGACCTGATCTCGCTGTCGGCCGTGCCCGAGCTTCAGGGCATTCGGCGCAGCGGCAGTACGCTCACCGTCGGTGCCGGCGTCCGCCACGCCGAGGTAGCCGCTTCTACGGAGGTGCGCCAGGCCATTCCGGGTTTATCCGGATTGGCTGAGCACATCGGCGACGCTCAGGTGCGCAACCGCGGCACGCTCGGGGGATCGCTGGGCCACGCTGACCCGGCAGCCGACTACCCCGCGGCCATCTTGGCGCTGGATGCCGTGGTCGAGACCGACCGCCGCCGCATCGCCGCCGACGACTACTTCACCGGCCTCTTTGAGACCGCGCTCAAGCCGGATGAAGTGATCGTCGCTGTGCACTTCCCGATTCCGCAGCGCAGCGCCTACGCCAAGTTTTCGAGCCACGCCTCGAAGTACGCGCTGGTCGGAGTCATGGTGGCGCAGACGGCGGGTGGCGTTCGCGTCGCCGTCACCGGGGCCGGCCCCTACGCCTTCCGCGTCCCGACGCTAGAGTCAGCCCTGACGCAGGACTTCAGCGCCTCGGCGATTGCCGCTCTTGGCAGCCGCATCGGTGTGCGCGCCGACGACCTGACCAGCAGCAGCGAGGCCAGTGCCGAGTACCGCGCCCACCTGATCTCGGTCATGGCGCAGCGCGCGGTGGCCAGCGCCCGCTAGTCCGCCCCGCCCTCCTTCCCCGCATGTCCACAATCACGCTGCCGAAGTCCGTCGATGATGTCGCCGCGCGACTCAGCGCCGGGGGGTATATCGCCGATCGCGATCTGGCGACCGTGATCTTCCTCTCGCTGCGTCTGCATCGACCGCTGCTCTTGGAAGGCGAAGCCGGCGTCGGCAAGACCGAGGTGGCCAAGGTCCTAGCCGCCGTGCTCGGACGCAAGCTGATCCGCCTGCAGTGCTACGAGGGCCTGGATGTCAGCGCTGCACTTTACGAGTGGGATCACGCGCGCCAGCTGCTGGCCATTCGCCTGGCTGAGGCAGCCGGCGAGTCCGATCGCGAGCGACTGGCGACCGAGCTATTCTCGCCGCGCTATCTGCTCAAGCGCCCGCTCCTGCAAGCGCTCGAGCCCGCGGGTGCCACCGACGGCGGCCCGCCGGTGCTGCTCATCGACGAAATCGATCGCGCCGATGAGCCGTTCGAGGCCTTCCTGCTAGAGATCCTGTCCGACTTCCAGGTCACGATCCCCGAGCTTGGCACGGTGCGCTGCGTCGATCCGCCGCTGTGCATCCTGACCTCGAACCGTACGCGCGAGATCCACGACGCGCTCAAGCGACGCTGCCTGTATCACTTCTTGGGCTACCCCAGCGCCGAGCGCGAGCTGGCCATCGTGAAGAGCCGCGCCCCCGGGGCTGCGGAGTCGCTGAGCCGTCAGGTAGTCGCCGTTGTGCAGCGCCTGCGCACGCTCGATCTATTCAAGCCGCCCGGCGTCGCCGAGACGCTCGACTGGGTGCAGGCCCTCGTCGCCCTGGAGCGCAGCCAGCTTGATGCCGCCACCTTTCACAGCACCTTGGGAGCCGTCCTCAAGTACCAGGACGACATTGAAAAAGTCGCCGGCCCGGCCGGCCGTCAGATCCTAAGCGAAGTCCAAGCCACCCTCGGCAGCTAGTCCCAAGGTGGGGCAGCCCGCCGTCCGCGCCGCCTGAATCTGTGTCGTCAGCTGCGCCGCCAGCGCGAATAGCTCAGTGCGGGCAGTCAGCGGGTGGAACGTCACGATCGGCCCGACGTAGAGCCCCAGATCTTCGCCCACCGCGGGACGCAGCGCCGCGCGCAGGTTGACTGGCGTGCAGCAGCCAAGCAGCGTCTCCCCAACGTTCATGTCGGTGCGAATTTCGGCCCCGACCGCCTGCAGCAGGGCGGCACATAGCGCACTGTGCACGGTGACGCTGCGCCGTCGACAGATGGCCAGCAGCGCCTGGGTTTCGGCCTGCGACAGCAGCTGATGCGCAAACGTAGACTGCCGCTGCGCCGCCGGCACGGACGCCTGCTCACGCAGGAGCTGGGGTCGCCGCGCGAAATACGTCCACGCCTGCTGTCCGATGAAGCGCAGGCTCCGCTTGAGGCCCGCCACACCGCGCTCGCTCTCTGGCGTCAGCGCCTCGCTGGCAGGCCGCAGGGCCAGCGTCCCCAGCTCCGCGCGCTCGCCACGATCGGCATACGCCCGCAAGAGATCGCGGATGAAATAGCTCGCCGACGCGCCGTCGGAGATGATGTGATGCATGGTGATCACGAGCTCGCTCTCGCCATCACCTTGCAAGACCGAGAGCCGCAGGGGCGGCGAGGCTATCGGTCGATTGCGCTCATCGGTAGCGACCTGCATCCACTGGGTTTCCGTGCGGCGCTCGATGACCTCGACGGGAACCGCGTGATCGCTGGCGAAAAAAGCGGGCGCTCGCGCTCTATGGAGGGATTGCGGCGGGAATCCACCGGCAGCCAGCAGCGGATCGTTCGCACGCTGTCGGCTCAGCTTCTGAGCTGGCTCGCCGAAACCGAGTCGGCGGCGGCCCACTTTGACGCAGCGCTGGATGCAGTACGACAAAGCATCGACGGCTACGAAGTGTTGAGGGGTGAGCTGCCCTATGTCCCCGACATCACCGCGAACCTTGGCGAGTCGTACCTGCTTCTGGGTCGGGTGCGACAGCAAAAAGGCGAGCTCACGGCGGCGATCACCGCACTGCAAAAATCGCGCACCATCCTGACACCGCTGCACACCGCGGATCCCCATCACAGCCACCTGTGCACGCTGCTGGCGTTGAACTTTCTGACCGCCGCGCGAATCCATCGGCAGCGTGGCGAACAGGAAGCCGCGCAGGCTGCCCTGACCAGCGCTGCAGCGCTCGGCCAGCGAGTCACTTCGGAGTCGCTGCTCATCGCGCAGGACGTACGGGTGCAGGTCTTACTAGCGCTCGGTCGCCAAGAAGAAGCGCGACCGCTGGTCGAGCATCTCGTCGCACTGGGCTGACACAACGACGGGGCGCATCGCGACTTCGCGCAGCTTGTGGCGCCCACGCCGCGCGACTCTGCCCTGCCCTAGCCGGAGGATCGGTCAGCGCAGAGGGCTACTGCGGCGGCACCCAGGTCATCTGGTTGTCGCAGCTTTTCTGCGCTTCCGCTTCCGTGGGGTACTTCTGGCTCTTGTAGTACCAGTTGGTCTGCTTGCTGCCATCGCCCTGCGTGGCTTGGCAGCCGCCCCACATCTCCTCGACGGGACAGGTGGCGCCAGCGGCGAAGGTGCCTCCCGCCGACGTAGTTCCCAAGGTCTTGCACACCGCTTCCTGCGTCACCCAGACGGGAGCAATCTGACCGCGCCAGTCCGTGCACTGCGGCGTATTTGGGCGCAGATCACAGCGCGCACTACCGCCACCACAGCCCGCGAAGATGGTTGCGACGAAGAAAGCGGAAAGTCCCAGATTCCCAAGATGAATTCCCATAGACACTCCTTTTTTGATTGTGTTCGCACGTCAAGACCGGCCCGGCCATACTCCCTTTTTCCCCGCGCCCCCTTCATTCCTAAGCGGCGGCAGGGGCCGGAAGCACGTTCAGCCCCCATGCCCCAGCTGCCCGGAAGCTGGACACCCAGGCACCATAGCTGGGTCACTTCTCTCTCGCAAACATGCGCTGATTCGACGCTGCGTCAACCCCGCGTTTAGGGGGGTAGGTAGGGGCGGGGCAGCACTCCGAAACGCGATATTCACCCGACCAAATAGGAAGTTCACGGGTCGGTGATGCGGCCTGTGATGCGACGGCCCGGAAAGGGGCCCCCGCCTGCTACGCTAGCTGGCAAGGACCTGCCGATGATTCCTAAGTCTACTGTGCCCCCGATTCCGCAGACGGCGCTGATTGTGGAAGATCTGCCCGATGCACAGGAGTGGCTTGCCCGCGCCCTGCAAGCCAGCTTTCCCGGCATCGCCATCGAGCGAGCCGATACCCTGCATAGCGCACGACAGACGCTAAGCCACGCTCGGGCGCCGCAGCTTGTCCTCATCGACCTGGGGCTGCCGGATGGCAGCGGCATTGAGCTCATCGCTGAGCTAAGTCGCGACGCGCCGGCCACGCAGTGCGTGGTGGTCAGCATCTACGATGACAACGCTCACCTCTTTCCGGCGCTGCGGGCTGGGGCGCAGGGCTACCTGCTCAAAGATCAGCCGCAGAAGCAGATCGTCGAGCTCTTACAAGGCATCACCGCCGGTCGCCCACCGCTGTCTCCGGCCATTGCCCGCAAGCTGCTTAGCTTCTTTCAGGGCGCGACGCCGCCGCAGAGCGAGACACTGACGCGACGCGAGACCGAGGTGCTAACGCTCATCGCCAAAGGCATCACACAGGCGGAAGCCGCGCGCATGCTGGGCCTGTCGACGCATACGGTCTGTGGCCACGTCAAAGAGATCTATCGCAAGCTCAATGTCTCGTCGCGGGCCGAGGCGGCGCTGACCGCTCAGCGACTCGGACTTATCAGCTAGGCCAAAGGCGGCGGCGGCCGAGTTCTACACCTTGGCTTCAGCTACTCTCTTTTGGATGCGCGACCGCGGTCGGCTGGGGCGAAGCCGGGGGTTCTTCCTGTGCTGGGTCATTATGTGGCTGTGGCCCGTCGCTGCCGCCGCCGAGCTGCGAGCGACGGAGATCTTGGTACGCGACCAGCAGCAGCGGCCTCGGGACGATGATCGTGATTGGCGCGCGGTCACGCTGCCGCACGCCTTGTTCGACGATGATCGCCGCGCCACCGGGGCCTGGTTTCGCTTTCGGCTAGCCGCCCCAGCCTGGCTTGACGAGCCCGCGCTTTATGTCTACTGGGCCAACGAAAATGCCGCCTTTTATCTCAACGGCAGCTTCGTCGGCGACGGAGGAAAGCTCAGCGATCCGATTGCGCGCCACTGGAACGAGCCGTTCTTCGTGCGGCTGCCCCGCGCTCTGTGGCGAGCCGGTGACAACGAGCTTCTGATCCATCTGCGCTGTGATCCGGGCTGGGGCCTGCTCTCACCGATCGAGATCGGCCCGGCCGATTCGCTGCGCACGATGCACGAATGGCGTCGCTTCCTGCAGGTCGATCTGGCGCGCGGCCTCTGCCTTGCGCTGCTGCTTTCGGCCAGCCTGTCGCTGTCGCTGTGGTGGCGGCGGAGGCAGGATGGGCAGTACCTGTGGTTTGGTCTGGCCTGCCTGTCGTGGAGCCTGTTCTCGCTGTACCAGGGCTTGCACAGCGTGCCGCTGCCTCCGAGCCTCCTGCGCTGGCTGGCGCACCTTGGACTCGACGCTTGGTCGATGTGCCTGTTGGCTTTCACGATGCGTCAACTGGGCATACAGCACCAGCGTCTGCAGCGCGCGATGCTGGGCTTTGTGGTGCTGGCTGGCCTACTGGGAGCCCCCCATGGGCTGTACTGGCAAGGCGTGGCCTTTCTGCTGTCACATAGCCTGGGCATGTTGTGGGTCGCGGGGGCTGCGTTCTGGCTGCGCAGTCACCTACGACAGAACCGCCTGCTTTTGGCCTGCATCCTGACGCTGCTCGTCGCCAGCTTGCACGATCTGCTGCTGGCGCTGCCCTGGCGGATGCTGCCGCCGTGGTTTCAGCAGGTGCAGCTGAAGTATCGCTTCTTCGCAGCCCACTACGCCGCGCCGCTGGTGCTGCTGCTCCTAACGCGCAACATCGCCCAGCGCTTTGTACAGTCGCTGACCGCCACTGAGACGCTAAACCGCGAGCTAGAGTCCCGCGTGGCTGCCTCGGCGCAGGCGCTGCAAGAGAGCTACGCCCGTCGCGCCCAGATGGAGCGCGACGGTGCGGCCCATGCCGAACGCGAGCGCATCTATCGCGATCTGCACGACGACATCGGCGCCATGCTGCTGTCTTTGACGCTGCGGGCCAAGGATGCTCAGGATGCCGACCTCGCGCGATCGGCCCTGCGCAGCTTGCGGGACGTGGTCTCGCACTCGGGGCAGTCGGTCATTCCGCTTTCCGATCTGCTCGCCGACTGGCGCGCCGAGATCAGCGGTCGCACCACAGAGGCCGGCCTCAAGCTGCGCTGGGATCAGCCAGAGTCGCTGCCCAGTCCGGCGGTCTCAGCGACGGCGGCGCTGCAGCTAGGGCGCATTCTGCGCGAGGCGATCTCGAATATCGTTCGCCACGCCCAGGCGAGCGAAGTACACATCCAGTTCAGCGCGCCAGCTTCGCAGCTGTGCATGGAGCTAGCCGACGATGGCAAGGCAGCTCCCCGACCGGCGGGCCGCGGCATGCGCAACATGCAAAGCCGAGCTGCCGCGCTGCGTGGCCAGATCCGCTGGGACTTCGCCAGCCCGGGCTGTCGCGTCTGCCTTGAGATCCCGCTGTCCGGGCTCAGCGCGCCATCCGACCAGCCGGCCTAGCCCGGCGGCAGCGACGAACGCTGCGACGCAAGCCAGGCCCGTGCCTCGGCTTCCGAGGAGCACTGCTTGAGCGGGATCTTGCGCTTGCTAAAGGCATTGAGGGCGCTGAAGAGCAGCGCATTTACGCCCAAGGCCACCGGACTGACGTGGAAGAAGGCGATGGCCTTGGGGGGCCTGTGCCGCCCCACGTCCACCAAGCGCCGACGCAGCTCGGGCGGGATTCGGCCCGCGTCCAGCAAGTCCCCCAGGATGTAGTAGCTGGGGTACTGCGCGAGCAAGCGGTCGCAGGTCGCCACCACCCAATCAACGATCGCGGAAGTCGCTGGACCGTCGGCGCGCAGGCAGAGCATGTCGGCCTCCGTCCACAGCCGATAGCCATCGATGGCAGTGAAGGTGGGCTCCACAGCGTCGCTTCGCTGACGGCTCGGACCAGCCTGCCTACCCTTGCTTCTCGTCGGTCGCTGGCTTGGACGATGGCTCGGCCGCGGCCCCCGCGGTGGACTCGATGCTTCCCGCCCTCGGTTCGTCGGCGGCTGGCTTGGGCGCATCTGCTGAGGGCAGGGTGCCGTCGGCGCGGATGGCCCCAGGGGCGATCTTCGACACCCGCACGATCAGGGCGATGCCGATGGCGATGACCGCGATCGCCGCGTACTGCGCCGGAGTCAGACCGAAGTAGCGCGGATCCGCGCCGCGCACTTTGTCGATGCGCAGGTAATCGAGGACGAAGCGCACCGGCCCATAGAAAGTCGCAATCGCAGCCACGAAGTAGCCAACGCGCGGCTTGAAGCGCTCGGAGATGAAGTAGAAGCTCGCCAAGCTGGCCGCCGACAGCGCTTCGTACAGGCCGAGGTCGTGGCGTCGGAACTTGCTGCCGGCGTAGTACAGGCTATCGCCGACGTTTAAGCAGTGCGGCACCGGGCAGGGATAGTCAACGCCCAGGAAAAACTGCGTCTCGCTACCGGGGTGGTCGTGGGCGACGAAGCAGCCGAGACGCCCAAACATCCAGCCGGTCGCCAGACCATAGGCCAGCGAGTCGGCGTAGGGCAGGACCGGCTCGTTGTTGAGACGGCACCACAGGTAAAGCCCCAGCACCGCTCCTGCGAAGCCACCCATCGACGAAAGACCGGAGCGCGGATCGGCCAGCGCCGACAGCTTCTGCGACCAGGTCAGGTCGTTCTGGTAGATCAGCACGTCTACAAAGTGCGACACCACAAAGCCGGTGAAGACCGTCCAGAAGATCATGTTCTTGACGTTCTCTTCCACCAGGCCCAGCTGACGGCCTCGGCGCACGGTCAGCGAGGCTCCGACCAGAATGCCGGTGGCCACCAGAATGCCGAAGGGATGAATCATCGGCCGGTCGAAGATCGGGATGGAGGGGATCTGTAGATAGGGGATCAAAGCGACGCTCCTAGGTCTGGCAGGATATCGAACTTTGCCAGCGTTTAGAACCGCCTAGGCGCGGTCGTATTCCCCGGCGGTCGGCAATCGCTGGTCCCTCTGCCCCCGCGACTGCCCCAGCGACGCATACGACGGGCTCTCGATTGCCCGTCGACGACCGGCACTACTGCATCAGCTCCGCGGTGAAGGTCCCCTTGATCGGATGGCCGGCATCAACCCCCGCGTCATCCAGGTGGAACTTGCCGTGGATAAACTGGCCCAGGAAACCTTGGCTCGGCTGCCCCGGATTTTTCAGCAGCACACCGTAAGCGCCCATCCACTCGAAGGGCCACTCCCCGCCGGGGACGAAGAGCTCGGGGTCGATAAAGAGGTACGCGAGGCCAGTCGAGCCGTCGGGAAAGGCGGCCATGAGCTGGATTCCTGGCCGGCTGCCGTAGCCCATGTTGAAGGGATCTTGTCCGGCGGCAGCCCCGCCCATCACGCTCGCGGTCATCGTGGGATCGGCCGAGAGTCCCCAGCTCAGCGTCGCTGCGCCGGTCTTAAACGGTGCATGCTGTTCGATGCTGTCCCAGGTCGTCTCAAAGCTACCGCGGACGCTGCCGACCACCTTAGAGCACTGCTTGCTGGGCGCAGGGAACGGCCACTCAGCGGCTGGGCTGAGTTCAGCAAGGAGGGCGGCTCGACGGCCACCTACGAACTCACGCACGGGCTGCAGGGCCTTATCG
This sequence comes from uncultured Myxococcales bacterium, assembly GCA_937952145.1. Taxonomy (GTDB): domain Bacteria; phylum Myxococcota_A; class Polyangia; order Palsa-1104; family JAEUJZ01; genus JAEUJZ01. Next base: position 10,271 of record CALFYE010000050.1, read on the forward strand.
AGGAACGCCTCCTTTCCCGGTAGCTGGGTCAACAGCAAGGCGCGCATGCCATCGATCTCGGCGTTGATTGCCGTCTCATTCCACGACGAATCGAGGATCTGCCGCAGCCGGTCCAGATACATCTTCCGACCCTCCGGCAGCGCGTACAGACGCCGCGGCAGCGCCGCGTCGGCCGACACCGACTGCGGGCGATCGCCACCCCGTGTCACGTCCTCAGCCGAAAACGACATATCGGGTCCCCAGGCCAGAAAGGACATCTTCCGGGTCGTCGGGTCAGCGTACAGGTAGAAGTTGTTGCGATTATTGGCATAGCCATCCCACAGACCGAGCACCGCCTCCATGGCCCAGAAGCTGACGAACTCATCAAGGTCGATGACCGCTCGCAGGCGCTCGATCACGTGCGCATCGTCGGCGCCAAGCGCCGCGACCACGGCATCCAGATCACTCCGATCGGCGCTGCTCTTGTTCGTCTTCTTCTCAAAACCAGAGAGCGCCGTTGGAACAAAGTCACCGCCATTTCCCTCATACAGGTTGCCGCTGGGGTCGGCGAAGTATCGCGACAGCATACGCGTTCCCACCGGTTCAACATCGACATAAACGCCCAAATCTTTCCCATTTACCATTACATGAGCAAAATTGCAGCGTGAAGCAGGGACTCCGACTTTGCGAAGCAGAGAATAAGCCAAACACTGTTGAATAAGGGCAGGATTCTGAAAGGCGTTATTCAACGTCATTCCATCGACGCCGAACAGTTTTGTGTCTTTGACATACTGATCGAAGCTCAGCTTCAGCGATGGTCTGGTCAGCGTCGCCGAGCCGAACGAGCCTTTCTTGCGCAGGCCAACTTTGGCCAGCGTCTGGCCATCGATGGTCGCGGTAGCCGGAAAGTGCTTGTACGGATCCGGCGGGGCCATATCGCACTGCAGGTACTCGTCGACGCTGTGGCCCTGACGTCGCAGCTTGTCCCAGTCCGCGGCCCCCAGTGTGAGGCTCACCTCGACGACATGCGCGGGATCGTACAGCGCGGCCGTTTCATCGACAGCAGGTAGCGGTTCGGCCATGGGTTCTGACCCGCACGAGGCCAGCGTGACTAGCCCCAGAGCCTGCAGTGCAGGACGAAGATAGGCGGTAAGGGATTGCATGGTGGCGCGTCTCCTTTGACTGGAAAAACATCGGTTCGACATCAATACGCGTATAAAACCAGGATGCAAGAGATAGACGTGACAGATTGCACGACCTCACCTCTATTGCCCTAACGCGGCGAAGTCCCCCCGCAGCTCGGCTAGTGCTCCAATGCCACATGAGCCAGCCATCAGCCCCTCGGCAGCAGGATGGGAGTTGGGCGACCGCCAGTTGGCTTACGGCCGCGTCGAAGCCCAGGCGGGGTCGTCGCTAACTTGTTTGGCGAGGAAGTCCCAGAGCTTTACGCCCTGAGCGGTGGTCTTGCCTGGCGAGCCGAGGAAGGTGTGGCTGTCGCCGGTGACGTAGTAGTACTTGAAGTTCGGCTGCGTCGCGAGCCGTCGGTCGCCGAGGGCGTAGAGGTTACCCTTGAAGGTCATCGCGTTCTGGTTGCCAAAGAAGCTGCGGATGACTTTGTCCTCGGTGTAGGACAGCAGCGACAGGCGCTCGCTGGGGTACTTCTTGGCCATGATGTTGATCATGTCGGACAGATCGTTCTGGCAGTTGGGACACAGCGTGCCGAACGTCGCCTTCAGGTTCCACGAGGCATACCAGGCATCGCGCAGGTTCTTGGGAATGCCGTTTTCGATGAACACCGGCCCGCTGTCGTCGATCAGATAGACGCGGTTCGTGGGGAAGTAGCTATGCACCACGTCATAGCTAGCGGCGGCCCCGAAGCCGCCGGCGCTGCTGCCGCTGAGCACGACCTTTTCAGGGTCGGGCAGCGTCGCCGTCACCCGCTTGAGGAAGGCCACCAGGTTCGGCCGCCCCTTGTGGTGCATAACCTTCTTTTGGCCCAGGCCTTCGTAGGTCTTTTCAGCATCGCCGGAGTGCACATCGCCGGTGCAGTACGGCACATAGACCAGGTTGTAATCGGCAAAGGGGTTCTCGGGCGAGCGGTCGAGGATCGAGCCGGCGAGTCCGGCCTGCTGCCGATCAAACTGCGCCTTGCCATACGGGCCATGCGTCGAGGTGTTGAGCACAGCGCAGGTCAGGTAGTCCCAACAAGCGCCACCGCCCATGAGGAAGAACAGCAGCTTTTTGCTGCCGTTCCAGTTGACGCCGATGCCCGTCGTCGTGCCGTCGTCGCAGACCGAGTCCGGAAAGTCGATCCACGTCCAGGTGTTCATAGGCGGAGTCAGCGGCGCGCCGAGCGGGGGGCGCGGCGGCGGCATCGGGCCGGGTGGATCCTTGGGGTCCTTCGCTGGATCCATGGCCGGGTCCATCGCCGGGTCCAGGGGCTTGGGGCTGCCGTTGCCATCGCCGTTTTCCAGAACCTCGCCGGGCTCGGCCGGGCCACAGGCGGCTCCCAAGAGCGAGAGCGCCAGGCCGACTGCGGCCAGCCCACCGGCTGAGCGGGGGACGGCTCGCGGAGCGGGGGACGTCAAAGAGGCCTGCTGGGTGGGACTAAACGCACGCGCCATCTCGCACCTCGACGTTGCTGCTGGGGAAAAGCGGGGGTCGAAAAGGTTGGGCAGGCCCGGGAGGCTGCCCAACAAAGGGCGCATGGTGGCACAGGCCACCCTGGGTCGTCGTCCCCTAAATTCGGGCCCGCAGCAGCCCAGAAGAAGGTTCCCAAACCGGCGGCGGCGCGATAGCATCTGCCCTTCTGTTTTCTCGCTTCATTTTGCTTGTAAGCGTCGTTTTCTGCCTGAATCGAATTATTTCAAATTAATTATTAATTAATGAATCTTCATATTATTGTACGATTCTTTTTCCGTAAACAAAACCCCTGATTTTGATTCAAACACAGGAGTCTACGTCAGTCATGACCGTAACAGAGAAACGTATCGCAATCATCGGTGGTGGCCCTGGTGGTCTGTTCAGCGCCTATCAGCTCGGTCGGCTATCGCCGGGGGCGCACCAGCTGACCGTTTTTGAAGCCAGCCCGCGCCTGGGGGGCAAGATCCTCACGCAGGGGTTCGAGTCCGAATCGGTGATGTTCGAAGGCGGCGTCGCCGAGCTCTACCACACTCTGCAGGGCCCCGATGCGCTGTGGGATCTGGTGCAGGAGCTGGAGCTGCCGACGGTTGAGATGCATGGCCCGACCGTGGTCTTGGATGATCAATTCATCTATGGCGATGACGATATCCGCAAATATCTGGGCGAAAAAAGTCTGCGCGAAATTCGCAAATTCTATAAGCGCTGCACGGCTCAACGGACACCGCAGCAGTTTTGCTCATTTAACACTCCGAAGCTCAATCGTCACCCGTTAAACAATATAAGCTTTGACGATTTTATCGCCGACATTAAAGACGAAAAAGCCAAACACTATGTGCGAATCTTCAGCCATAGCGATATGGCAACCGAGCCGCACCTCACGACCGCGCTTTACGGCGTCGACAACGTGCTGGTCGACGAGACTGACTACTGCCAGCTGTACTCGATCATCGGCGGCATCGAGCGCCTGCCGCAGACCCTGGCACAGCGTCTGCGGGCCGATGTTCGCCTGCGCTGTCCGGTGCTGGCCGTGGAGCAGCAGCGGGATGGCGAGGGACCGCCGCGGTATCGCGTGACCTTCCAACCCGGCGAGCAGCGGCGCAGCGCCGAGACGCAGGACTTCGACGCCGTTGTCGTGGCGCTGCCGGTGAACTGGCTGCCGCTTATCGAGTGGCGCGGCGCGCGGCTGCACGAGGCGATGATGCGGCACCACGCCGCCTACCACAACCTGGCTCACTACCTGCGCATCACCCTGCTGTTCCGCGAAAAGTTTTGGCAGTCGCAGATCCACGACTCGTACTTCGTGCTCGATAACCTCGGCGGCTGCTCGGTCTACGACGAGGGCAGCCGTCACGAAAGCGGAACGGAAGGCGCGCTCAGCCTGCTCCTCGCCGGTGCCAATGCGCTGACGCTCGGCAACTTCAACGATCGCGACCTTGTCGATCAGGCACTGGCCGCGCTGCCCTGGCCGGTGGCGCAGACCCGCGATCTGCTGCTCGACTCGCGCGTGCATCGCTGGATCGGCACGGTGAATTCGCTGCCGGCGGGCCGGCCGATCCGCGGCATGAAGCGGCGACATCAGCTGAGCAAGGCGGGCTTCTCGGGCCTGGTGATGGTGGGCGACTACCTCTTTGACTCGACGCTAAACGGCGTCTTGGCGTCGTCCGCGGTGGCCAGCAAGCTCTTGCTCGCGCAGCTTGCGCGAGAGCCGATCTCGTAGCGAACTCGACCACGATCGTCGCCGGATCTCGGCACTGCTTTTGACTTCGCGGGAAAGACGATTGTGATACGGTGCGCGGCGTATGCCGTCGCGCCACTCTCGCAAGGTTCACAAGACGCAGCCGGTGCAGTCGCCCATCGCGGCCGAAGCCCCCGCCCAGCCCGCTAGCAAGTCTGGTCGGCCCGCACCACAGACGCCTGCGCAGTCCCCCCCGAAATCTAGCGCCTCGCATCACCCGCCCGCCGGCCTGCATGGTGGCGACGGCGATGGCGATGCTGCCGCGCACCACCAGCCCTTCATCGCCGCGCATGAGGAAGTCGCAGAGCTCTCGTGGCAGGCGGTGATCCTGGGCGCGCTGTTCGGCATCTTGTTTGGTGCCTCGACGGTGTACCTGGCGCTGCGGGCCGGCCTCACGATCTCGGCGTCGATCCCGATCTCGGTCTTGTCGATCGCGGTGTTCAAGAAGATCGGCAAGAGCACGATCCTGGAAAACAACATCGTGCAGACGCTGGGTTCAGCCGGCGAGTCGATCGCGGCCGGTGTGGTGTTCACAGTGCCGGCGCTGCTCTTCCTGTCGGGCGGCGACAACTACTTCCGCTATGGCCAGATCCTGACGCTGGCCGCCGTCGGTGGTGTGCTGGGTATCCTGTTTATGATCCCGCTGCGCCGCAGCCTGATCGTAAAAGAGCACGGTCGCCTACCCTACCCCGAAGGCACGGCCTGCGCCGAAGTGCTGATGGTCGGTGAAAAGGGCGGCAGCCTGGCCAAGCGCGTATTCCATGGAGTGTTCATGGCGGCGGGCTACTGGCTGCTCATGGGCGTGTTCCGACTGTGGCGCGACACGCCGGGCCTGCGCACCGGACCGAAGGACATCTATCCCAACGCGACGCTCGACTGCAACATCACGCCGGAATACCTCGGCGTCGGCTACATCGTCGGCCCGCGCATCGCTAGCGAGATGGTCTCGGGCGGCGTGCTGTCCTGGCTGGCGCTGATTCCGCTCATCTCGCTATACCTGCCGGAAGCGCAGCGCGTCTCGGACCTGCACGCACTGGGCTACACCGATGCCTGGATCGCCAGTCACTCAGTCGCCGAGCAGATCTATCGCGGCTACGTCCGCTATGTCGGGGCCGGAGCCGTGGCCTGTGCCGGTGTGATGACGCTCCTGCGAACGCTGCCGACCATCTGGGCAAGTTTCCGCGACTCGCTGCACGAGCTAGCCGGGCGGGCCCGGGGCACGATGCCCTCGACGGTGCGCACCGAGCGCGACATTCCCCTGCCGGTCGTCGTCATTGGCACGATCGTCCTTGGCGCGCTGATCGCTGTGCTGCCCAACCTGCCGGGGACGTTCCCGGGATCGATCGTCATCTCGCTCTTGATCGTCGCCTTCGGCTTTTTCTTCGTCACGGTGGCCAGCCGTATCGTCGGCATCATCGGCAGCTCGTCGAATCCGATCTCGGGCATGACCATCGCCACGCTGATGGGGACGTGTCTGGTGTTCATCGCGATCGGCTGGCGCGGCGACGCGCATCAAGCAGCGGCGCTGCTCGTCGGATCGGTGGTGTGCATCGCTTCGGCCAACGCCGGCGCGACCTCACAGGATCTGAAGACGGGGTATCTGGTCGGCGCGACGCCCTACAAGCAACAGATCGGCCTCATCATCGGCGTCCTGGTGTCGGTTCTGGCGATTGGCGGCACGCTGCTTTTGCTCGATCGCTCAGTGCCGGGGCTGACCCACGCCATCGGATCCGAGCGCTTCCCGGCGCCGCAGGCAGTGCTGATGTCGACGATGATCAAAGGCCAGCTGAGCCAGCAGCTTCCCTGGGGCCCAGTGCTGGTTGGGGTGGCGCTGGCCTTCGTCGCTCAGCTAGCCGGAGCCAATGCCCTGTCCTGGGCCGTCGGCGCCTACCTGCCGCTGTCGACGACCTCGCCGATCTTTGTCGGGGGCCTGGTGCGCTGGTTGGTCACGCGGCTGCGCAAGAAGCAGCGCGGCCGTCATGGCGTTGCCGCCGCCGAGTCGGATATCGGTCCAGGCATGCTGTATGCGACGGGTCTCGTCGCGGGCGGCTCGCTGGCCGGCATGCTGATCGCGTTCTTGCAGGGCTTCGCGGATCCGCTGGCCCGGCGACTTGACCTCGGCCACGAGTACTGGAACAGCCTCGGCCTCCGGGGCGACTTCATCGCCTTTGGTGTGTTCACCCTGCTCGCGGTGGTGCTGGTGCGCCAAGCGATGAGCAAGGTCCCGCGCCTCTAGGCCGCGCGCCGCCCCTGTCGTCCTCTCCCCGCCTCTGACCGTCGGCGCGACTCGCGCCAGCTTTCCCCCTCAAATCTCGCTAGTTGGCCAGCCATAGACGGAAGTTATGGGGCCATAAGAAGGCGCAATGTCTGCGCCTGACTCCTCACACCTATACTTGGGCTGGAATTTTCTCGTCGGTGTGCTGGCGCTAGCAGCCGGGGTCTCCAGGCGCGGTGTCTGGGACCAAGGGGCAGCCGCACAGCGACGCTTATGCAAGGGGGAGATGCATGAAGACCAGGCTTATGTCCGCGACGCTTCTTGGCCTGACGCTGGCGGCGGTCGGCTGTCCAGGCGAGACGATGAACATGAACATGATGATGAATCAGACGCCCGGGAAGCGGGTGTCGAAGGCCAGCACGGTCGCCATCAGCGACGATGATGCGACGGTAGCGATGGTGAATCCGGAAGACGGCTCGGTGTCGTTCTTCAACACCGCTAACAACCAGAAGCTGGCGACGCTCAAGACGGGTGGCGAGCCCTCCTCGGTCGTCATCCATCCCGACAACACGACGGCCTTTGTCGCCAACCGCGCCGATGCGACGGTTGTGAAGATCACTGGCATCAACACCAACGCCCCGGCCGTCGCTGGCACCGTGCCTGTCGGGTCAGAGCCGACTGGCCTCGCGCTATCCCCCCTCGGCGGCAAGCTCTTCGTCGCCGAGTATGCCGAGAGCCATGTCTCGGTCATCGACACCGCAGCGATGACCCGCAGCGACTTTGTGGCCAGCGTGCGCAACCCGCGCAGCATCGCCGTCACCAACAACCTCGACACCAACGAGGGCGATGAGCTCGTGATCGTGCCGGAGTTCTTCGGTGATCCCCAGGCCGATGGCGAGGCGAAGAACAACGGTCGCAAGGGCCGCGTGCACCTGTATGGCCTCGATGGCTCGGACAAGGGCGTCATCGGCCTCGATCCATTCACCAACACCGGCGCCGGGCTTGAGACCAGCACCGCGCCCAACCAGCTCTACTCGGTGGCGATCACCAATGGCCGCATCTACCTGCCCTCGATCTCGGCTTCGCCGGCCCTGCCGCTGAACTCGAAGAGCAACGTCTACCCCGTGGTCTACGTCGGTGACCTGACGACCAAGCAGCAGGTCCTGGGCGGCAACGGAACGTTCAATCCTGCGGAGCAAATTCTGAACTTTCCCGCGCCACAGAACTTCCTCGGCGAGCTAGTCGACCTCGACTTCGTGCCCGGCACCAGCATCGCCTACGCCGTGTCGCGAGCCGGTGATGCCGTGCAGCGCATCGACTTCTCGGCCTCGCCGCCGGGCCTGGGCTCGGGCAACAAGAAGCAGATCGACGTGCTCGGCACTGGCACCATGCAGTGCCAAAATCCATCGGGCATCGTCATGGGTGCCAAGCTGCAGAAGGCTTACGTCAACTGCTGGGTGTCGCGGCGCCTCGCGGTCCTGGACCTGACCAACCAAGCGGTCGAGACCGTCGTCGATTCGACTCCGCTCGCCACCGCGGGTAGCCCAGCGGAAAAGATCGATCACGGTCGCCGCCTGTTCTACACCGGCCGCGGTCGCTGGTCCGGCGACGGCACGGGCATGGCTCCGCCGAGCGCGACCGGTCACGGCCAGGCTTGGTCCTCGTGCGGCACCTGTCACCCCGACGGCTTGACCGACAACATCACCTGGATCTTCGCCGCCGGCCCGCGTCAGTCGACGTCGATGGATGGCAGCTTCTCGCACGGGCCCGGGGCGCAGAAGCAGCGCATCTTCAACTGGACGGCGATCATCGACGAGATGCACGACTTCGAAGCCAACACGCGCGGCACTTCGGGTGGACTGGGCGCCATTACCACCACCAACTGCGGCACGCTCACCGCCGAGACCCGCACCACCACCAACGGCTTCCTGGCTGGCCCCAACGCCGCCCTCGCTTCGGCGGGCTGTGCCCCGAACGACTGGGATGACATCAACGAATTCTCGAAGACCATCCGCCCGCCCAAGGGTCGTCGCTTCCTCGATGCCGCCTCGGTCACGCGCGGTGCAGCGCTGTTCGGTGCGGCGCAGGCCGCGTGTGTGAAGTGCCACGGTGGTCCGGGCTGGACCGTCTCGCGGCGGTTCTACAACCCCTCGACCAACAACATGACGACCCAGGGCACGACGGCGTACGTCATGCCGACGGCCAACCTCAACACCGCGGGCTTTTCGAAGAACACGACGCAGATCTCGCTCCAGACCCCCGATGCTGCGGACGCGACGGAAGATCAGTTCGCGCTGCCGCCAACCCAGCTCACCTGCAACATCCGCGAAGTCGGCACCTTCGGTGTCCCCGGCGATGTCACGCGCACCAACGCGCTAGAGACGGCGCCGGCCCGCAACGCCACGGCCACTGGCGGGGCCACGATGATGACCAGCCGCGCCCAGGGTCGTCGTGGCTACAACGCACCGTCGCTGTACGGCCTGCAGGTGGGTGGCCCCTTCCTGCACCACGGCCAGGCCAAGACGCTGGATGAGCTATTCAACGACGCGAAGTGGGGCAACCACTGGAAGGCCGGCAACCCCAACTTCCTAAGCGGAGCCAGCGCCGCCACCGACCGCGCCGACCTGATCAACTTCCTGTGGTCGATCGACGCCAGCACGAGCGAGCAGGCCGTCCCCACCGGCTTCGACAACACCACCGCCACTGGCCAGACCATGGGCTGCGTCTGCCCGGGCGGCGCGGCATCCTGCTAGCGCTCCCCCCATTCTCCCGTCGCTGCGCATCACTTGACCGATCGGTCAAATTCCTCTAGCGCCAGCCGCCGCCCAGCGCCTGATACAGGGCGACGGCGGCGGCCATCTGCCGCTGCTTGTTTTCGATGAGCTCGATCTGGGCATCTAGAGCATCGCGGCGAGTAAGCAGCACTTCCATGTAGTCGGCGCGGGCCGAAGCGAACAGGCGCGTCGAGATATCGACCGACAGGGTGAGCTTCTGCACCTGCTGCGCCTTCTGCTCGTAGCTCTTCTGCAGGTTGTCGATGAGGGCGAGCAGCCGCACGACATCGATAAAGCCGCTCAAGATGGCGCGCTCGAACTGATAGACGGCCTGCATCTGCTTCGAGTTGGCGGTGAAGTAGGTCGCGGTGATGGCGCGGCGGTTGACGAGCGGCGCGAAGACGTCGGTGGCCAAGCCATAGACCAGCGAGGCAGGCAGCGACACCAGCTTCAAGAAATCGAAGGACTGGATGCCGATCGTCGCGCTGATGCCCAGCGTCGGATAAAAGCCCGCTTTAGCAACCCGGAAGTCCAGCTCGGCGGCCGCCAAGGCCAGCTGTGCCTGCTTCACATCGGGGCGGTTTTCAAGGAGCTGCGACGGAATCCCGCTGTGCACGATCGGCGGCAGCAGCTGATCGATGGGACGCACGGAAGTCCGCTCGACACGCTGCGGCAGCCGACCGACGAGGAAGTTGACGCGGTTTTCGGCCTCGACGATCTGCTGCTGGATGACGAACTGACGGCTCTGGTTCTTGTAGACCTCGGCTTCGAAGCGCTTGACGGCTAGCTCGTTGGCACGCGCCGCTTCCTTCTGCATGCGCACAACGACCAGGGCGTTGCGCTGAATCTCGATGTTCTGCTTGAGGACTTCGAGTTGCGCATCGAGTGCCACCAGCTCGTAGTACGAAGTCGCGAGCTCACCAACGAGGCGAGTGATAGCGAACTTGCGGCCCTCGGCCGTGGCGAGATAGCGCAGCGCGGCGGCCTGCGTCGCATTGCGCAGCTTCTTCCAGACGTCGATCTCCCACGATGCAGTAAAGCCCAGCGCGAAGTTCGCGAGGTTCGCCGACACGCCGTTCACATCATCGGAGGTGCCCTGGCTGCTGTACTGGCTGACCTTGTCGATACCGGCGCCGGCCCGAATACCGACGCGCGGCAGGTACTCGCCGCGGCGGGCCATGACCTCGTTCTGCGCGATGTCGACTTCTAGCGCGACGATGTTCAGCTCTTGGTTGTTCTTCAGCGCCAGGTCGATGAGTGCAGTCAGTCGCGCATCGGTAAAGAACTCGCGCCAGCCCACCTGGGCCGAATTGTTGGCATCACTGACGCCGCCGAAGCTGGGCGGAAGCTGGGTGTTGGCGGCCCGGGCCGGCCCACGCGGAAGCGCGGGAATGCAGGCCGAGGTCAATAGAGAGCACAGGAGTCCGACGCAGACCGCAGGTCGAAAGCTACGCATGGTGCACCATCTCTTCGGTCAGCGGCTGCTCATCCTCATCACGGATCAGCGATCGACCCTCGGCGATCTTGCCGAACACGTAGTACAGGCCCGGCACAACGATGACGCCGAAGATCGTACCGAACAGCATGCCGCCCAGGGCACACGCCCCGATTGTGCGGTTGCCGATGGCGCCCGGTCCGGTGGCCATAACCAGCGGCACAAGACCCGCGACGAAGGCGAACGAGGTCATGAGGATCGGTCGGAAGCGCACCTTGGCCCCTTCGATCGCCGCGTCGGCTACGCTCAGCCCCTCGGCGTGCTTCTGCGTCGCAAACTCGACGATCAAGACCGCATTCTTGCCCAGCAAACCGACCAGCATGATCAAACCGACCTGGGCGTAGATGTCATTGGCCAGGCCCATCATCTGCAGCAGCTGAAACGAACCAAACACACCGGCTGGCAGCGAGAAGATGACGGCGAGCGGGATGATGAAGCTCTCGTACTGCGCGGCCAGCACCAGATAGACGAAGAACAGCACGACCAGGAAGATGTACAGCGCCTCGTTGCCGCGCCGCGCTTCGTCGAAAGACAGGCCTTCCCAGGCGATGTCGTAGCCGCGCGGCAGGGTCTTTTCGGCCACTTCCCGCACGATGTGGATGGCATCACCACTTGTGTAGCCAGCCGCCGGACCGCCGCGGATTGCCGACGAATTGTACAGGTTGTAACGCGTGATCTCGTTCGGGCCCTGCGTCTTGCGCAGCTTCATGAAGGCCGAATACGGGACCATCTCTTCTTTGTCGTTCTTGACGTAAAGCTGCAGGATGTCCGACGGCAACCGGCGATATTCGGGCGCCGCCTGGGTGTAGACCTTGAAGAACTGCCCGAAGCGGATGAAGCCCTGCTCGTAGGTGCTGCCAATGAGGATGTCGAGGTTCTCTAGCGCCTTACCAATCGACACGCCCTTCTGCATGGCGAGCTCGTTGTCGATCATGAGTTCGTACTGCGGATAGTTAGCGGCGAAGAAGGTGAACAGGCCGGTCAGCTCTTTGCGCTTGCGCAGCTCGTCCATGAAGGCCTGGTTGATGCGATCGAACTCTTGGTAGTCGGTCGAGTTGGTCTTATCGATGAGCCGCAGCGCGAAGCCACCCGCGGCACCGTAGCCGGGCACCGCCGGCGGCTCGAAGAACTCGATGACCGCGCCGATGTCCTTGGTCTTGTGCTCAAGCTCCTCGATGATCTCCTGCACCGACTGCTTGCGTTCGGACCAGTTCTTCAGGTTGATCAGGCAGGTGCCGGCGTTCGATCCGCGCCCCTCAGTCAGCACTTCGTACCCAGCGAGCGAAGACACCGACTGAATGCCTTCGATATCTTTGACGATCTCTTGCACCCGCCGCGCGACGTCGTTGGTTTGTTCCAGCGTTGAGCCCGGCGGCGTCTGGATGATGGCGTAGAGCATGCCCTGATCTTCGTTGGGGACAAAGCCAGCCGGCAGACGCGATGCGACGGTAACGATGCCGAAGGCGAAGCCGCCCAGCATGGCGAAGGTTACGATGCGGTGGGTGACAATGCGCCTGAGCAGCCCAACGTATCGACCGCTGATGCCGTCGAAGAAACGGTTGAACATGCCCAAGAGAAAGTCGATCGGGGTGCGTCGCCGCGGCCCTGCATCATGACGCTTGAGGATCATGGCGCACAGCACGGGGGTAAGAGTCAGCGCGACAACACCGGAGATGACGATGGAGGTCGCCATGGTGACCGCGAACTGCCGGAAGAAGATGCCGACCGGCCCGGTCATAAACGTCACGGGGACGAAGACGGCGGTCATCATCAGGGTGATGGCGATGATTGCGCCGCTGATCTCGCCCAGCACCTGTTGCACTGCGCGATAGGGTGACAGATGCTTTTCAGCCATCTTGGCGTGCACGGCTTCGACGACGACGATGGCGTTATCGACGACGATGCCGATGGCTAAGACCAGGGCGAACAGGGTGATCAGGTTGATGGTCATGCCCATCATCTGCAAAACAGTGAAGGTGCCGACGAGCGAAACCGGCACGGCCAGCGTCGGAATCAGCGTCGACCGCCAGTCCCCCAGGAAGATGAAGACGACCAGCGCGACCAGCACGAAGGCTTCGACCAGCGTGTGCACGACCTTCTCGATCGAGGCATCGAGAAACTGCGAGACGTCGTAGCTGATCTCGTAGGTCATGCCGGGCGGGAACGAGGCCTTCATCTCTTGCAGCTTGGCTTTGACATCAGCGATGACGTCGCTGGCATTGCTGCCGAAGTTCTGCTTCAGCATGATGGCGGCCGAGGGGTGGCCATTGAGGTTCGAGTAGATGTCGAAGAACTCGCTGCCTAGCTCGACGTCAGCGATGTCCTTGAGCCGCAAGATCTCACCCGTCGCCTTGGCTCGAACAACGATGTCGGCGTACTGCTCGGGTTTGTTGAAGCGGCCCTGGTAGACCAGCACGTACTCCAGCGCTTGCGCATGCTTGCCTGAGCTCTGTCCGGTGCGACCAGGACGACCGATGATGCTCTGTTCGCCGACGGCTTTCATCACCTCGTCGGTGGAGATGTTGTAGGCGCGCATGCGGTCGGGCTTGAGCCAGATGCGCATGGCGTATTGCCGACTGCCGAGGATCTGCGCTCGGCCAACGCCGTTGATGCGCTTGATCTCGGGCAGCAGGTTCACGCTGGCGTAGTTGTAGATGAACTTGGCATCGACGCTGGGATCGTTGCTGTAGAGGTTGACGTACATCAGCATGCTGGGCTGCACGCGCGCCACCACCACGCCTTCACGCTGGACCAAGGGCGGCAGCAGGTTCATCACCTGATCGACGGCGTTCTTGACGTTGACGACCGCTTGGTTGGGGTCGGTGTTCAGGTCGAAGATGACCTGTATCGTCGCCTCACCCGCGCTGGTCGCATCCGAGGTGATGTACTTCATGCCCTGCACGCCGTTGATCGCTTTTTCCAGCGGGATCAGCGTCGACTGCACCAAAACGTCGGCGCTGGCGCCGGGGAAGTCGATGGTGACGATGACGCGCGGCGGCGAAATTTCAGGAAACTGCGAGACCGGCAGCGTGCGCATGGCCAGCAGGCCCATGAACACCAAGATCAACGAGGTGACGATCGCGAGGATCGGGCGGTGGATAAAACGAGCGAACATGATCACACCTTTCTGGCGACGGATTGCGCGACGGGATACGCGACTGAATCGGTGCTAGCCGGCGGGCACTTCGAGGTGTGAGATGACGTCCTTGGGCGGCAAGTAGTGAGTGCTGATGTGGTCGCCGTCTTTGACCTTGCGCAGACCTTCCAGAAGAACGTGTTCGCTCTCGGTCAGCCCGGTCTCGATGACATAGACCTGCGGTAGCTCCATGGCGACGGCGATCTGCCGCGAGCGCACCAAGCCATCCTTATCGACGACAAAGACGAACTTCTTGTCCATGACATCGAAGGTCGCTTTCTGCGGAATGAGCAGCGCCCCCTTAAGCGGCGTCGTCATCAGCACCTTGCCGGTCTCGCCGTGGCGTAGCAGGCCGGTGGGATTTTCAAAGGTCGCGCGGAAGGCGATGGTGCCGGTCTCGTTGTTGAAGTCGGCCTCGATGGTCTCGACCTTGCCGAGGTGGGGAAACTGCTTGCCGTTGGCCATCACCAGCTTGACGATCGAGGCGGCGCTGTTCTCGGTGCGCGACTTGTAGTCCAGGTACTCCGCCTCGTTGACGTTGAAGTACACCCACATCTTGCTGTTGTCGGACAGCGTCGTCAGTAGCTCGCCGTCTTCCAGCAGACTGCCGCGCCGCACGCTCAGCCGATCCATGATGCCGTCGAAGGGCGCCTTGATGTCGGTGAAGCCGAGGTGCGCCTTGGCCAGCTCCATTTCAGCGGTGGCCTTGTCCAGCTTGGCCTTGCTCAGCGCCAGCTCGCTCTGAGAAACGACGTGGCTGTTGGCCAGCTTCCTGGTGTTCTGATACTCGATCTGCGCCACCGCCGCCTCGGCCTGCGCTTTGTGCAGCTCGGCGTTGTACACCGTCGGCAGCAGCTGAAACATGCGCTGGCCTTTTTTAACGGACTGCCCTTCATCGACGAAGATGTCTTGCAGGTAGCCGTTCTCCAGCGCGCGCAGCTCGATATGTTGAATCGCGCGAATCTGGCACACGTACTCGCTGGTCACATCCGTGTCCATGCGCACCGGACTGGTGGTCTGGTAGACCGCGCTTTCTTCGTGCGCGTGGTGCTTCGGGCCGCACCCCGCCTGATCCAGCACGGGCAGCAGACAACTAAGCGTGAATACGAAGGTCTTGAGATTCCTGGTCATGGTTCTCGGAACGGCGTTCCTGGACCAGCTGTTTCAGCAGAGATCGTGCCAGGCCGCCCACCGAAGCAGATGCGGAAAAAAACGGCCGCGCCTGTGGAAAAACTCCCCAGCTGACTGGGAAGATCTTCCGCAGGGCGAAGGTGGGAGGTGTGGGAGAAGCGGTCGCGTCTACACGCGGCCGTAGAGCTTGAGGCGGGTCTGCAGCGTCTTGCGATCCATGCCCAGAATGCGCGCCGCTTCGCTCTTGTTGCCACCGACGGCGTCGAGGATGGCGAGGACGTGGCGGCGTTCGACTTC
>CALFYE010000051.1 GCA_937952145.1 uncultured Myxococcales bacterium
AGATCGGGAGCGCGGTGGCGGCGGCGCTTTTGCGGATGCAGGGGGTGTTGGACGGGACTACGGCGGGGCAGCGCAAGGTGCTTTCGCTGCATGCGCGGCTGTCGCGTGACAAGGTCGATGACCATGCGCGGCGCTTGTTTGCGGCGGCGATTCAAGAGGTCGCGGCGGAGCGCTCGGAGGAAGCGGCGCGGCTTCTGACCGAGGGGCTGTATTTGAGCGAGCAGCACCTGCGGCGACGGCTGGGCGAGGCGGAGGTGCGGGCGTGGCTGGAGGTGCAGCGGCCGTATCTGGAGCTGAGCTTTGAGCTTGCGCGGCAGCATCCAGGCAGCGCGGCGCTGCGGCGGCTGGCGTGGCAGGCATCGCTTTTGAGCAAGGGGCGCTCGCTGGATGCCGAGACGAACAAGCTGCGCGTGCTGCGCAGCGAGGCGACGGCGCAGACGCATGGGGCGCTGGCGCTGCGGCTGAGCCGCTTGTCGGGGCAGGCGCAGACGCTGGCTCTGGGGGGACAGGGGGGCTTGCCGCTGCGGGATGTGCGGCAGCAGCAGAAGCAGACGGAAGACCTGCTGCTGGCGTCGATGGGCGACCTGCGGGTGGAAGCTCTGCCCGAGGCGTGGGAGCTGGTGCGGCGCGTGGCCGAGGCGCTGCGGCGCGAGTCCGAGGCGCTGCACAAGGACGTGGTGCTGGTGGACTACATCGACTATGTGGCGCCTGCGCTGGGCGAGGGGGTCGGCGAGGGCACGCGGCGATATGTGGCGCTGCTGCTGTGGCCGGGGGCCGAGCTAAAGACGCAGGTGGTGGACCTGGGCGAGGCGGCGGGGCACGAGCCGGCGCTGGCGCGACTGCTGCGCGAGCTGCGCGACCCCGGCAGCAAGCCCGAGGCGGCAGCGAAAGAGGTCTACAAGCGGCTGCTGTCGCCGGTGCTACGGGCGACGGGCACAGGGCCGACGCTGTTCGTGGTGCCGGACGGCGCGCTGAGCCTGATTCCCTTCGATGCCCTGGTCGATGAGCGGGGGAGGTATGTGATCGAGGGCACGCAGGCGCTTCGCTATCTGGCATCGGGGCGGGACCTGCTGCGCGAGTATGGCGCGGCGTCGGGGCGGGCACCGCTTGTGCTGGGCGATCCCGATCTGCAGGCGGTCGCGGCGGGGACCGGCGCGGCGGCGGGGCCGGCGGGCCAGGCCAAGGCCCGCGAGGCGCGCGGGGCGACCGGGCGGGCGGCGAGCCTGTATGCCTCGGTGGCGTCGTTAGGGGCGCTGGCGCACGCGCGAGCCGAGGCGGTCGAGCTGGGCCAGAAGCTGGCCGTGACGCCGCTTGTGGGGGCCGACGCCAGCGAGCCGCGGCTGCGACACGAAGCCAAGGCCGGCATCGGCCCGAAGATCCTGCACCTGGCCATGCACGGGCTGTTTCCCGACGAGTCGCTGGGGCCGCTGGGCCGCGGTGGGCGCTCGCGCATTGTGCCGGTAGACCCGGCGCTGGTGCTGCCTGCTCCTGCGCTGCCGGGGGCGGGCGAAGCACTAGACCCGATGCTGCACAGCGCACTGGTGCTGGCTGGGGCCAAGCGCGCCAAAGAGGCCAGCAGCCCCGAGGCCGACGGCCTGCTGAGCGCCGACGAAGCCCGCAAGCTGTCCTTGGAAGGCACGGAGCTGACTGTGCTTTCGGCCTGCCAGACCGCGCTCGGATCGCTGCTAGCCGGCAACGGCGTCGATGGCCTGCGGCGGGCGTTTCTGATCGCCGGCTCGGAAGCCGTGGTGGCCAGCCTGTGGCGCGTGTCGGACCCCGCGACGCGCTCGCTGATGACGCGCTATTACGCGCTGCTGCTCGAAAAGAAGCGCCCCCGCATCACGGCTCTGCGAGAAGCGATGCGCGACATGAAGAAAGACCGCCCGCACCCGTACTACTGGGCGCCCTTCGTCGCCATCGGCCGCGATGCGCCGCTGCGCCCGCTGGGGCATGTGGTGCCGGCGGCGACGCAGGGTAAGTGAGCGGCCGGCAGGCAGGTCAGGCCGCGACGCATCCGTGATACGGTGAGCGTTGTCATGAGCCGCTCATCCGACTCCGCCGCCAAGGCTGCCGCCCGCCTGCGCACCGCGCTGGAGCTGCAAGAGACGGGCATCGCGCTTATGCGCCAGTCGCTGGCGCGTCGCTTCCCGCAGGACAGCGAAGCGGAGGTCGCGGCTCGCTTGGCCCACTGGCTGCGCGATCGTCCGGGAGCGCAAAAGGGCGATGGCGAAGGCCGGCCGGTGGCGTGGCCGCGCTCGCGCGGGTAGGCAGCCGGCATGGGCACGGTCGAGCGCCTGCTGCGGCAGCTTGCGAAGTTTTTTGCAGACCACCAGCGACCGTGGGCGCTGGTCGGGGGCCTGGCGGTCTCGGTGCGGGCGACGCCGCGCTTTACCAGCGACGTCGATGTGGCGGTCGCGGTGCCGACGGATGCCGACGCCGAGGCGCTGATCTATGCCCTGACCGGGCAGAGCTATCGCGTGGTGCTGTGCCTGGAACACGAACGCCAGGCCCGACTGTCCACCGTGCGCCTGCTGCCCCCCGGCCAAGACGAAGACGGCATCGTCATCGATCTGCTGTTCGCATCGTCGGGCATCGAGCCCGAGATCGCCGCTGCGGCCACCCCGCTTGAAGTGCTGCCTGGGCTGCATGTGCCCGTGGCGACACTGGGGCACCTGCTGGCCTGCAAGCTCTTGGCGATGGACGATGCGACCCGACCGCAAGATCGCGTCGATATCCTTTCGCTGCTGCAGCACGCCGACGATGCAGAGCTGCAGCGCGCGGAAGAAGCCATCGCCACGATCACCGCCCGCGGATTCCACCGCGACAAGGATCTGCAGGCGCGGCTGCGTGGGGTGCTGGCGGGTCGCCCGCGGTAGTGCGCCCGTGCGCAGCGCCATCGCCCACTCTGCCCGCATCGCCCACCCGCTGGCCGGGTCGCCTCACGCTGCGTCCCCGGCAGCTGACACGCAGCACCCGCGCCCAGTGTCGCAGGTAGGCGCGGTCCAAGACGGGACCGCTGATGCGCAGGACTTCGGTGATATCGCGCCACTGCTTGTCGGAGACCTACGCCCAGGGCCAGGCGAGCCAAAGAGGCCAGCAACACGAAGACCGATAGAAGCGATGCGCGACATGAAGAAAGACCGCCCGCACCCGTACTACTGGACGCCCTTCGTCGCGATTGGCCGCGATGCGCCTCTGCGCCCGCTGGGGCATGTGGTGCCGGCGGCGACGCAGGGTCGGTGAGCGGCAGGCAGGTCAGGCCGCGGCGCATCGACGCAAGGCCGCGCTGTGCCGTCAAGGCTTGACAGGATCTGCCGGCTTCCCAGGCCACGGTGCAACCAGCGCAGGATGTTGCGCAGCGTCGCGCGATAGCGTGAACGGGGCGCTCTCGACGGTACAGGTGCCGTTGTACAGCAGGCGCAGCGTCGCGGTGTACTGGTACGCAGCGGTCTCTTGCGTGAAGCCCAGGCGCAGCACGATGCGATCGACTTCGCCGCTGGAAAGCCGCTGTGCGAGCGCGGCTTGGTTGTGCTCGCCGGTGATCAGCAGGTCATAGGTTGCCGATACGGCGAGCGGTGCGCGTTCCTCGATGCGGTGGCTGCAGTCCACCTGCACACGCGACAGGTTCACCGGCCCTGCAGGCGTCCCGATGTGCCGCAGCCGCAGGTCGAGCTGGATGGACTCGCCATCCTCTGAGCGACTCTCTCTGACGACGAAAACATCATCCAGCGCCAACGCGCCGCACTGCATCGCCGCCGTTCCTGGTGAGCGCGCTGCACGACCCGGCGAGGGCTGCGGAGAACGCAGCGCGACCCACGCCGCGACAACAGCCAATGCCATGCCTACGAGCACTGCTGCGGTTAACAGCGCTCGGAGCCAAGGCACCGGCTGATCCGCAGCGCGCTTGCTCGGCGCTGGTTCCCGCGCCAGCGAGGCCCAGATCGGCGCATCTGCGAACTTCGTCTGCAGCGCCTGCACGATCGCCGCGCGCGAAGGAGCCTGCTGCAACAGCAGATTCTCTCTCTGCGTCCGCTCCATCCCCGGTCCCAGCTGCCGATGCACCTCGGGAAAGTAGTCCAAGCAGAACGCATCGAACTCCGGCACCGTCCGCAACAGCTCGGCTAACAAGCGCCGCAGCGTCGGAGTATCCACGTGTTCCGCATCCATAGCCCCGACCGTATCACGCTAGTGCAGCGGTCCATCGCTGCCGATGACTAGAAACGGCGCCCAGTAGTACGGGTGGCTGCGGCCAGGCTTGCGGCGAAGCTCCTGCATCGCTTCGACCATGGCGCCCAGGCGGTCGCCGGGCTTCTGCTTGTCGAGCAGTCGCTGGTAGTACAGCGGCATCAGCTCGCCTGTCGCCGCATCGCTGACCTGCCACAGGCTAGTGACCAGCGTCTCCGCTCCGGCGACCAGGAATGCGCGGCGCAGGCCGTACACTCCTTGCCCCGCGCTCAGCCCGCCGCGGCCGGTGTCGCAGGCCGACAGCACCACAAGCTGCGTGCCGTCTAGATCCAGGCTGCGCGCTTCGTCCGCCGTCAGTAAGCCATCTCGTGCCGCGTCCCCTCGTAGATAAGCCGACCGCACATCGGCCAGCACCAGCGCCGAGCGATTCATCGCCCCGACCTCGCCAGGTAGCCGCTCGGCCTCCGCCGCACCCACCAGCTTGGAGCGGTCCTGCTCGCGTGCAAATACACCCCGCGCCTCGCTGGAACCTGAGGTCGGCGGCGGCAGATGAACATCCTGCAAGAACAGTCCATGCGTCGCGATGTGCAGGATGCGCGGAGCGTGAACACCGCGCACTGCGGACTCTGTCGCTTGCGCTCCCATCAGCGGCTCGACGCCGAGCAGCGGCGCGATCTGCGCAGCCTCGCGCTGCGTACCGGGCAACGCTGACAGTCCCGCCAGTCGTTGATAGAAGCTCTGCCCCCTATCTTTTGGCACCTGCGCAGCCACCTGGCCAAAGTCCGGGTTCGAAAAGAGCAGCGGAGCACTCGCCACCCGCTGCGAGCGCTCGCGCAGCAGGTCACGCCCACTCGTCAGATAGTGAAAGCGATAGCGCCCCAGCAGATAGTCCGTCCCATCGTGCAGCGCATCAAACGGGATGGTGTTCAGCGTCCCATCCAGAGAAAGGAACAGCTCACGCACACCGCCCAGCTTCGCTTGCAGGCGCCCCATGACCTGCGCGTGCAGAAGTTTGGCAGCGGGTGCCGGATCAGTTCCCGGGGAAGCCAGCGCCGTCTGAAGCTCTTGCGCCAGCGTATCGACTGCTGCGGCTTCGCCAAGATCCACCACTTCGATTCGCCTATCCGGAAACAAGATCAGCGCGACGTAGTGCGGCGTGCCCCATGTCTTGCCGTCCGCGCTCGACCTCCCTTGATACGGCATCGTCCACAACACCTCCACCAGCGCACTCCCTGTCCTCATCCGTGCCGCCACCTGCACGACGATACGGTCCATGGGTGGTGGCTGCAGACCGCGAAGCTCCGGCAGGGCCTGGGCAAGCTCCGCTTCCAAGGACTCCGCCCGCAGTCGGCTGTCGTGCAGCCGCTGACGATACTCGGCGGCAAGCAAGTGGCCCGGCCCGCCATACACCAGCCCTTCGTACTGCTGACGTATGCCCTGCCATTCAATAAACCGCTGCGCGATCTCGGGCTTGGCCAAGCTCCGCTGCGCAGTCAGGTTCGCCGTTGCCCCTGCTGCCGCCACGCGCCCCTTGCGCAGAAGGGCCACCTGCAGAGCGAGCTCTTTGGCACCGGGCAGATCAGGGCCGAACAGCAGACCATACGTCGCGTCCTCTTCCCTGCGCAGGGTGTCAATCAGGGCCTGCATGCGCGTCTCGCTGACCGTGTTGCGCACCTGCACCTCGTGGATCTGCACCGCCTGTTGCAGCAGTAGCAACGCCTGCGTCGGGATGCCCTGGCGAAGATAGAACATAGCCATGTTGACGAGGCTGAATGCGATCATGGGGTGCATGGGACTTAGCTGCTTCTGCCGCAGGGCCAGCACCTGCCGATGGAGTGCTTCGGCCTCAGACATGCGTCCTTGTCGGCTCAGAACGTAGGCCAGGTTACTCAGGCTTTGGGCGACATCGGGGTGCTCAGGACCGAGTTGCTTTTTGCGAAGCTCCAAAGCCTGGCGGTACAGGGACTCTGCTGCGGTGAGCTTGCCCTGGCTATCGAGCGCCGAGGCCAGGTTGCTAAGGCTGATGGCGACATCGGGGTGCCCGACGCCGAGCCGCCGCTGCCGCAGAGCGAGCGCCTGTCGGTTCAGTGCCTCCGCCTCATCCAGCCTGCCCTGCCGGTGCAGCACAACGGCAAGGTTGTTGAGACTGCTTGCGACCAGTGGGTGCTCGGGCTCCAACAGCCGCTGCCGCAGGGCCAACGCCTGTCGGTTCAGCCCCTCGGCTTCGTCTAGCTTCCCCTGATCATCGAGCACGGAGGCCAGATTGTTGAGGCTGATGGCGACATCGGGGTGCTCGGGTCCCAGTGACTTCTGCCGCAGGGCGAGCGCCTGTCGATGCAGCGCCTCGGCTTCACCAAATTCCGCGATGCGCCCCAGCACAGCGGCGAGGTTGTTGAGGTTGGTGGCGACCTCGGGATGCTCAGGACCGAGGAGCCTTTGCTGAAGAGCCAGGGCCTCGCGGTACGTTGCCGCGGCTTCCCAGTACTTGCCTTGGCTGTCGAGTACAGCGGCCAGGTTGTGGAGGCTCTGCTCAATATCGGGATGTTCTGGGCCGAGCCATTTTGCGCGCAGGGCCAACGCCTTGCGGTGCAGCGTCTCTGCCTGGCCCAAACTCCCCTGGCTCTCCAGCACCACAGCTAGGTTATTGAGTGTGGTGGCGAGCTCTGGGTTCTCGGGGCCCAGCCTCTTCTGCACAACTGCTAGCGCCCTGTGAAGATATGCCTCGGCGTCGCTCGGCCTTCCCGCTTCGACGAGTACAGTGGCCAGGTTGTTGAGGCTCGTGGCCACCTCCGGGTGCTCAGGGCCCAATAGCCTCTCTTGGAGCGCCAGGGCTGTGCGGTGCAGAACCTCCGCCTCACCGAGCTTGCCTTGGTGTTCTAGGGTGATGGCCAAGTTGTTGAGGTTTATGGCGACCTCGGTGTGCTCAGGACCATAGCGATACTGTCGCAGGCGCAGCAGGCGGCGGTAGTGCTGCTCTGCCGATGCGTATCGCCCCACGGCATCTTCACAGCGTGCCCAGTTCGTGAGCAGACGATCCGTCATCTGTTCTAGCTGGTAACTCGCAGCGAAGGCGGAGATGGCCCGATCCGCCGCCGAGCAGGCAGGCTGGGCCTGTGAGCACTGCGCAGGGGTCCGCGCGCCGACGCACTGCTGCATCGCCTGATATAGAGCCCCCACATTGAGTGACCCCATACTAGGGGGCTGACGCCAGGCCACTTCATCGCAGCTGAGCAGCAGCACAACTGTAGCCAGCCATGGCCTCCGCTTCCTTCGCATCGGGCACCTCTGGCCCCGCATACCACAGCGCTGGCCGTGCCTTGATCGGCCCTTTTACAACGCGCAGCTAAGCCGGCTTGCCGACGGTGCGCAGCACAGCGGCTAGCTGATCGGGGGACAGGGCGGCCAGGGCGGCGCCGAGCTGAGCGAGATCGCCGGGGAGCTCGCTGGAGCGCGGGTTGGGTGCCGTGGGGCTCTCGGACAGAGCCGCTGACACCTTGCGCGCTTTGGCGTTGGCCAGGGTGTCGGGGTGGACGTAGTGACGGGCGGTGACGGCGAAGCTGCCGTGGCCGAGGGCGGCGGCGACTACGCCGGAGGTGGCACCGCGCTCCATGGCGATCGTGGAGTGCAGGCCGCGCAGGCTGTGCGGGCAGACCTTGGGCACGCCGGCCAGCCCACAGTAGCGCTGCAGGCGATCCCACAGATAGTCGTTGGTCAGGGGCTTGCCGCTGCCGAACAGCAGATCTTCGGGGCGCCTGCCGGCGATCTGGCGCTGCAAGAGGGCGCGCAGGGGCTCGCTCTCGATGCTTAGCCAGCGGCGGGCGTTCTTGGTCTTGCCGCCGGGGATGGCCAGGGCGCGGCCGCTGTCGTCGAGATCGCGGACTTTGCGGCCCAGGACTTCGGACGATCGCAGACCCAGGACGAGCTGCATCAGCACGGCGGTGGCGCCTTCATCGCCCGACTCGGCCCGCGTGATCAGCCAGGCGTTTAGCTTGCGCGCTTCGTCGATCGAAAGCTGCGTCTTGCCGGTGTTGATGCGCCCGACGGGCTTGACCTTCTCGAAGGGGTTCTCGGACAGGTACTTGCGCTCTTCGACCACCCAGCGAAAAAACGCCTTGGTCTGGCGCAGCAGCATGCGATGCGTGCACGCGGACACGGGCTTGCCGTACTTCGTCACGCGCTGCGTCTCGTCGCTGTAAAGCTCAGCGGCAGTGCTGGCGGTGATCGATCCCAGCGAGCGCTCGGGCGATAAGAAGCGCAGCAGGCGCAGCTCGATGCACGACAGCGAGGCCTCTTTCAGGCCATTTCGGCGCAGCTGGCCGAGGTATTCCGCCAGGGTATCGCCGACGCTGCGCACCGACTGATCGGCGATGGTGCGCTCAATCTCGGCTTTGAGCCGCTCGGCCTCCTGCTGCGTCTGACACCACAGCGATCGGCGCTCTGGCATGAACACCACCAAGCGATACTTCCCGCCCTCGGCATAGGGGCCAGTGACACGGCAGGCTTTGGCCATGGTCTGATTTTCCCGCAGAAAACAGGGGGTTGGCGAGACCGAAATGCAGGACTTGCGGGCGAGGCGGGATCGCGAGCGAGGCGACTACAAAAGCGGGTAGACGGGCAGGGTCTGGCGCTGGGCACTGTTGCAGACAGCGGCATACACCAGGAAGGGGGCGGCGCTCCGCAGGTAGCACACCGCCTGCGAGCAGGGGATGCTGAGCGCTCGGCCGACGCCGAGAGCCGGCACGTCGACGTTTTGCGTCAGCAAGATCTGCCCGCTGGCCCCGCGGATCTCGCAGGTGACCGCGATCGGGGTGTTGCCGACGTTGTGGATCTGGAACTCGGTGTAGCTGCCGACCTGGATGTTGATGCCGTTCTGTTGTTCGACGTGGGTGTCGTCGCGTACCCCCAGAACGACCCAGTTGTTGCTGATCGACAGCGCTTGGCGCAGGGACAAGGTGCTCATGGGGATCTCCTAGCGGCTGTCGAGAACGTAGTCCGAGCTACCGGTGGCATCGTGACGACCGCCCGCCGCGCAAGCCGACTCGCCGGCGTGCGGGCCGAAGAACAGCGACTCGCACAAGCGACACCAGCGCCACTCGTTCTGGCCACAGAAATTGCGCGAGACGTTTTCCGGCGAGACGAAGTACGGGAGTGATGCGGCGTTGCGATTGTGCTCGCCGCCGCGTGGACAGCGCCCCCCCGTCGCGTTGCGACCGAAAAACAGCGACGAGCACTGATCGCACCAGCGCCAGCCGGCCTGCCCCGCATTGTTGCTGCGGGTGTGCTGCACGCAGTAGTTGCTGCTGCCGACATAGGTATGCGGGCGCTGATCGGTGGCGCAGATCCCGGGAGTACCGCTGTGCACCAGCGTCCGGCACTTGTTGCACCAGCGCCAGCCGTCCTGCATGTTGAAGTCGCGCACGGCCTTGAGCGCGGCGACCTGCGCCTGCAGCGCTTCGATCTGCGCCATCAGGTCGGGAATGACCTCGTGCACGGCGAACTGATAGGTCGATCCCGGCTGCACCAGGCTCTGGATCCTCTTTAGATACAGGCCGGTGGCGGCGTACAGGTCGCCTTTGACGGTGAGCTTGCTTCCTTCGATGGTGACGTCTTCGTCACCGAGCTTGATATCACTGGGCATCGACTTCCTCAGAGAGTGGGCAAAGAGTGAGCAACCAGGGCGTAGCGACCCGCACCGCGACCGCGATAGGCCGCGACACAGATCGGGCCCGATGCGCGCAGACGCAGGTGCATGGTGCTAGACACGCGCGTCTTCCAGCGCAGCGGCAGGATCCCGCCGCCCGTCGCTGAGTGCTGGCCGGACTCAGCCGGCATGAGGCCGCCGAGGATCCAGCTCACATCGATCGCGGTGCTGCTTGGGTTGTAGATAAAGACATCGGTCCAGTCGCTGTCGGCTACCGCGCCCTCTTCGTCACTGGCGGTCCCTACGTCATAGACCACCCAGGTGCCGGTCGGCGCGATCGCTTCTCGCATTGAGATCATCGCAAAAGTCCTCCCCGCAGCGACGATATCATGCGTAAGGTCCCGGAAGGAAGCGGGGAGGTGTCCGGCGGGGTCGCGCGCGCTTCCCGCAGCCCAAGCGGTCACCGCTAGCCGGCGAATATTGAACGTCGGCTTGGCCAATCTTCATCTGCGTGCGGCACCGCCATCCACCGCGACCTGCCCCCCGCTGCCGGCCATCCGCGTCGCTGAGCGATCAACCGGAGGGGATCTGCGGCCCGCCGGCCGAGCTAGCATGGGCTCTGGCCTTGGGCTTGCAACTCCTCGCTTGCGGAGGTGCCAGCATGGAGCGACGTACCTTTCTTGCCGTCGGTGCAGCGTCGGTATCAAGTGGCCTGGGGAGCCTAAACGGACTGCCAGGTGCGCCTGGAGCCGCCGCCGCCGCGACGGCCGATGACGCGAGCCCCGCGCCCCCCGACGCACAGGCCCGACTCTCTGCTGCGGAGATCGACGCCTATCTGCAGACGCTCGATCGCGGGCTGTCGCACATAGGCAGCAAGACTGGCTGGCTCGAACGGCAGATCCTGGCCGTGCCCGGAGGGCAGCCGCTGCTGGGCGATGCGGCGCGCGATGAGCTCTCCCGCTGCGAGGCGCTTTCGGGGAAGATCCTGCGCGGGCTCCTGACCCTGGGTTCGTTCCGCGACCTGCCCGAGCACGGGCGCGTGCATCCCGGGATGCAGCGCCGCATGGGGGCGGCGATCGAGGAGTCCAGCCAGGCGATGGCGGAGCTAGCGACCTACCTGGAGGGGTTCTCAGCTGCCGATCGGCTGGATCTGGAAGCGACGCTGCGGGGCTCGCCCCAGGTGATCGAGCGCCTGGCTCGCGAGCTGGATCTGGGGGCTGAGCAGGCCGGCCTGCCCACCCGCCGCCGCCAGCACACGCAGATGATGATGAAGTACCTGCAGCGGCACCTCAGTCGCCACTCAAGCGCGGTCATCTTCGATGACTATCTAGAGCAGGTTCAGGCGATGGTCCGCCGCCCCGGCGCCCAGCAGGAATATCTGGCTTATGTTGTAAAACGGGTGGGCACTGAGCGACTGGCTGAATATCAAACAAGACTGCAGGAACTTGCCGCCACCTGGGCCACTACATCACATGGCGATGTCGCATTTACTGCACCGTTGATCCCTCCCAAACTACCCAATTTAACCAGCAATATATTGCTGGTATCTTCTGGCGTATTGATGGGTTTAGCCACACTGGCCGGGATTATCTGCATTGCATTCCCGGAAGTCGCCATTTGTGCATTAACCCCGCTAGCGGTCTTTTTCCTGTCCGGATTGATTACCTTAGTCGTCGGCCTTGCCAAGCGGAGGTGGTCGTGATGCGGACCCAGCCGCTTAGAGCGCCTATCAAAACCGTCGAGAGGAACCCGAGCGGCAAGGAGGAAGGAGCGAGCGGCCTCCTGGCCGTGACCGACGACCGACGCGGCCGATGGGGTCCACAACAGGTTTTGATAGGCGCTCTTAATGGTCCTGCCGCCCTGGTATGCGCGGGAGTTCTCATCGCTACTGCCTGCGGACCGCACACCGTCCTGCGCCAGCACGACCCGCTGCGCACGCAGACACTGTCGGTGACTGAGCAGCGCGGCAGTCAGGTGCTGCGCCTTGGCGATGTCGAGTTACCTGCCGTAGACGGGATCGGCATCGCCGGCCTGACCTGGAGCCGCGACGGCAGCCACCTGGCCTATCCCGCGGGGCAGGGCGGGGGCTGGCGGATCATTCGCGATGGCCAGGCCGGGCCCGCTTGGGACGCGGTAGGCGCGCCGGTCTATAGCGCCGACGGGGCGCACCTGGCCTATGCGGCTCGCCGGGGCCGAACCTGGCAGGTGGTCATCGATGACCAAGCCGGGTCAGGCTGGGACGGCATCCTGGGGGGCACGCTGCGGCTGAGCCCCGACGGGCGCCACCACGCCTACGTCGCCCAGACCGGGAGCGAGCGCGTCGTGGTGCACGATGGCCGCCCCGACCGCCCCTGTCAGCGTGTCGCCCAGCTCAGCCTCAGCGACGACGGAGGCGGCCCCTACTACCTGGCACAGGTCGGCGCCTGGGCCTACGTGCGCTGCCGCGCGGAGGTTTATGGCCCCTTTGCCGCCGCTGCGGAGCTGGTATCGAGTCCCGCTGGCAGCTGCACCTATATTGCAAAACAAAACCAGCGTTGGCGCGTTTATGTAGGTTCACATGAAATCGGGGCCTACGACAGCGCAGCCGGCCTCACCCGTCATCCCGGGGGGCAAATTGCCTATGTCGCACGCCTGGGTTCGCAAGAGCGAGTGATTCGTGGTTCGACGCTAGATCCCGTTTTTTCGGGGATCGATTTCCGCAGCTTATCATACAATCTATCCGGCGATATATTTGGATATATTGCACGCACACACAGGTCTCTGAATCCCGCGAATTCTGGAGGTCTGCCGGCCACGAGCGCGCAGGTGGTCATCAACGGCACTCCCGGGCCCAATTATTCCAATATTATCGATTTCCAGATTGCGTCACAACACTACGCCTATGTTGCAATCCTGCCAGAGGGCCGAACACGCGTAGTGATCGATGACCAGCCCGGCCCGATGCACCCCTTCGTCCTCGACCTGCAGCTGCACCCGACTGCACCGCGCGCCCTGTACGTCACCAGCATCGGCGGTCGGCCCGTCATCAGCACGCCCAGCGGCACCTACCCCTATCCCTTGGTGCTGCCCGGCTCGCTGACCTGGAGCCCCGACGGCCAGCACTGGGGCTGCATCGCCGGCGAGGACCCGTCCGCGCTGTACTTCGTGCTGGACGGTGAGCGGCGGAAGCCCTTTGAACTCGACGAGCTTTACCAGACCTGGCTCAGCGGCCAGCTCACCGCCCCGGCCGCCGCCAGCACCCTCCGCGCCTGGGTCCGCGCCGAACTGGCGCGCGCTGCGCGCTGACAATGTGAGCGCGGAACCGTACCGGCAACGCGCGGCAAAGCCACAGCCTACCCGACGATGCCCGGGATGACTGCCTCCCGGCGGGGCGGCTTAGATTAGGATGTGTTTAAGCCGCGAATGCCCTCATCTCGTATGTGCTGCGGTCCCATCCTTTGGATCTCGACGGGGGAATTAATTTGTAAACACCGTCTTAGTACAGCAATCGCCCGACTGCGAGATGGCTGATCTATCCGGTTGCCACTTCGGCGATGAAGATGCTGCCGTCGAAGTTGAACACCAGGGCCCGGCAGTCATCGGCGAAGAACTCGTTCACTACGCCAAGCGGTGGGAAGTAGTGGCGGCTAGAAGTCGGCAGGACAGGAGGGGCAGATGCGTTCACCGGCCAGCCGGACCTGGGCAGGGATCATCGTAGGCTTCGTCGGATTTCTGGGGACGCTCGCGACGGGCTGCAGCGGGAACGGGCAGGACCTGGTCTGCATCGAGGGCTCGACGGGCGGGCCGAGACCATCGCTAGCCACGCCGCTGTGCGCGACCCAGGTGAGCCGCACCGAGCTGTTGGACCGCCACCGCGTCAGCTATCGCAGCAGCCTGGGCTACGACCCGCTGCGCGCCGCTGGGCTGGAGCTCTTGGCGCCGGCCGGCTTCGAGCTCCCGGCGGAGGCCATGACGCGTCTTTCGCGCGATGGCTTTGTGCTGACCAAGCAGACAAGCAGCAGCTTCGCCTATGGCTACGCCACGATCTTCTCGAAGCACCTGCCGGTGTACGTCTCGGCCGACTCGATCTTGGAAGCGGTGCATCGCTCGTATGACTCGCTGTTGCAGACTGTCGAGTCGCGCTATCTGGCGGGGGAAGTGGGCACGCTGTTGCAAGAGCTGCGCTTGCGACTGAGCGGACCTTGGCCGCACTTTGGTCGCGACAGCGTTTCCGATCTCGATCTGTACCTTACCGTCGCGGCCAGCCTGCTTGCCGGGGCACCACAGCCAGCGACCCATGGCGCCGATGAAGCCGAGATCGCGCGGCTGTACCAGGCTGCGATGTCGGCGAGTGGGCCGGCCGAGGTCAGCCTGTTTGGTGTCTCACGCCCGATCGACTTCACCCAGTTCACGCCGCGCGGACACTACACCGACAGCCCGGCGCTTAAGCGCTACTTCCGCGCCGTGATGTGGCTGGGCCTGGTCGATGTGCCACTGCTCTACACCGAGGGAGACTCGCCGCTCTTGGTAAGTCGGCGCGGGTTCGAGACGGCGCTGCTCATGACCCAGCTTTTAAGTGGCTCGTACCTGTGCCGCTTCCGCAATATCGAGCTTACGCTGAGCAGCTTCGTCGGCTTCCCGCAGCAGCTCTCGGTCGAGCCGCTGCAGGCGCTGTTTGCGCAGCTCGGCGTGAAGAACGGCGACGAGCTCGAAGGTCAAAAAGACGATGCGCTGCTGCAGGCGCTGCAAGCGACGCCGTACCGGCCACCGCTTAGCGTGGGGGACGTGCGCGCAGCGAGCGCGGGCTTGGGGCCGGCTTGGCAGCCGCGGAGCTTCGCACTCTTGGCCAAGCGATATACGCCCGATGGTCAGGTGATGACCGACGTCACCTACGATCGCGTCGGCTTTGGGCGGGTGAAACGGATGATGCCGAGCCCGCTCGATGTGGCGTTCGCCGCGCTCAAGAACGATCAGGCGGCGGCGCTGCTCAGCGACGAGCTGGCGTCCTATCCCTACGCGACGGAGCTGGCCTGCTCGCGCGAGCTTTTAGACAGCCTGGGCCCGACGTTCTTTGGCAGCAGCCTGTACACCGCCTGGCTGGGAGCACTGCGCCAGCTCTCGCCGCCGACGGATCTCAGCGATCCCCGCCGGAGTGGTCTGCCGGCCGTGGCCAGCACCGAAGCCTGGGCCCGCCGGCAGCTGGGCGCGCAGCTTGCGTCCTGGGCCGAGCTTCGCCACGACACGCTGCTTTATACCGCTCCCAGCGAGAGCTCGTTCGTTACGTGCGAGTTTCCGACGGCCTACGTCGATCCCTATCCCGAGTTCTTCACGGCGCTTTCGCGTTTTGCTGAGGTGGGGCAGAACAGCCTGAGCGCGCTTGGCCGCAAAGAACTGGAACATGCCATCGACTACTTCATCCGCCTGCGTGAGATCACCGACATGCTGGCCGAGATCGCGACCTGGCAGCGTCGCGGTCAGCCGCTCTCGCCGACGCACATGAACTTCATCAACTCGCTGGTCACCGGCGGCTCCCTCTGCGGCGGGCCCTCGTTTCCCGGCTGGTACACCAACCTGCACTACGACCCCTACACCGCGGACGAATCGAGCCCGGTGGTGGCCGATGTCTTTACGCAGCGCGGCGATGCCAATGGGCAGGAAGTCGGCCGCGTCCTTCACGTCGGCAGCGGCTTTCCTCGCTACATGGTGCTGACCGTCGATGGCTGCAGCGGCGCGCAGGCTTATGTCGGGCTCGCGTCCTCGTATCACGAGCTCATCACTGAGGGCTATCAGCGCCTCAACGACCCGCAGTGGTGGTCGCGACTTTCCAGCGGACCCAAGCCGCCGCCCGTGCCTTGGCTGCGCGATCTGCTGGATATGTAGATAAACTCCCTCGTCCCCCCAAATTCCTGGAACGCGCATGCAGCGACCGATCAGCGGCTACCACCAAGATGACGTCGGCGACTGGGTCGCTGAGCTCTCCTGCGGACACGGACAGCACGTGCGGCACAAGCCGCCGTTTACCCTCCATCCCTGGGTGGTCAGCGCCGAGGGACGGGCAAGTAGGCTCGGCGCGCTGCTCGACTGTCTGCGCTGCGATCGGCTGGAGCTTCCGGAAGGCTTCGTTGCGTACAAGCGCACGCCAGAGTTTTCCAGCGCGACGATTCCCGCTGGACTGCGCAGCCAGCACTCGACCAAGCCCGGCGTGTGGGGCCTGATCCACGTAGTGTCCGGTCAGCTGCGCTACTGCCTCGATGGCCTGGATGGACGCGAGCTGATTCTTGGGCCCAGTCAGCCTGGCACCATCCCGCCCGAGCTTGTGCATCACGTCGTGCCCGACGGCGACGTGGGGTTCTTCGTCGAGTTTTATCGCCGCCCCCCCCCTAACTGACCGCTTAGCGGACCACGCGAGACCTCCGAGGGAGCAAATCGCCCGCGGCGGGCAAATCGGGGGTTCTCGTCGGCCGTCGGCTGCCTATAATCGCCGCCCATGTCTCAGGCCAGCCCCCCCGCTTCGAAAAAGAAGCTCGATCGCACGCGCAACATCGGCATCATCGCCCACATCGACGCCGGCAAGACCACGGTGAGCGAGCGCTTCCTGTTTTACTCGGGCCGCATCCACAAGATCGGCGAAGTGCACGAGGGGCAGACGCAGATGGACTGGATGCCGGAAGAGCGCAAGCGCGGCATCACCATCACCGCCGCCGCGACGTCGTTTTCCTGGCGCGGCTACGAGATGCACTTGATCGATACGCCGGGCCACGTCGACTTCACCATCGAAGTCGAGCGCTCGCTGCGCGTCCTCGACGGTGCGGTGGTCGTGCTGTCCGCCGTCGATGGCGTCGAGCCGCAGACCGAGACAGTGTGGCGCCAGGCCGACAAGTTCCACGTGCCGCGCATCGCTTTCGTCAACAAGATGGACCGCGTGGGCAGCAACTTCGAGTCGGTGGTCGATAGCATCTCGCGCATCCTGTCGGCCAATCCGGTGCCGCTGCAGGAGCCGATCGGCGCCGAAGATACCTTCGTCGGCATGTACGACCTGATCGCGCAGAAGCGCATCGACTTCACCGGCGAAGAAGAAGACGCCCCGACGGTGAGTGACATCTCGGACGCCGATCAGGAGGCCTTCGCCCCAGCCCGCGAGCGCCTGATCGAGCGCATCGCCAACGTCGATGACGAGCTGGCCGAAAAGTACCTGTCGGGCGAGGCCATCGACGAGCCGAGCCTGCGCGCGGCCATCCGACGCGCCACCCTGGCCAATAAGGCAGTGCCCGTGATGTGTGGGGCGGCGCTGCGCAATCGCGGCATCCAGCCGCTGCTCGATGCGGTCATCGAGTTTCTGCCCGCGCCGACGGAAGTCCCGCCGGTCACTGGCCATCATCCGCGCACCGGCGAGCCCGAGCAGCGCGCGGCCGATGACAAAGCCCCGCTGTGCGCGCTGGCCTTCAAAGTCGCGATGGTCGAGGGACGCAAGGCTGTCTATCTGCGCATCTATTCCGGGACGCTGAAGGCCGGCGACGATGTCTGGAACCCGCGCCTCGGCCCGCCCACCAAAGCCAAGGATCGCGGGGGGCCAGCGGCCAGCGAAAAGCCGCTCGGTCGCTTGGAAAAAGTCGCCCGCCTGTTCTCGGTGCACGCCGACAGCCGCGACAAGATCGACGAAGCCAAGGCCGGATCGATCGTGCTGGCCGTTGGCCTCAAAGACAGCGCCACCGGCGACACGCTGTGCGATCCGCGATCGCCGATAGCGCTGGAGCGCATCGACACCTATCAGCCGGTCATCACGCAGGCGGTCGAAGCCGCGACCACCGCCGACGCCGAAAAGATGATGGCCGCGCTAGAAAAGATGGCCGACGAAGATCCGACGTTCCAGGTGCGCGAAGATCCCGAGACCGGACAGACCGTGGTCTCGGGCATGGGCGAGCTTCACTTGGAGATCAAGCGCGACGTGCTCGACCGCGAATACGGCGTGCAGGCGCGCATGGGTCGGCCGCAGGTCGTGTATCGCGAGACCATCCTCGGCTCAGGCGAAGCCGAGCACATCTTCGAGCGCACCATGGACGAAGGCCAGCTCTACGGCCGCGCGACGGTGCGGGTCAGTCCGCGCGAGCGCGGCTCAGGATCGCTGGTCAAAAATGCCGTGCCACCACCGCCCGCCGATATGCCGCAGCCGCTGCAGCGGGCCCTGCCGCCGCTCGTCGAAGCCGCGCTCGCCGGGGTGCGCGAGGCGATGGGCTCCGGCCCCAAGGGCAACCGCTTGGAAGACGTCGAAGCCACCCTGGTCGCCGTCGAGCCGAAGCTGTCGTCGGAAGTGGCCAGCGATGTCGGCTGGCGCATCGCCGGATCTCGCGCCCTGCTCAAGGCCTGCGAGGCAGCGAGCGTGGCGCTGCTCGAACCGATCATGCACCTCGAAGTCCTCGTGCCCGACGACTTCGTCGGCGAGGTGCTGGGCGATCTCAATCAACGACGGGCGCAGATCCTCGATGTCGGGATGCGCGGCAACCGGCGCTGCGTCATCGCTGAGCTGCCGCTGCGCTCGCTGTTTGGCTACTCGACCGCGGTCCGCTCGGCAACCGAGGGCCGCGCTGACTTCGTCATGACCTTCGCGCGCTACGACACGTGGTAGGACGCAGCGTGTCCGATCTTTGTCATGTTGGCCGGCATGTCCCCTGGAGCTCACATGCCCGCTGAGTCGCCCCCGCCCCGCCTGATGCTACGTCTGGGCCGGGAGTCGCTGAGTCTGTGGTATCGCCGAGCCGATGGTACTCAGGCGTCTCTCGGCGACCGCCGGGTCGGCCCGAGCCTACTGGCCTCGACGCTGAGTCCGCTCGTTCAGGCCGCGACGGCGGATCTCCTGCGCGGCGCCAAGCCCAGCCGGCTAGAGCTTGTGCTGACAAGCGAGCGACCGCGCCAAGCTCTGCTGCGTGGGGAGCTGCCCCCCGTCAGTCTGCTCTGCACCGCCGGGGTGCATGAGGCTCTGCACGCCGCGCTCTCGCCGCAGCGACACGGCAAGGCCTCGGCCAGCGCCGGACGCTCGCCGCTTGACCCCTGCTTTCCCTGGGTCGGGGATGCCGGGGAGCTGTGGCCAAGTCACGCCGATCTTTCCGCGCTGTGCCCCCTATCGCAGCTCATCCCCGTCGATGAGCGCCTGGCTGCCGATGGCTCCGTGGTCAAGGAGCTATCGCGGAAGACCGCAGCGAGCCTCGTCCAGCGGGCCGTGAGTGTGGGCGCCCCGGCAGCGGTTGTCCTCTTGCACAGCCCGCGCAACCCGACGCACGAAACCAGGCTCACGGCCGCCTTGCACGGAGCTGGGCTGTGCGCCATCGCCTCACATGCTGAGCTGCCGGCCCATCGCGGAGGTCTGGATGAGCGCCTGCGCCTGCGAGCCGCGGTGGTCAGCGCTGCGCTGGCCCCGGGCTGGCAGGCCGATCTGGCGGCTGTCCGCGCCGCCCTCGCCGAGGCCCTGCCGTCCGGGCTGCCTGTCCGCCTGTTCGCGCCGCGCCCCGATGGCGCCATCGCCCCCGTCGACCGCGTCCCGCTGTGGAAGCTCCTGCTGTCACCGCTCGCTGCCGTCCTGCGTGGGGCGGTGCTGAGCCAGCCGGAGGGCACTGACGGACGCTTCGCACTGCTGACCGAACCCGAGCCAGAAGCCGGGCCAGCTTCAAAGCCAGACAGCGACGCCGAGAGCCTCTACCTAGCCGCGATCTGTCAGCCTGAGACGCCGGTGTGGCAGCCGGGCTCCTCGGCGCTGTGCCTGGGGATCCCCAGCGAGCTGCCAGGCGCCTCGGTCGTCGTCGGGGACAGTGCGCAGGCGACCGCTTCCCGGCTGGGGTTGCTGGCGCTCTCGCAGGGCTTTGCAATCGCCGAAGACCGCGACGCAGCGACGACCACCGACGGACCAGCCCCCCTGGGCCTGATGACCCTACCCCAGAAGCGTCTGCCGACCGGGCAGGCGATGGCAAGTGGAGCGCTCACCGCCCCCATTCGCGACGAGCTGATCCAGCTCCTGTGCGCGGAGGCCTCGGGGGCGCAGGAAAGTGGGCTGCTCTCGGCGACACTGCGGCGCCTGCAGACGACGGGGGCCACCCCAGGCTCGGAGACGGCGACCGCCCCCACCGAGCCGAGCATATCGCCCAAGCGCGAACCCACCGACTGCGGCCAGTCCCCAGCCGCCGGCTGGACGGCCGATCTGCGTTACCAAGGACAGATCTGTGCCCTCTCGCTGCGCGGGGTAGGAACCGGCGGCCCGGCGGCCAGCGCCGCCACCGACCTCGTCGTCCGCTTCGTCGCCGAGCACGAGCGCGTCTACGGCTTCTCGCTGCCGCAGTGCCCGGTCGAGCTCCTGCAAGTGCGGCTCACCTCACGCAGCTAGCCGGATCCGTCGCTGCCGCAGGCGGCCCGCGCGCTGGGCTCGTCTGGCCGTCGTATGGGGCGGGGAAATTCTCCACGTCGGCCCCTCCTTTTGATATTCTGGCCACCTAGCGAAGTCAGCTCTTACCTCTTCCACCCTCCCTACTACTCACCACAACGCACAGCGCATAGGACAGTCTATGGATGCCATCGTCATAGGAGCGGGAAGCTGGGGGACTGCCTTGGCCTGTGTGCTGCGGCAGGGCGGGCATCGTGTGACGCTGTGGGGT
The DNA here is from genome assembly GCA_937952145.1 of uncultured Myxococcales bacterium. Classification (GTDB taxonomy): domain Bacteria; phylum Myxococcota_A; class Polyangia; order Palsa-1104; family JAEUJZ01; genus JAEUJZ01. The sequence continues at coordinate 20,443 of CALFYE010000051.1, forward strand.
CGCGATAGCGCCCAGCTCGCCGACATCGAGGGGCGACAAGAAAACTCGCGCTACCTGCCCGGGCTCAAGCTGCCGGCCGGGCTGCGCGTGCAAGCCGACCTGAACACGGCGATTGCCGAGCTTCCGACTGACCAGCCCTCGCTGGTGGTGTCGGTGGTGCCCTCACACACCACGCGTGAGGTGCTGCGCGGCATCGCCGACCGGCTGCCGTCGCAGGCCCTGGTCGTCACGGCCAGCAAGGGCATCGAGAACGAGTCGCTAAGCCCGATGATCGAGGTCATGAAGCAGACCCTGCCGGCCGCCCTGCACAGCCGCCTGGCCGTGCTCTCTGGGCCGAGCTTCGCCCGTGAGACCGCCGAGGGTCAGCCCACCGCTGTGGTGTCCGCCGCCGAGGTCCGAGCCACCGCCGAGGCCGTACAGGCCGCGTTCCAAAATGGCGCCTTCCGCGTCTACACCTCCGACGACGTCATCGGCGTCGAGGTCGGCGGCGCGGTCAAGAACGTCATTGCCCTGTCCTGCGGCATGGCCGAGGGGCTGGGCTTTGGCCACAACACGCGGGCAGCTCTCATCACCCGTGGACTGGCCGAGATCTCTCGCCTGGCGGTTCGGCTGGGAGGCAATCCGCTGACGCTCGCCGGCCTAGCCGGCATGGGCGATCTGGTCCTCACCTGCAACGGCCCGCAGAGCCGCAACCGCACCTGCGGTCTGCTCTTGGGTCAGGGCAAGACGCTGGCCCAGGCGCTCGCCGAGATGCGCCAGGTTGCCGAGGGCGTAAAGACCACGCGCTCGGTCCACGATCTATCGGCCCGGGTCGGCGTCGAGATGCCGATCAGTCAGGCCATCTACCGCGTGCTCTACGAAGACCGACCGGTGCGGCAGATCATGTCCGACCTGCTCGGTCGCCCACCGCGAGCCGAGCTGGGCTGAGCACGCCGGGCGCGACCCCTAGCTGCAAGCGCCCCAGTCGTCCGATTCATCCGAAACAAGCAAACCGATTTTCCCTCTCAAGGCAGAGACTGCGAAGGTTCCGAATGGCAAGCGAAGACCGCCCCAAAATGTCCTGGCGAGACATCGATAAGCGTCGGGATGGCGCATCCCACGGCAAAAACGGCGCCAGCCGGGGTGGCCTGCCCACCACGCAAGAAGAAGCACGCCAGAGGCAGTACCGCGCCGCGCTGGAAGCCGCGTTTGAAAAGGGAGAGCTCGGCAAGCTCGCCGACAAGCTCAACCTGACCAGCCGCGGCGGGGCGACCACGCCCGCTGCCCCAACGCCGAGCAATGGCAGCCATGCGAACGCCAGCAGCAGCCAGAGCCCCCGGCCCGAGTCCACGTCGCGACCGACCGAAGCTGCGGCCCCAGCCGCCGCAGCGCCGGCCGACAGCTCCGCTGCCGAAGACAAGTCGGGCAAAAAGAAGATCGTCGGCAAGCTCGCCGAAGACCGCAGCCACCTGCGCAAGAAGCTCGTCGAAGCCGTCGGACGTGGCGAGATCTCGCGGGCGGCGGAAAAGTTCCTGGTTCGCTATCCCATCCCCGACGATCACGAGGTGCTCGAACAGCTCCTCGAACACGAACGCGAGAGCCGGGTCAGCGAGGCGATTGCCCGCATCGCCCACCTGCTCGATCGCAACCAGATGCCCAAGCGCAGCCGCGCCCTGTGCGGCAAGCTGCGCTACATCGCCGAGACCTCGCGCGACACCGAGCTAAAGCAAGCGGCCCAGGGCCTGCTCACACGGCTGTCCTAGCCTCTCCCCTCCCGACACTCGCGGTCGCGGCCCCTCCCCTACCTCCGCCCAGATCCAGGAACCGATGAAACCGGTCGCGCGACTGCCGCCTATCGATCCCCGCCCTCCCGAGCGCTGCCACCTCTGCGGCGCGACATCGCCGAGTCTCCTCGGCGAAAAAGACTTCAGCCAAAGCGCCAACGATCACTTCGCCGGTGTGCGCCAGTTTGAGGACAGCGGCGTCGCCATTCCCTATCACCACTGCCGCGGCTGTGGCCTGGTGTTCACCACCGCCCTCGACAGCTGGTCGGCCGAGGACTTCAAGCGCCACATCTACAACGACGACTACGCCCTCTGCGACCCGCCGTTCGCCGAAGAGCGCCCCTGCCGCAACGCCGCCCTCATCGCCGGCATCTGGCACTACGAGGCCGCGACCTGTCGCATCCTCGACTTCGGCGGCGGCAACGGACGCCTAGCCCGAGAGCTCCGCGCCCGCGGCTTTGCCGCCCAGAGCTACGACGTCTTCTACTCGTCGAGCCCCCTGCCGACCGAGCGCTTCCCCCTGGTCTGCAGCTTTGAGGTCATCGAGCACGTGCCGCACCGCGACCAAGCCAGCTGGATCGCCACCTTCGTCGGACTCATCGCCGAACGCGGCATCGGCCTCCTTGGCACCCACCTCCTCGACGAGCCAGTCGAGCTTGCGCACTTTTACCTCTCACCCAGAAACGGCCACATCACCGTCCACAGCCCCCAAAGCCTCGCTCGCCTGCTCGCCCCGCACGGACTCGTCGCGACGTCCCTGAGCCGCGACCTGCACGTCATCACCCCGCGTCCAAAACCCGCATAACCCCCGCCTAGGAGCTTGTTGCAGTAATCAAACAATTCTCAAAAATAAATAAAATATTTGTGCTTTTTAATACATCTTAGTATGTTGATTTGTAGTTACCATGACAATTAGCAGCCTGCTGAAGCTTTGCTGAGCCAATACTGCAACAAACTCCTAGCCGCCGCCTGCCGCCGGGCGCTGCAGCCGACGAGGTGCGCGCGGACCTACGGCTTGCGGCGCGAGACGGAACCCCCGATACTGGCGATATGCGGGCCTTTATGTCGGTATTCTGTGGGGTTCTGGCTTGTTCCTCAAGCCCCCGTCTTGCAGACCGCACTACGGCGCCGCAGCGCCCCGCCAGCCAAGTAGAAACGGTTGCAAAGTTCGAATTCCCCCCGATGCACATCAGCAGCTCAGCCGGGGGACGACTGTTTCTGGACGCCCTGGCGCGTGACCGCGAATCCGCAGTGAAAACCGTCGAATGGCAAGATGGGCAGATGTTGCCATTTCCGGCCCCCGCACTGCAAGCGAAGTTCTCGACGGTCCATGGATTAAATGTCGATACCAAAGACCGATTATGGATACTAGACTACGGCAATTACGGAATGGCTCACCGCGCCCGAATGTATGCATATGACATAGGAAGTGGCCAAGAAATAGAAAATTATACATTTCCGTCCGATGTGGCTCCCCTGGGCAGTATGCCAAACGACTTGGTTGTGGATGTAAATCTGGAACAGATCTTCATCTCTGACAGTGGGTCAATTCTACGCAATAGCGCGATCATTGTATTTGACATTAAGAACCGGCGCGCCCGACGTGTGCTCGCTGGACATCCCTCCCTAAGCCCCGCGAAGTTTGATATCTTCGTCGAACAGAGGCCGTTTACGATCTGGCGCTTCATTCGCCCAAAAGTTGGTATCGATGGCATTGCACTGGACGCCAGCCGTCGTTGGTTTTACTACTCCGCATTCAATCGTGGCGAGCTATATCGGATTCCGGTCTCGGCGCTAGTGGCGGCCGACGCAGCGGACACCTGGCGGGCCTCGCAGATCGAGAAAGTCGCCGATATCACGATGAGCGATGGCATGCTGTTTGACCGACAGGGCCGCCTATATCTGTCGGATGTCGAGCACTCGGCGATCCTGCGGCTGCTACCCGGCGGCGCCCTGGAAACCCTCTTCAAGGATGCCACCTTTCGCTGGCCCACTGCGTATGCGATGGCCCCCGACGGCCAGATCTACTTTACGACCAACGCCATCGACCAAATCCAGCGCAAAAGCCGTCAACAGATCCTGGCCCTGGGGCCTTATTTCCTCTACCGCTTTCGGCCGGACTAGCCGCCCTCAGAAATCAATCAATCTGGCTATTTACAGCTTTGATATGTTGGATATTTGATTTGTCGAATCAGCGGTTCTTTTCTTAACCAGCTCAAACTCTTGCTCGTAGCGTGGATGATTGGTCCCCATGAGTCGATCCCAGAAATTGTAATACAATCCAAAATTATAACCAATGTACCTGTGATGCATATTATGGTGTGTCGCAGTATTGTGCCATCGGCTGATTTTTCCCGTGACAAAACCACTGGGGAAGAACTCGAATCCAAGGTGGCCCAAGACGTTCATCGTGGTCTGATAAATGATCCATGCCAGCATCGCTAGCGGGTGAATGGGGATCAGAAATGCCATCAAAGGGACGATGGCCACCTGGACTATGGCCTCAATGGGGTGGAATGAGAACGCGGCCCACGGGCTTGGATTCGTGCTCAGGTGATGAATTCGATGTACCGATGCATAGAATAGTTTACAGTGAAGCAGACGGTGCATCCAATAGAAATAAGTGTCGTGAACCAAGATAAAGAGCAGAACCGACAGAGCAAAATACCCCAGGCTGTGATCTGCGAATCGCGTGTACAGCTTGCTGTAGCCATGCTGTTGCAAAATCTTGAGCCCGGTTCCCATCATCGCCACGATGGCCAGCGATAGGAATGAATAACCGATCTCGCGCCGCACATTCGCGGTATCAGGGAAGCTGGGCTGAATCTTGTAGCGAAATAGCTGCTGCTTTTTCCAAACATAGAAAAAAACATACAAAGCTCCGGCAAATAGCCCATAGCGCAGAGAGATCAAGGCATAGGTCTTAAGATAGCGAAGCAATAATTCTTGAATATCGGCTGGGTTCATGTGGCTACCCTGCGCGGCGCATGGCGTCCTAAGATCGTTAATCGGTCAGCAGGCCCCTGACGTAGGGCAGCACCAAGCTGCCGCCGACGGGCGGAAGGGTGATGGGAACTAGCTGGGTGCCGTCGTAGCGCAGCCAGCAGTAGCGCGGGTCATCGGCCGACGCGGCCTCGGCTTCGTTGAGCTCGACGCAGACTGACTTCACGCCCTGCGCATCGACCTCGCCCAGACGAACGGTTGCGCCATCCAGGGCGACCTCGGTTCGCTGTGCATCCGGCGTGTAGGGCGGACCAAATTCCTTGTACAGCATGCCGGCCAGGGTCCGTCCCCGCCCCGTGCGCAGACAGAGCCCGCGTTCGCTGCGGCGGCTGATCTGCAAGTCGCCGGTGGCCAGCGAGAGCTGATCCCAGCTCCGCTGCCCGCGCCCAGGCGGCAGCAAATAGGGGGCATACCAGCCGATGGTGATCTCATGGGTTCCCAAGACGTAGACGTGACGCGCCGCGGCACAGGCCCCGATCGGGG
>CALFYE010000052.1 GCA_937952145.1 uncultured Myxococcales bacterium
ACGGCGGTTCGACGGCGGTTCGACGGCGGTTCGACGGCGGTTCGACGGCGGTTCGGCGCTGGATCGGCGGCGGATCGGCGGCGGATCTACGGCTGCATCGGCGCCGTGGTTGGACCACCCCGTGTCTATGTTTCTATCAATGGCACATCGGCTTTGCCGACGACGCTTCCGGCAAGGTTACGCTGCCGCCCGTCGATTAGAACCCAGGGCCTAGATTCCCAGCGTCGAGAGGGGATGGTTGACGTTAGACGGGTCTATTGACCCAACCACGGCGCCGATGCAGCCGTAGATCCGCCGCCGATGCGGCGTCGATCCAGCGCCGATGCGGCGTCGATCCAGCGTCGATCCAGCGTCGAACCGCCGTCGAACCACCGTCGAACCACCGTCGATCCGCCGTCGATCCACCGTCGACGCGCCGTTGATGCAACGCGAACCTGTCGCTGTTCGGGCGCGATCGTGCGAGCCAGTACCCAACGGTACGACAGGGAAGTACCCGCCTGGCTACTCTGGTTCGTTCAGGGCGCGACCGACTCCGCCGCCACGAAACTCGACGCCTAGCTTCTCCAGCGCTTGATGTACTCGAGCCAGCTTGGGCTTTCTCGCGCGAACCTGGCCGTTCTCGATGGCAACCAGCGCGCGTCGGCTGAACCCAGCCTGTTCGGCCCACTCGCTCTGCTTGAGCCGCATCAGGCTCCTGGCTGCCGTGATCTGTGCCCCATTGATTGGTGACTTGACAGCCACAGGTAGCAAAAAGTACGCGAAGGAGGGCCACGCTGGGTGGAAGCGCTGCCAGGCTCGCTGCCGGGCAAGGTTCTTTGGAACGCTCGCTTCGGTGGTGCGCGCACTGAGTCAGTTTTCAAACTGAGTCAGTTTACAAACTGCGGAAATTCGCTCCCTGCGCCTACCGCTCCATAGGTACTCGCGACGACGGCATCCGGAGAGTTCCGAGATCCATGCGGCTCCGAAGTCTTCGCAGGGTGGAATCTCCAAGGATCTCGCGCCCCTGACGCATGGACGCAGACTTGACGGTCTCGTTGACGGTACGCTGAACCGCAGTGTTCAGGAGCGTCTATGACGGACCATGCGCGCTCGCTCGCCTCCATCGCTGCCGCGTGTCTTAGCTGCGGCCAGCCCCTGCCTGAATCCCGAGCCAAGACGCGGCGATACTGTTCCGCGAGCTGCCGCACCACGGCCTACAACCTTCGCGTCTCAGAACGCCTGGCACCTCTGCGCGCGACGAGAACTTCGGAATTGCCGTCGTGGGCCAGCACCCCAAGCGGCGAAGTTCCGGTGCTCAGCGATGCACGAGCGGCCTTAAAGCAGGTCGTGGCGACCGTCGATGCCTTGGCTCATCGCATCGAGGCCGAAGAGTCCGCGCTGCGTCGCGACTTGGACCGAGTGCGTGCCCGTGTGTTGAAGCATCAGACGCTCGAACGCGAGCTGGCCCAGGCTCGGCAGCATGCGGCGGAGCGCGACGCCGAGCTGCGCCAGCTTCGGCAGCGACTCGCCGAACGGTGTCAAGGCTCGCCCGCCACAGATGCAGGGCGCTCGCCCACGACGTTGACGACGTTGACGGCGTTCCCAGTCCTCATCGTGCCCGACGGACTGCTGGACGGAATTGCGCTGCTGACCCATCAGCTCGACTTCGTGCGCCGCTTCGCGAGGGCGCAGGCGCAGCGCGGCGACAGCGAGGTTCTCACGAGCTTTGCGGTGGGCCTGGATCTGATCCACGCGCATCTATGCGCAGTGACCACGAATCTGGTCGAGCTGCAGAGCAGCGCAGAGGCCGTGCTGCCCACGCCGGCGCTGCGCAGAGCGCTGGTCCATGACATCCTGCCCGCCTTCGACGACCTATATCGCTGCGTGCGCACCCTGCGAGGCTCGGCACGCTCTCCGCTCCTCGATCCGCTGCGCGAGATCCTGGAGTGGACTTTCGCCTGCTTTGTCGCGGTCTTGGAACGACAGGGCGTGTCGCTGCTCTACCCCTTGAGCCGCCCGTTCAACCCGCACGAACACGAAGCCATCGCCCTCGTCGCGAACCTCGCGCTTCCTGCGGGCAGCATTGTTGAGGTGATCCAGGTTGGTGCCCATCTCGACGGAGCACTCCTGCGCCCCGCGCGCGTGACCGTCGTGGCGGCAGACTCGGGCGCTCCACCTTCCTAATCCGTCGCTGTTCCGTGTCAGCGTGCAGGACAGAAAGCCCGCCGCTCGCCCGTGTTGGGCAAATGCCTGCATTCGTCACGGCGCTAGAGTTAGGGTCACGAGTGCCCGAAAAAAACTGAGACAAAATCACGTCACAGATCGGCGTGAGCAACGTGTCAAATTCCTCAAACTGGGTCGCCTGCTAACTCTGATCGGCCAAGTGTGCGAAATCTCGTGGTGGGTATGTGTGCGATGCACCAAGGCACGGACTCGTCGCGAGGAATTTGACACAAATGGGGGGGGTGAAAAGCCTGTGTCAATTTTCTCTCAAGAGGCCTTGGGGCCGCATTCGTCACAGGTGGTCTCAATTTTTTGAGCCCGATCAGCCGCCTGATTCATGAAGCCGCAGGGGGCAGATGGCGCCGTTCATGGGGACTCCGCGCGATCCATCACGCCGCCGCGCGAACGCGCCACGCAGGCCCAGTCCAGCCATAGCCACTGGCCAGCAGTCGCAGCTCGAACGCGCGCGAAGCTGCTGTGGTGTAGCCGTGCAGCCCACACGCAGCCGCTACCCGGGCGGACGAGCGCGACGACCGCATCGTGTCCACTTGCGCGTGGCCGGCCTGTCCATGCCCATGTATTGCCCCCGCCCAAAGCAGACAGGCGCTGTGCCGTGATAACAACGCGGCTTGGAGCCTGAGATGAGCAAGCGAACTCGACGGAAGTTTTCTCCCTCCCAGAAGGCGGATTTGCTGCGCAAGCACCACGTGGAGAAGGTGCCAATCAGCGAGCTCTGCAACCAGAACGAGCTGCAGCCCAGCGTGCTTTATGGCTGGCAGCATCACCTGTGGGATCACGCGGCCTTGGCCTTTGCCGAGGCCAAACCCTCGTCGCGCGAGCAGCAGCTGGAAGCAGAGAACGCCGCGCTGCGCGCTCGCCTGGCCAAAAAGGAACACGTCATCGCCGAGCTTTCCGAGGAGCTTATCGACGCAAAAAAAGAAGCTGGCCTCCTCTGAGCGGGCAGTGGGTGGCGCCTGACCTCCGCGACGTCGTCGTCGATTTTCTGCGGTCGTTACAGCAGCGGACCGAGCTGCCGTGGACGCGCCTGGTCTCGTGGCTGGGCATCGCCCGCGCCAAGTTCTACGAGTGGCGTGACCGCTACGGCACCGTCCATGAACACAACGCCTGGATTCCGCGCGACCACTGGCTGCTGCCCGAGGAGGAACAGGCCATCCTCGATTTCCACACGCAGCATCCGCTGGAAGGATATCGACGCCTGACGTTCATGATGATCGATCGGAACCTTGTGGCGTGCAGTCCGTCGTCGGTGTATCGCGTGCTGCATCGCGCCGGACGCTTGGATCGCTGGAACAAAAAAGGAACCAAAAAAGGAACCGGCTTCGTGCAGCCGCTTCGCCCGCATCAACACTGGCATGTCGATATCGAGCACCTGAATCTGTGCGGCACGTTCTATTACATGTGCTCGATTCTCGACGGAGCCAGCCGCGCCATCCTGCACTGGGAAGTCCGCGAGTCGATGAAGGAGGTCGATGTCGAGTGCATCATCCAGCGCGCTCGGGAGCTGTTTCCCGATGAGCACCCGCGCATCATCACCGACAACGGCCCGCAGTTTATCGCCGGCGACTTCAAGGACTTCATCCGGCTGTGCGGCATGACGCACGTGCGCACCTCCACGAACTACCCGCAGGCTAACGGCAAAATCGAGCGCTACCACCGCACCTGCAAAACCGACGCGATTCGCCCCGCCGCGCCGCAGTCTCTTCCCGAAGCGCTGCGCGTCGTCGAGCGCTTCGTCGAACACTACAACCGCGTGCGCCTGCACAGCGCCTTGGGATACATTGCGCCCCTGGACTTCATGGCCGGCCGTCAGAAACAAATCCTCGACGAACGCGACCGCCGCCTCGAAGCCGCACGCGCCCTGCGCGCCAAGCGCCGCGCCCTCCTGCGCGCCGCCGCATCCGCCCCCCTATCCAGCCCCCCGGAGGCCCCAGGCATCCCTGCCCAACCCTCCTTTTCCTAAAACCCAGCCTGTCTGCTTGGCGCTGAACCAATACACCCATCCATTTGGACCCCAAATCATTCCTCGATCTCGCTAAACCAGATTGGGAAGCTTGGTATCTGCCACGAAACACGTCGACGCGACCTCGCAGAAGAGGTCTAGTGGGAAGCTAGCAGAATCATTGAGGCGACAAAGTGTCCTACGGTCCCATGCCATCTTGCGTAGGGACACGTGGATGTGGCGGCTAGGTTCGCAATCGTTGATTTGTCCTACGGTCCAGAATGCCGCAGGACGCGCATGATTCGAGGCCGGTTTGCGCGCTGTAGGGGGTCGGAAATTCCACTGCGTCCATGCGAGCCATGACCCGCCAGCCGCTGCGCTGGGAGCACGCGCCGGGCTCGAGCACGGGCTGAACGCGGCCACGGACGAAGTCGACAGAGTTGGTGGTGTGATACGTTGCCGCCACTTTTCCCTACGTCGTGTTTCGCCGGCCCGGCGTCGGCATCGATCTGATTTTTGCCGTCCCCGGAGTTCCCGATGTCTATCGCCGCCGACTCTGTCCGTCGAGTGTTCTGGCTCTGCCTGCTTGTCGCGCTGCATGTCGCACCCCATGCCACCGCGCAGCCGCGCATCATGCCGCAGCCAGCGCTCTTGCCGCACTACAGCCCGCTCTGCGATAGCAATCTCGTCGGCT
>CALFYE010000053.1 GCA_937952145.1 uncultured Myxococcales bacterium
ACGCTCTTCCGATCTCGTGCCCCCGCCGCCGCTCACGAAGAACCCGCAGAACGCCGGCAAGACGCGCGATCCGGCGGGCGGCCTTGGCGGCTACGGCATCGCCCTGCTCCGTGGGCAGCAGAGGTAGGGCTCGCAGAATCTCAACTTGTTTGGCTGAGAAGCGTGTTCCTGATGGAGTTTGGCACCATCGACTGTCGGAGATGTAATTAAGTAACGGTGCGTGAACGGTCGAACTAAACCGCATCGCGCGCAGGTGATCGGCATCACACCCTGAAAGACAGTCTACAAGGTCGGGCCCTGACAACGACCAGACAAATGCATCTGGGTGAGCCTCATGAAGACGACGGAACTCCCCAAGTAGCGCCTTGCCGCCGCTGACGATGGGAATCTCTATTTTGTCTAATGCACGACGCAGGTGCCCATTTTCGATGTCATCGGTTGGTAGAAGAGGTGTGCCTGTGTTCCAGGGCGTATGAATTTGGCCAAACTGATCTGGGACTAGGGGCAACACCTCGAGCTGCTTCTTGTATGCCTTTAGGCTGAAGCCGGCGAGCTGGTTCAGGTAGCTCAGCAGTTCATGCAGCCAACGTTCATTTGGAAATGCATCTCCAGAGGGGTTCCAGTTCGCTGGCCGTTCGCTAGTGAATGGTAGCAAGGATAGCCTTGCCATCACTTGCTCTGGCGTCATACGAAGCAGGCAAGGGTCGTCTTTGAGGGCGCCCAGTCCTGTCGCCTCGTAGAAGCCTGGGTCGATGAAATCATAGGGGCGAAGCGCGAAGATGGTTCGCTGCTTCTTGTTGGCAGTGAAGATGGGACCTGTCTTGTTGAACCCAAAGGTATGCAGCTTGTCGTCGCATAGAATCGCCAGCGGCAACCCTTTGAGATCGACCTTGGCGTCTGTAATACAAAACCGGAGGATGGCTTCAATTGAGTCTCGCTGCCGCAGGCACGGGACAGTTGCATTGGCGAGGTCGCAGTCAATGTCTGCCGACATCCGAAGCCGCTTCGCCAGATCGACCGGATGAAGATGGCACACTTTGATCTTGGCTCCCTCAAAGCCCTGGATCACCCATTCTGGCGGCTGGGGGTCTACCACCGTCCAGGCGGACGCCATAAGCGGAGATACAAGTGCCGCATGCCAATCAGCCGGGATGAGCCACCCATCAGTGACGGGAACCCAGCATGCCGACTGCGCCACCGCCGCACATAACGATGGACGGGTAGAAAGCTGCTCGTATACGGCGTTGCCCAGGAGTTCTCGAAGCCTTCCGCCCCCCTCTTGTGATTGGGGCCAGACGTCGTAGTACGCTTGCGCGCTCTCGTGGCTTGATGCCGGCACGTACTGCGTGGCTTCTTGGATGCCTTCGGCATAGGCAACGGCAACCGCATGCTGGAGCAGGAACTCGTTCCACTCTAAGCGGGCCTTGTTAATGAGCCCGGCAACCTTAGGATCATCGGTCAGCGCGTGCCGCGAAGCATCCAGATCGAAGTACCCATTGATGTGTACTGGTAGGGACAGCGATTGTCGAATGGGAAGACTACAGAACACCTCGCCTTTGATCGGCTGAGGAGGCCCTGGCTTCTCTAGGGTGCCGCTGAGACGGATCGCGATGCCAGCCAGGGGCAGCGCCTTCTCTTGGGCATCTATGAGATCTCGTGCCCGTCCGAGGAGCTTCCCTCCATCATCAGCGTAGAGTCCCTGCGTGACCTGCCAGAGCTGCTGCTCTCCCACATCATCTCGCTCCGCTTCGAAGAGATGCAGGTAAGTCTTGCGAGCTAGTTCCCATCCCGAAAGTCCCGGTCTGCCGACGTCACCGACGGAAACCGCAGCACCGCGGCGCGCTGAGTCAGCTGCACGACCAGCCTGAGATAGGTCTGTGGTAGAGGCCGGTGAACCGTTTTTTCTCGTCGAGCACATTGGATGTGGTAGAGGCCCCTCATGCGCACCCTCCACCGTGTCCAACCGTCGCTGCCGCTGCCCCAGGTCGCTCATAAGCACGCTCAGCTTTTGGCTCACATGGCCCAGGTCCTCGACAGCCTTCCTCAGATGCACCAGCAGGTGCTGGCCGATCTGGTTCCCCCTGGGAAGCGCTCGGACTTGGGCCGCGAGGGGCTGCCCGCGCAGCAGGTCCTGCGCATCCTGGTGCTGTACCTGATGCTCAAGGGCGACTTTGAGCAGCTGGAGTTTCACCTGTGCGACTCGCCGACCTACCGCAGCTTCTGCCTGGTAGGCCTGGGGGATGCGGCGCCCAAGCGCTCGACGCTGCACCGCAATATCAGTTGCATCCGGCCTCTGACTCTGCAGGCCCTGCACCAAATCCTGGTGGAGCACGCGGTGCTCAGCGGCTTGGAGTCCGGCAGTATGGTCCGTACCGACACCACGCCGGTAGCGGCCGCCCTGCGACCCCCCACCGACTCGGCCCTGCTGGGGGATGCGGTGCGGGTGCTGGCGCGCCTGCTGAAAAAAGCCCAGAAGCTGGTTCCCATGTCCGTCCCCGACCACAGCCGGCGCGTGCTGTATCGCACCACGGCTCTGCGCAGCCAGCGATTGGAGCCCGAGCTACGGGAAGCGCTGTACTTCGACCTGCTGCAAGACACCAAGCGCTATATCGAGGCCGCGCTGTTTGCCGCCGAATTTCTGGAAGGCTGCGACGCAGCGCAGGCCTATCTGCTGAGTCTACAGCTGCGGACGCAGGCGGAAGCGGCGCTGGGTGTCGTGGACCAGACCGAGCGTCGGGTCCTCCAACACGAAGAAGTGCCCGCAGAGGCCAAGATCGTGTCGCTGTTTGAGACGCACGCGGACATCCTGCGCAAACGGGAGCAAGTAGTCTACGGTCACAAGGTCTCGCTGTCTTTCGGCAAAACGGGGGTGGTGCTGGCCGCGCAAGTGCTGCGGGGCAATCCGGCCGACTCGACCCTGACGGTGCCAGCCATCCAGCAGGTCCGAGCCAACACGGGCAAAACGCCGCACGAGGCCGCGATGGACGGGGGCTTTGCCTCCAAGGCCAATGTGAAGGCGCTCAAGGAACTGGGAGTCCAGCGGGTCGCCTTCAACAAAAGCAAAGGGATCGATGGGGAGGCTGCGTGCGGAAACCGGCGAGTGCGGCGGAAGCTGTATCGCTTCCGGGCGGGAGCCGAGGGGCTGATCTCGTGGCTCAAGAGAACTCTGGCGCTGGGGCAGAGCCGGTGGAAAGGCGATGAAGGGTTCCTGGCGTACGTATGGGGGGTGGTGATGACAGCCAGCCTCCAAGCGATCGGCCGGGCCCGCTAAAGCGAGCCGGACGGCCTGGCGCAGGAGCCCCCCACCCGCCTCGGTGGCTGGGTTGGGGGAGCTATGTCCAGTGGACGCGGTTTCCCTGGGCCAACGACCCAATTTCCCTGGATTATGCCAGCCGCGACAGAAGTACCGCGCTTCTGTCCGCTAATTTCATGCTCGTCCTAGCCGTCTCAACAGAGGCTTTTGGGATCGGAACGAGCTAGTGTCGCTGGCGTTTGTTCCCAGCTCGCGATAATCTTGGCCAAGCTGCCGGTCGTGGCCTTGTTGAGCAGTTTCCGTGAAGCTGAAACAGTCTTTGGGTTCAGCGTCTGGAAGCGTAGCCGAGTCCGTTGCGCGCTGAGCCCAGCGGCCGGGATTTCGCTGACAGTTATCGAAGCAAGGTGACGGGTAAACAGCAAGATGGCGGGGCCCAGCTTCCATAGCTGCTCGATCATTTCTTCAAAGTGAGAAGGCAGAAACGGTTCATTGCAGATTTTGCTCCGCCGGGCCTGGGTCTGATCGCGCAGGGGCAACCTGAAGACCGTCCCCGGATGATCGTTGGCTTTCTGCTGTAGTCCTCCTGCACAAAAGAGAGCCGGCCAGTCGCTGGTTTGCTCTCCCCACAGCTCAGATAAGTCCCATTGCGCCCCCTCATCATCGCCGTCTGCACAAGCATCTCGATGCGGATCAAAACAATAGATGCTACGGCCCGTGACAAAGCTGGGATAATCTGTGATGTTGTATGATGTATTGAACCCAAGTCCGAATCTCCCGGTTTTGGGGCCAGCCTCTACTTTGCTACTTTCACCAATTCGCTCAATACTTTCCAAATCAGATTCACTAAATACCTGATTATTGCTAATAAGAAGGGAGGGACCCGTCAGCGCAGTCATTCGTTGATCAGGCAACCGCTTCCCTGTATGACTACGGAGATCTAAGGTTATCACTATCTCGCTAGCACCAGCGTCATCTGCATTTTGAACAAATTCCTTGATAATGCCCAACCCACGAGGATAGTTTCGAATTAGATTTTTGAGAATAGGTATACGGCTAGGTTTGCGCCCAAAAGACTTTTTCGTGCTAGATGTCATGATCGCTAGCCGTATTTGAAGGAAGGTCTTTTATTTAAAATACACGCTACGGCCCCAGCTTTCGCACGGGGGCGGGGTATTTATGCTGAGCATCTTTTCGCCGGACGCAAGGTCTGTGCGTGAAATCCGCCCCGAGCCATGGGCCAGGAACAGCGCCTGAATTCCCTTCCTTCCCCATGCAGAAGACCACCACATCGAAGGCCCCGAACCTCCGGTTCGACCTGCTGCATGGGACCGAGGAAGCCTAATGCTGCCCATGCCGGTCGGGCCATTTCAATGAATGACCTGCTCGGCACTCAACGCTGCTGAGCGAGCCGAGACTTACCACCCGCTCGGCTCGCTTTGTGTAACGCTTTGAAACAAGCTTCAGCCATGATACGTTTTGTTGGGGGGGGCACATGAGCACCAAGCGGTGTATTGTCTGCCGGCAGGAATTTTTCGCCCGACGCAAGGACAAGCGCCACTGTGGGGTGGGCTGCCGGGTCCTCGCACATCGAATCCGAAAGGGCATCGGCATCCGCCAGCCCCGCACGAAGTGGGCGCAGGCTCAAAAGGTCGATCGCCTGTTCGGAGCCGCCGCGGCGGCCCTGACGGCCGCAGCGGTCACCTGTAAACTGGAGAACGAGCGCACGGGGCGCGAGAAGGCCGTCGCGGCGCTTCAGCAGGAGCAAGAGACCTCGGCGGCCCTCCGCGCTGATAACGAGCGCATGCGTGCCGCAGCCTCCACCGAAAAAGAGCGACTGCGCGCCGAGTTCGCTCAGCAGATCGAGCAACAGCGCATTGCGGCCGCGGAGCATCAGGCACGTCTACTGAACGAGTGTGCCGAGGCCGCGGAGGAGCGACTGCGCGTCACGCTCCGCCAAGAGCGGCAGGAGGCGAACCGCAGCCTGGGACTAGTGTACGCCCAAGTCCGAGATCTACGCTACGAGCGAGCACGCGCCGTAGACGAGAAGCGCGCCGCCGAAGGCAAGAACGTCGAGTTCCTCAAGGAGCGTGACGAGCTTCTTGGGCAGCTCGCTGGAGTTCACGAGCAGGTCAAGCGGCTCGCATCGGCCGAGCAGGACCACGCCAACCTGCGGCAGCAACTCGGCGAAAAGACTGCGCTTCTTGAGTTGAACCTCCGCAGTCGCGAAGCCTACGTCCGCCTCATCGAGGAGCAGCGTCAGCAGCAGCTCCGCGATACCGAAAACCTGCGCAGGCAACTTGGCGAAGCGACCCAGCAGCATCAGCGCCTGCTCCAAGCAAAATCCAGCATCGAGAGCCTTCTCGACGCGGAAATCAAGTCCGGCGACCGGCAAGAGGAAGCGAACCGGGCCCTGCGAATGCAGCTTGGGCGGAAGTCCGAGCAAGCTCGGTGGTTTTCGGCGAGACTGGAGGAGGCCCAGGAGCACATGAGGGCGGCGATCGAATCCTACGAGGCCCTGCGACACAAGTACAACGGCCTGGTGAGCGGCATCAACGGGATGCTGGCGGCAAACCACGAGCAATACGAGGCCCTCCGGCTCGATCACAACCTCTTGGTGGAAAGGCTCAACGGGCAGATTGCGGACTACAACGCGCTGGTGGGCCGCTTTAATGGGCTGGCGGCTGCGGCGAGCGAGCGATATGAAGGCTTGCGGCTCAAGTTCAACACCATGGCGGAAAAATACAATCGATTGCTCACGGCCCCGTCCTATCCATCGGGAGTCTGGGCTGGAGACGCGAGGCAGCAGTTGGCGGCGGACAATGCCCGGCTGGCCGCTGAGCGCGACTGGCTCAAAGACCAGCTCACTCAAAAGACCGAAGCCATCGCCTGGCTGGAGTCCATGGTGAGCAAGCAGCGCCAATCGCTCGAACGCATGGCAGAGCAGTCGGCGCTCCCGGCATCAGGGCGTTCTCGGCATCGCCGGCTCGGGCGCAGCGATGCGGAAAACGAGCGGATCGCGCTCGAATCCCAAGCAGAGCCAAGCTCGGTTTGGGGCTCCATCAAGGACTTCTGCGCCAACGTAGCCGTCGGTGGGGCGGTGGCAGCGACGGTGGTCGCGCTCGGGTCTACAGAACGAAGCCAGAGAGCTATCTATGCGGCGTCCCAATCGGATGACTCTAGCGGGAAGAGACGAATAGGCGGAGGCAACCGACGGTACCTTCCGCCCTCGAGACGCCGTGCCCCGGGCTCTTCGAATAGGTGATCATCCGGGAGCTACTGGACCAAGCCCGTTCGCACTTGGCCGGGGAACCGGCGAGAACTGCGTCGCCAGCATGCCGGCTCAAGCCGCGTGCGAGGGTCGCCGGCAGCGCATCTGCTACTGACTACTCCTCCGGGTCGCCGTCCTAAACGGAGTCCATGTTGTTCGGACCATATGGACCCCTTCCTAGCCGGTCGTCGAGGGCGAGCTTCATTCTGATGTCCGCGAGCTCCGCATCGATGCGTTGCCGTTCGGCCTCGAGTGTACTCATGCGGGCCCACAAGCTCTTGTTGGACTCGCCGGTTCCTTTGGCCCGCGCCCGCGCTGCGTCCGTGGCGAGAAACGCCGCGTCAGCCGACTCGAAGCGCTCGAGCTCTACACAGGTATTGGTAATGGCACGCACGATGCCATACCAACGATTCTTGATGCGCTTGCTGTTCTTGCCGCCTTTGGGCCCGTCGACCAGCCGGTCTGCCCCGAACTCGACGACCTTACCGACCGACAGCTCGTCGATCTCGTACATGTTGGTCTCGAAGTCGAGCGGGATGAAGTCTCGCTCGCCATCAGTCAGGATCACGGCAGCCCAGTTTTTAGCGATCTCAAGCTTTTCCCAAACAGGAGGCTTCAGCCTGCCTGCTTGGATCGGAAGTTTGACCGTTTCTGTGCGCCACGAAGCTGAAACGAGGCCGTGACCTTGGAACAGCAAGCTGTACAGTTGATGAGGGAAGGCCCCTCGGAGTCGGGTAGCAGGACCAGGCTCCAAACCGCCCAGAGCTGCGCGAGGGTAACAGCTCGCGTGGTGAGCGTCTGTGGAAAAGGCGAGCGTCAAGCTCGTCAGGTGACGACCCAGAAGACGAACGCAAGTGAACCGCTGATAAGGTGTCGAAATCGAATCGTAAATGCCATCGAAACCAGGCTTCGGAAACGGGTCTGGGACAAAGTCTGGGAGGAACCTGTGTTCTGCCCAGGCGGTGGCCGGCATAGAGGCGGCGTGAGCTGGGTTCGAGGCGACTGTGCAGAACGTGGGAACCTAGTACCTGGATGCCAAGGGAGAACTGCGAGGGGGAAAGAGAAGCCCTCAAGTGGGAGAGTACCGATGCCAGGTGCAGGGACGGATCAGCCCGTAGTAGCGACGAAGGCTGCGAAAGCAGCTGGAGCGAAGGGGCTGACGTGTCCAGCCAAGGAGATGGGCCAACCCGGAAGGGGAGGAGCCGATGTCTAAGGCAAAGCCATATGAGATTGGGAAGCTGGAGGTGTGGGAAGCGTACAAGCGGGTGAAAGAAAATCGCGGTGCAGCTGGGGTAGACGAGCAGTCGCTGGAGGACTTCGAGACCGACTTGCGGGGCAACCTGTACAAGATCTGGAATCGGATGTCCTCCGGGAGCTACATGCCCCCGCCAGTCAGAAGGGTGGATATACCCAAGAAAAATGGCGGTGTCCGGCCCCTTGGAATCCCGACGGTAGCGGACCGAATTGCGCAGTCCGTCGTGGCGAAGAGGATCGAGGAGCGGTTGGAACGAATCTTCCATCCCGACTCCTACGCCTATCGCACGAACAGAGCGCGCTCGACGCAGTTGGGACAGCCAGGGAACGGTGCTGGAGAT
This sequence comes from uncultured Myxococcales bacterium, assembly GCA_937952145.1. GTDB lineage: Bacteria > Myxococcota_A > Polyangia > Palsa-1104 > JAEUJZ01 > JAEUJZ01. The sequence goes on from CALFYE010000053.1 coordinate 8,117, forward strand.
TTTCATGGGTGATCGACCTGGATCTACAAGCTTTCTTCGACAGCCTCGACTGGGAACTGACGATGAAGGCAGTCAGAGTGCATGTCAAGGAAGACTGGATGCTGCTGTACATACAGAGGTGGCTGCAGGCGCCTATCGTCGGTAAAGATGGCGTTGAGGAAGCCCGGAAGAGCGGGTCTCCCCAGGGCGGCGTCGTGAGTCCAGTACTCGCGAACCTGTTTCTTCACTATGCGTTTGATATGTGGATGCAGCGGAATTATCCGCAGGTGCCGTTCGAGAGATACGCCGACGACATCGCGATCCACTGCGCAAGTCAAGAACAGGCGCAGCATGTGCTGGAGGCGGTGCGACAAAGGCTGAAGGAGTGCCGGCTGGAGCTCAACGAGCAGAAGACGAAGGTGGTCTACTGCCGCGACAGCAACCGGCGCAAGGAGTACGAGCATGTGTGCTTCGACTTTCTGGGCTTCACCTTCATGCCTCGTCGAGCTCAGAGCCACAGCGGGAGGCGTTTCTGGAGCTTCCTGCCCGCGATCAGCAAGGCGGCGGCGAACAGGATCCGGCGAAGGGTGCGAGCCTGGCAACTGCCATCGCAAGCACAGAAGACGCTGGAGGAACTCGCGCCGACCATGGACCCGTGCGTACGAGGGTGGATGAACTACTACGGGCGGTACAGCCGTTCGGAGTGCATCCGGGTGTTGCGTTACATCAACCTAGAGCTGGCCAAGTGGGCGCGGAAGAAGTACAAAAACCTCCGCAAGCACGACCGCCAGTCCGAGCACTATCTGGGGCGCCTGTCACGACGGCGACCCGATCTGCTAGCGCTCTGGAAACTCGGGGTGAAAGCTCCGCTCAAAAAGGCAAGGACACGAAGAGCCGTATGAATCGAGAGGTTCAAGTACGGTTCTGTGAGAGCGTGAGGGTGAAAGTCCCTTGCGCTACTCGAC
>CALFYE010000054.1 GCA_937952145.1 uncultured Myxococcales bacterium
CTTATAAGATCGCGATTTCTCGACGGTTTTTGATTCTGGAAGGGTCCGCGATGGACGATGTTCTTTTCGTGGATCACCGCGAGGGCGGTTGCGCTCTGACGGCCAAGCTCGACGACCTGGCCCAGCGGCAGGCCAGTGCGGTTTTGCTGTGCGCGCTCCATCCGCGTCTGCAGCGGCTCGCCATCCAGGAACTCCATCATGATGTAGGCGGTGCCGTCGTCGATCTGCCCGAAGTCGAAGATCTTCACGATGCTGGAGTGCTGCGCCATGCTGATGGCTTTGGCTTCCATGAAGAAGCGCTGCAGCACTTTTTCGTCGGAAGAGAGCTCCTTGTGCAGCACCTTGATGGCGGCGCGCTGCTGCGCGATGCGCTCGTGCTTGGCTTCATAGACGACGCCCATGCCACCCTGGCCAATCCGACGGGTGATGGCATAGCCGCCAACCCGGCGACCGACTAGCGGGTCAGGACTGCCAGGTGTGGGCTCAGCGCGCATGGTCGATGTGCTCAACGAGGGATTGGACGAGGCCGCCGGCGGGCGGGTTCCCGGTGAGCGCGACGGCGTGCTGAACCCCGGGTCCTGAGCGCACGAGCGCGGCGCGCCGGCTGCGGCGATCGGGGTGGTGGGGCCCTGTGGCAGAGTGCGACGCTGACACGCTAGGTGAGATGATACTACGGCCGCCGCGACGGTTCCAAGCCTGGCCACGCGGTTGGCTCGGTCATTCGCACTGGTATGCGCCCTGGGAGCGGCCGTGGGCTGCCATCCTGCGCGAGCGGCGGGGGGGTTCTGATAAGCTTCCGCCATGACTGTTTTGGCCGGGGATCTGGGTGGTACCAAGACGCTGCTCGCCGTCTGTGATGCCGGGGGCGAGGTGGAGTTCAGCCAGCAGTACGACAGCCGCGCCTTCGCCTGCTTAGAAGACATGGTCGAGCGCTTCCTGGCGCTTCCCGAGGTTGCGGCGCGGCCCCGCCCACAGGCGATTGGACTTGGGGTCGCTGGCCCGGTCGAGACGCTTGCTGGAGGCGGGCAGCGCGCAACGATTACTAACCTAGGCTACAGCATCGAATCGGCGCGTCTCGCACAGCGCTTTCAGTTTGCGCGCGTCGAGCTAGCCAACGACTTCTATGCCCTGTCGCTTTACGCCGCACGGATTGCCGCGCAGCTAGAAGCGCAGGTGTGGAGTCACGGCTGGTCGGCCGCGATCGAGCGCGCGCAGGCCCTGCACGTGGCCATCCTGTCCGATCCGCAGACGGCGCTGCCCGCTTCCGGGGGGACGCTGGCGGTACTGGGCGCAGGCACCGGCATGGGCCAGGCGCTGGTGCTGCGTCAGGTCGCAGCGATGTCGGCAGCGGCCTCGCTAGCCATCGTCGCCACCGAGGGGGGACACACCGACTTTGCCCCTCGCGATGAGGTCGAGATCGAGCTCCTGCGCTTCCTCAATGCCCGCCATCCAGATCACGTCAGCGTCGAGCGAGTCCTCTGCGGAGGCGGCCTGCAGACGCTGTACGAGTTCTTCGCGGCGCGTGAGCCGACGAGTGTAAATCCGACCGTGGCCGCTGAGATCGCGGCGGCCGGAGCCGCGGCTCCGGCTGTGATCTCGGCTCAGGCGCTGGCCGGGGGCGACCCACTGTGTTCCCGTGCCGTCGAGCGCTTCGTCATGCTCTACGGTGCTGAGGCCAGTAACCTGGCGCTCAAGAGCTTTGCCACCGGCGGTGTGGTCATCGGTGGTGGCGTGGCGCGGCGCATCCTGCCGAAGCTACAGGACGGCTTGTTCCTGCAGCACTTTGTGCGCAAGGGACGCTTCCGCGGGCTGTGTCAGCGGATGCCGATCTACGTGCTGCTCGATCCGCTGGCGGGTCTGCGCGGCGCCGCCTACCTCGTCAGTTAGTCGACGCAGGAAGGGCGCTTCTTAGGGGGCGGGACGACCGGCGTCTCTTTGCTGGCGCCCTTGTAGATGAGGGTGTGGCAGCCAGTTAGTTTCTGCGTCTCGCTGCACACACCGTGCTCGCGCCCCGAGGTGTCGTAGCGCACGAACATGCAGTAGCCCTCGCAGTCTTCCCCGTCGAGACATTCCTTGCCGGCGTCCTTGGTCTTGCAGTTGCAGGCGGCGACCTTGTTGACGCCGAAGCGTCCCCAGGTGCCATCACACTGCGCGCAGGAGGCCTGCGCCGCCGCCAGGGCTTTGTGCGTGACGCGCACGTGGACTCGCGAGGACTGCTCGCCGCTCACCTGACCCGGTGGGCGAAAGAAAACCTCTAGATCCAGCTCGGCCGGGGCGGACCAGGGAATGCCCTCGCGCCATACCGTCTGCGGCGGCACGATCGGCGCCGGGCTGTACTCAAGGACCTGGCTCTTGCGCGCGCCTTCATAGATCTCGACGCGCACCAGGCTCTGAAACTCGCTGGTGCAGTTGCGGGCGGCGACCAGGATCTCGCCGGTGCAGTTGTTCCATTCGTCGTCGCACTTGATGTCCGACTCGGTCGGTAGCAGCGACATCCCAAAGTCCGAAGCCGAGCAGGCTGGCGGGGCAGGTGGCGGTGGCGGCTTGCTGGGCTGGGCGGGCTTGGCCGCCGGCTTGGCAACGGGTTTCACCATCGCCTTGGCGGCAGGCTTTACAACCGGCGCAGGCGGCTTGCTAGGCGAAGGAGGAGCGACGGGGCGAGGCTGTGGCTGAGCGAGGGCGACAGCCAGCGTGGTGGCGAAGACGCCCACCCCGACCCAGGCCCGCCCCCCGCGGACATAAGTCATCAACATAGGAAGGATTCTAGCCGCTCGGTCGCGCCCTGGATAGCGCGCCGTGGTCCGAGGCTGTGGCTAGCTGCCGAGCCATCGCAGCGGCCGTCGGGCGGTCCGTCCGTGGCCGTGATGCGGCCTACCTGGCGGGGGTCGACAGCGCCTGCCCCAGCGCTTCCCACGGCAGGGTGGCGCAGCGTTGACGCGAGGGGAAGTCACGCACACCGACCAGGGCACTGAGATCGCCGAGGCGATCGGCCTGCGCAGCGTCGTCGATCGCCTGTGGGGTCTCTGGTGAGGTCTCTGGTGAGGTCTGGCCTGGGGCCGTGGCCCGACGGGGGCGCAGGAAGTTCTGCAGCTCACGAGACAGCGTCAGCGCGGCCTGCAGCGTCCGTCCGGGCACCAGCTTGCACAGAAGCGAAGCCGAGGCGCGACAGAGCGCGCAACTTTCGCCCTCGAAGCCGGCGGCGGCGATGGTGGGAGATTCCTCGGGGGCTGTCGTCACCACTTGCAGTCGCAGCGTGATCTGATCGCCGCACAGCGCGTTGTGCAGTGCGGCGCTGTGAGTAGCCGCGGGCAGCGGGCCCAGACCATGCGGCGTGGCGCTGTGCTCCAAGATGACGCGCTGATACAGAGCAGAGAGGGTGGGATTTAGCATCGGCTCCGCCGCAGCATAGCCGAGGCCAGACAACCCAGGCGAGCGATCGGCAGTTGCGGGCGGCAGTCGCGATCGGCGGTCGTGATCAGCGTCGAAACAGGGTCAGACAAGCGGCTAGCTCGCTGGCCATCGTCTCTAGTTCGGCCGCTGTGTTGTAGAGGCCCAGCGACACGCGCACCGTCGCAGATACGCCCAGCTGAGCCAACAGCGGCTGCGCACAGTGATGTCCGCTGCGCACCGCGATGCCCGCGAAGTCGAGCGCCGTGCCCAGGTCATGCGGATGGATCCCAGAGACGGTAAACGACACCACCGGCACGTGTGATTGCGGGCTCGCCGGACCGCCCAGAATCGTGACCCCAGGCAGGCGGCAGAGTCGATCGACCGCGTCGGCTCGCAGCGCGGCTTCGTGCGCGAATAGCGCGGCCCGATCGAGGGCGCAGAAGTAGTCGATGGCGGCGCCTAGCCCGATGACCTCGGCGATCGGCGGCGTGCCGGCTTCGAACTTGTGCGGCGGCGCTTGTAGCTGCGTGCGCTCCAGCGTCACCGACAGCACCATATCGCCTCCGCTCTGCCAGGGCGGTAGCTCGGCGAGCAGCGCGGCTCGTCCCCACAGCACGCCGACGCCGGTGGGCCCGTACAGTTTGTGGCCCGAGAAAGCATAGAAGTCGCAGTCGAGCGCCTGGATATCAACCGGCAGGTGCGGCACTGCCTGCGCCCCATCGACGACCACCACGGCCGGCGGCGCGACACGACGCACGATGGCGATGGCCTGCGCGATCGGCAGGATCGTCCCGATAGCGTTCGAGGCCTGGCTAAGCGCGACGATCCGCGTCCGCGGCGACAGGTACGCCGGCAGATCCTGCAGCATTAGTTCGGCCGGCAGGGCCAGCGGCAGGATGCGTAGGTTGGCTCCGCGCTCGTCGCACAGGCGCTGCCATGGCACCAGGTTCGAGTGATGCTCGAACGCTGAGATCAGCACCTCATCCCCGCGCTCGACTCGGCTGTGGCCCAGGCTGTGGGCCAGCAGATTGATCGCCTCGGTCGTCCCCCGCGTGAAGATGACCTCGTCGGCGCGCGGGGCGTTGAGGAAGCGGCGAACGGTCTCGCGCACGGCTTCGTAGCGGTGGGTCGCGCGCTGGCTGAGCGTATGCACGCCGCGGTGGATGTTGGCGCAGTCCTCGACATAGGCCGACAGCAGCGCATCCAGCACCTGCCGTGGCTTTTGCGTCGTCGAGGCGTTGTCGAGATAGACCAGCGGTCGCCCGTGCACGGTCTGGTGCAGTCCGGGAAAATCGGCACGCAGATCAGCCCATGCGGGCGGGGTACGAGGGACGTCAGGCGGCATCGCGTTTGGAACCGATTCTGTACCCCATTGCCTCCCGGGTTGACCGGCAATTTCGGGGGGCCATCGCGCTGCTCGGCGCAGCGGCCCCCGGCCGGGATCGTAGATCTGGGCCGCAGCATCGACGTATCATCGGCCATCCATGCCTTCTGATGCCCAAGTTCTGCTCCAGCAAGCGGCCTCCTGGCAGGCCCGTGGAGAGCGCGTTGCCGTCGCCACGGTTGTGAAGACCTGGGGGGCCTCGCCGCGCCCACCGGGCAGCCTGCTCTGCATCAGCGAGACCGGCCAGTTTGTCGGCTCGGTGTCGGGCGGCTGCATCGAAGGCGCGGTGATCGGCGCCGCGCAAGAGGCGATGGCCGATGGTCAGCCGCGACTCTTGGAATTCGGCGTGACCAACGACATGGCGTGGGAGGTCGGCCTGGCCTGCGGCGGGCAGGTGCAGGTGTTTGTGCGCCCGCTCGCGACAGGCGGTGGGGATGCTGAGCTCGATCGCCAGCTGCTCGCGGCGCTTTTGGCTCGCCGTTCGGTGGCGCTTTTGACCGCAATCCCCGACGGCACACGTCAGCTCGTCAGCGAGGACACGATGTCTGATGCGCTGCCTGCCGACCTGCGGGTTGCCGTGACTGAGGCGCTGACCAGTGATCGTCCCGTCGAGCTGACCGCACCGTTGGGAGAGGCCGGTGGCTTGCTGCGCTACTTCGTGCAGCCGTTCTGTTCTCCGATTCGGCTGCTGATTATCGGCGCGGTGCATATCGCGCAGCCTCTGTCGCAGCTCGCCGCCATCGCTGGACTTGAGGTGATCGTCATCGATCCGCGCACTGCTTTTGCCAGCGAAGATCGCTTTCCCGGCGTCGAGCGGCTGACCACCTGGCCGGGACCGGCCTTGTCGGGCCTGGGCCTCGATCGGCGCAGCGCGGTGGTGACCCTGACCCACGATCCCAAGCTGGACGATCCGGCGCTGGAAGCGGCGCTGCGCAGCCCGGCCTTCTACATTGGCTCGCTGGGCAGCGGCAAGACCCACAGCGCGCGCCTGCAGCGCCTGCGCAGCCGCGGCTTTTCGGACGCGGATCTGGCGCGCATCCATGGGCCGGTCGGCCTCAAGATCAGCGCCCGCTCGCCCGCCGAGATCGCGGTTTCGATCTTGGCTGAGCTGGTCGCTGTGCTGCGTGGGGCCGGGGCGTGAACTTTCAGCGCCTCGACCTGGCGGATGCCGTCGGAGCGGTCCTGGCGCACACGCTGCGCCTGCGTCCTGGGGTGGTCTTCAAAAAGGGTCGCCGACTCTCGACGGACGATGTCGAGCAGCTACGCAGCACTGGGGTATCCAGCGTGATCGGGGCTCGCCTAGATCCGGACGATGTCGGCGAAGACGATGCCGCGACGCGGGTAGCGCAAGCGGTGGCGGGTCCGGGCATTCAGCTCGACGTCGCCAGCACGGGCCGCTGCAACCTGCACGCCGAAGCCGCCGGCCTGCTGCAGCTTGAGGTCGAACGCATCCACGCCTGCAACCAAATCGACGAAGCGGTGACCCTGGCTACGCTGCCAGCTCTGTCACCGCTGCCGCCGGCTGGCTTGGCCGCGACGCTCAAGATCATCCCCTTTGCCGTGCCGCAGACCATCGTCGAGCGCTGCGTCGATGTCGCGCGCGGCGGGCTGGTATCGCTGCGGCCGTTTCTGCCCGCGCGGGTGCAGGTCGGCTTGCTGCTGACCAGCCTGCCCAGCGTTCCTGAGAGCCTGCTCGATCGCGCCGCCGGATCACAGCGCGTGCGAGCCGAGCGGCTGGGCGGAAAAATCGTTGTCGAAGCGCGCTGCCCGCATGACGAAGCGGCAGTGGCCGAGGCACTGCAGCGCATGGCGGCCGCCGGCTGCTCGCAGCTTTGGGTGCTGGGCGCCTCTGCCATTGTCGATCGCAAAGACGTCATCCCGTCTGCCGTCGAGCGGGCTGGTGGTGGCATCGAGCATTTCGGCATGCCGGTGGATCCCGGCAACCTCCTGCTCTTGGCCCACCTGGGCGCGATCCCGGTGCTGGGTGTACCCGGCTGCGCGCGCTCGCTGCGACGCAGCGGCTTTGACTGGGTGATCGAGCGCCTGGCCGCTGGCCTGCCGGTGACCGCCGCGTCGATCCAAGCGATGGGCGTGGGCGGCCTGCTTAGCGAGAGCCCCCTGCGACCGCAGCCCCGCAGCACGTCGCTGCGCGAGCCCAAGGTGGCGGCGATTGTGCTGGCCGCTGGACAGTCGCGGCGCATGGGCGAAAAGAACAAGCTCTTGCAGCCGGTGGGCCAGACGACGGTTTTGGCGCAGGTGCTCTCCGCGCTGCGCGGGTCCGCGGTGTCGGCGATTGTCGTCGTCACCGGTCATGAGGCTGCGCAAGTGCAGGCGCTGGTCGACAGCCTGCGCGCCGAGCTAGGCGACGCCATCCCACTGCGCTGCGTTCACAATCCAGACTATGCCGCGGGGCTATCGACCTCGCTGCGTGTCGGCATTGCGGCGCTGTCAGCTGGGGCGGCAGCCGGCGGTGGTGCAGGTGGCTGTGATGGTGCGCTGGTCTGCCTGGGCGATATGCCGCGCGTCGGACCGGCCCATATCGAAGCGCTCTTGGCCGCGTTTGATCCCAGCGACGGCCGCGAGCTGATCGTGCCGACCTACAACGGCCAGCGCGGCAACCCCGTTCTGTGGTCCTCGCGCTACTTCCCAGAGCTGCAGCAGCTGCAGGGCGACAGTGGGGCGCGATCGCTGCTCGATCGGCACGCCGATGTGCTCTGCTATGTACCGATGCCCGATGATGGCGTCACAATCGATGTCGATACGCCCGAGGCTTTAAAGCGGGTGCAGGACCAAGGCTAGCCATGTCCAACCTGAAGATCGAAGAGAAGTTCAACGTCGAGGCTCCCATCGAGCGGGTATGGAAATTTCTGCTCAGTCCAGAGCAGGTCGCGGGTTGTCTGCCGGGGGCGCAGCTGCGGGGCCAGGAAGGCGCGGACACCTATCTTGGCACGATGAAGATCAAGGTCGGTCCGGTGACCTCAGAGTTTCGCGGCAAGGCGACGATGTCCGATGTCGATGCGCAGGCCCATCGCCTAAAGCTCAGCGGCACCGGCGATGACACGAGCGGTGGCGGCTCCGCCCGCATGAGCATGGAGCTCAGCGTTGCCCCCGCAGCAGGCGGGAGCGAGGTCCAAGTCGTCGCCGATGTCGAGATCGCCGGCAAGCTGGTGCGCTTTGGCCGCGGCATGATCGAGGGCGTCTCCAAGCAGCTCTTCAAGCAGTTCGTCGAGCGCGCCCGCGAGCGCATCGTCAGCACAGAAGTCAGCGCGCCCGCACCCGCTGAAGGCAGCCCCGCGGCAGCCCCACCCGAAGCCAAGGCCGAGCCCGCGTCCGGGGCGCAGGCGGAAGCCAAAGCCGACGCAAAGCCCGACGCGAGCGTCGAAACCAAAGCCGACGCAAAGCCCGAAGCGAAAGCGGAAGCAAACGGCGAAGCGAAAGCTGAAGCGAAGACCGAAGCAAACGCTGAAGCGAAGACGGAAGCCAGCGCAGAACCGCCCGCGGCCGTGAAGTCCGAAGAACCATCCGCGGCTCCGGCTATCGCGCCGAAGGGCGAAGGGACCGACAGCACAGCAAAAGCAGCGCAGCCTGAGGTCGCGACCAAACTGGGTGAGAGCAAGCCTGCGGTCGCTGTCACCGCGAGCCCACCTGCTACCGAGAGTAAGAGCGAGGGGCCTGCCGCCGACAAGCCTACGCCGTCGCGCGGAGCGGCGCCTCCACCTGAGCCGTCCGACATCACCACCGGCGTCCTGCCGCGTCCCAAGCCGCGCCCGCTCGCCGTTACGGTGCAGCCGAAAGAACCGGAAGCGCTCGATGCCGGGGCGCTGATCTGGCGGGCTCTGTGGGAGTGGTTCAAGGGCCTGTTCCGGCGGCTGCTCGGCCGCGGCAAGTAGTCGATCGAGGGAGGGGAGGGGATGGCCACCGGCTCTGACCGCGACGAGGCACTGACCGCCGAGGTCCTGCGCCTGCGTCGTCGAGACGAGGCCGCCGCGCTGTCCGGGCTAAAGGTGTCTCGGCGTCAGCTGGAGAGTGCACTCGCTCGACTGCGCCAAGCCGAATCACACGCTGCGCACTGCATCCAGGCCGCGGCGCAGAGTGAGGGCAGCTTTGCCGCGCTGTCGGGTCCGCAGCTGGCGGGCGAGCTGCACGCCTTCGCGCAAGAGCTACGCCACAAGCAGGATGAACGCGAGCGCGCAGGCGCCCGCCTGGCGTCGGCGCAGGCTGAGCTTGAGCGCTGTCGTGAGGCGGTGACGCTGGCCAATCAGACCTTTCTGCAGCGTCGCGGTCAGCGCGAAGCGGCCGAGCTGTTTGCGGCACAGCAAGCCGATGCCCGGCGGCGACTGCGCGGCCGTCGTACCCGCATCCTGGAAGAAGAAGCGCGCGATCGCTTCGCGAGCGGCAAGCCTCGCCGTTAGCGGGATCTTCCGCCACGGGCTCGACCCGACGAGCATGTATCCTATTTGCTTAGAGTGGAGACTGCATGAGTGCCTGGCAGACGATCGGCAAGCAGCGTATTTGCGTCACCGATGACCTGATCGAAATCGAGATCAGTGGCGAGTTCCTACCCGCCGAATTGCTGTCTGGCCTAGCCCGGGTCGAGGAGACGCAGGGGCGCTTCAGCTATGCCCTCTTGCTGGTCGTCCTCACCGGCCCCTGGTCGTTTCCAGCTGCCACCCGGCAAGCACTGGCTGGCTATCATCGGCAGCACAAGGTCGTCGGGGTGACCGCGGTGGTAGGGGCCAGTTCGGTGATGCGAATACTGATCGACCTAGTGCTGCGTGCCATCGCCCGCGTCGTTGGTTCCGCCCACACGACGCGCTTCTTTTCCACCCGGCCCGAAGCGCTGAGCTGGTTGGCTGAGATCCGTGGGCAGGCCCAGCAGGGGCGTCTGAGCCGCTAGGTCTGCCTAGCCGACCATAGCGGGCCTGAGGAACTATTTGCTTGCTCCATGTGACCGATCAGTCATATGACTGGTCAGTCACATGCCGACCGCAACGTTCTTTGGTTTGCCGGAAGATCGCCGCACCCGCCTGGTCGAAGAGGCCATCACCGAGTTTGCTGAGCGCAGCTACGCCGAGGCTTCGCTGTCGCAGATCGTGCGGCGCGCCGGCATCGCCAAGGGCAGCCTGTACCAGTACTTCAGCGACAAGCTGGATCTGTATCGCTGGCTGCTTGCCGAAGAGGTGCCCCGCCGCAAGCGCGAGTTTCTGCGTCAGCCGGCCGGCCCATCCGAGTTCTGGGCCGCGCTGACCTACCAGATCGAGCGCGGCATGGCGTTCTTGGTGAAGTATCCGCGCCTGGCTCGCATCACGGCGGCGGCGGCCCATCCGGCGGCCGATGCCGAAGTGCGTGGGCTGCACCGCGCGGTCTGTGCCGCGGGCACCGCTGAGCTAGAGACCCTGCTGCGCAGTGGTATGCGGGCAGGGGCCATCCCCAAGCGGCGTGAGGTCGCGGCGGTGACCCAGTTCGTGGCCGCCATCATCGGCCCGGGACTTACCGAGGTCGTGCTGAGCGAGCTGGGGGCTGAGCTGCACGAAGTCCTGGCATCCGAACGCCTGCGTCGTCGTCTGGGACCAGCGCGCCGCAAGCGCTTGGCGCAGCAAGCCGTCGCGATGATCCGCGGGGGTCTGCAGGGACCGCGTCGCAAGCCGAGGGCACAGCCCGCACCGCACCGGCTATAGAACATCGAGTAACGAACATCGAGTATGGGGGGCCGACACATGATGCAGTTTGATTTCAAGGGGCGGGTCGCGCTGGTCACTGGCGGGACCTCGGGTATCGGTCGCGCAGTCGTCCGCGCGTTTGCTCGCGCAGGGGCGCACGTAGCCTTCTGTGCCCGGCACGACACCGGCAGCGCCGAGCTAGTTCGCGCCATCGAGTCGCAGGGCGGGCAGGCGCTGTTCGTCGCGACCGATGTCCGCGATGACGCGGCGGTGCGTGGGCTCTTAGCGCAGGTCCACGAGCGCTACGGACGCCTCGACTTTGCGATCAACAACGCCGGCATCGGCGGCGATATGGCGCCGCTTGAGCGGGCGAATCTGGCGGTCTTTGACGAGGTCATCGCCACCGGGGTGCGCGGTGTCTTTGTCGGGCTGCGCCATCAGGTCCCGGCCATCCTCGCGAGCGGCGGCGGGGCCATCGTCAACCTCTGTTCGATTTACGGTGTGACGGGTCGCGCCGCGCATCACGCCTATGTCGCGGCCAAGCATGCGGTGCTGGGGCTCACGCGATCGGTGGGGCTGGAATACGCAGGTCGTGGCGTGCGGGTGAACGCGCTGTGCCCTGGCGTGACGCGGACGGCAGCGATGGCCCAGGCGGAAGCCGCCTATCCGGAAGTCGTCGCTGCACTGGTCCGCGAACATCCGATGGGGCGCATGGCCAGCGAAGACGAAGTGGCGGCAGCCGCGCTGTACTTGTGCAGCGAAGAGAGCGCCTTTGTGACTGCCTCGCCCCTCTTGATCGATGGCGGCTTCACCGCTGCCTAACGCGGCGAGTCCCGATACCCACGCCGATGCTGACGCCGACGACACCGACCGCACCAGAAGCCAAGGCAGGCCGCAGCCCACAAGAGGCGAGCCTGCGCGAGCTGGCGCGGTTTTTCTTTGGCCTCAGCGTGGTCGGGTTCGGCGGACCGGCGGCGCATCTTTCGATCATGCAGCGCGAGCTGGTCGAGCGGCGCGGCTGGCTCAGCCAGGCGGAGTTTCTCGACCTGCTGGGTGCGACCAACCTCATCCCCGGACCGAACTCGACCGAGATGGCGATCCACATTGGCCATCGTCGGGCCGGTATCCGCGGCTCGCTGGTCGCAGGGCTGTGCTTCATCTGTCCGGCGGCGCTTATCACGCTGGGTCTGGCTTGGCTGTACGTGCGCTTCGGCCGCCTACCGCGGGTGCAGCCGATGCTGCAGGGCATCCAAGCCAGCGTCGTCGCTGTCGTCGGCCTGGCGAGCCTGACGCTGAGCCGCACTGCGCTGTCGCGGCCTGGCTTGCGCGGGCTGGCCGCCTTGGCCTTTGCCGCGGCGCTTTCCGGACTGCCCGAGCTGCCGCTGTTCTTCGGTGGCGGCCTGCTTTATCTGCTTTCCGTGTGGCTTCATCAGCGCTCGCCTTCGGCTCGTCCACCGTCGGGGGGCACGGCAGCTGCGGGGTTCTTGGGGGTCACCTCGTGGCTGTCGAGTACAGCTTCCGCAAGCGGCCTTGCGGTCAGCACTCCAGCCGCAACTACGGTGTCGCTGCCCGCCCTCGGCTGGTTTTTCGCGAAGGTCGGCAGCGTGATCTACGGCAGTGGCTACGTGCTGGTTGCGCTGCTCCTGCGCGGGGTGGTCGAACAGCAGCACTGGCTATCGCGTGAGGCGCTGCTCGATGCCGTGGCGATCGGTCAGATCACGCCGGGGCCAGTGTTCACCACCGCCACCTGCATCGGCTATTTGGTGCGCGGCGCCGCCGGTGCAGGGGTAGCGACGCTGGGCATCTTTGCGCCCTCGTTCGCGCTCGTCTGGCTCTTGGCTGCGCTCCTTTTGCGGCTGCGGCAGTCGCGCTCGCTGCGCTGGTTTCTCGATGGTGTGAACGCCTGCTCGCTCGCGGTGCTGGCGGCGACGGCGTGCTTGCTGTTGGCGCAGCAGCGAGGCTCGCCGGGCTGGCTGGCCTTCAGTCTGGCGGCGCTGCTCCTTGGGCACTTTCTGCGTCTCAACCCCAGCTGGCTGATCCTGGCCGGAGCGCTCGCTGGAGCCATCGCGCCGCTGCTTTTTTCTTAGCGGTATTCCGTCGCTGATTTCCGGGGCTTAGGCGATGTCGGCGTGCTCAGTCGGCGACTCGCTGATGCTTCCGCTTGCTATGCCGCGCGCTCTGCGATACCGAATGGACCATGACCAAGCCCCCTAGTAAGTGGTCCTTTCCGCGCCGATCTACCTATGGCGTGCTAGAGCGCTTCATTGGCCAAGAGGTCAATGTCTTTGGCCCGCGCTCCTGCGAGGAGCACGACAACTGCTTGGGCGGCGGCTTCCTGGTCAGCATCGAAGACGGCTTCTTGTTGCTTGCCGAGCGCGCCGAAGAGCCCCCGGATCTGGCGGTTGCCCTCGGCGAAGTGGTGGTCATCGCGGTGGTCAAAGATCGGCCAGAGCTTACGGCTGTCGATGGCGGCAAGGTACATCGTTTCCGTCGCCCCGAGCCGACCAGCAACGACAACGACGACCTGGAAAACTAAGGCGCCGCGGGCGGGCCTGCGGTCGCGATTTTTTGATGGAAGCGCTCTGCGAATTTCTGCTGCGCACGCCACCGCAGCCGTGGCCGGTGACTGATGAGGTGGGGAGCTTCTGGGCGCGGCGGCTCGCTGTCTCGTTGCCGTTTTCCACATCGCTGGGCCGAGCCGCCGCGCTGGGTTTTTTTGCCGACCGGCTGGGTTATGCGTTTGCGGCGGGCTATCAGGAAGCGCTGACCCAGCTGCTTTCCGGCACCTCGGTGGATGTGCAGCCGCAGCAGCCGATGGCTCTGTGTGCGACGGAGAGTCTGGGGGCCCATCCCCGCTCTATCGCCACGCAGCTTGGCGTGGTCCCGCCGACCGGCGCCGCCGATGAGGAGACCTATCGCCTCGATGGCGACAAGACCTTCGTCACGCTGGGCGAGCAGGCGCAGCGGCTGTTGATCGTGGCCAGTCGAGGGCTGGATGCGCAGGGCCGAAATCGTCTGCAAGCCGTCTTGATTCCGACGGGGCGCGCCGGCGTGACGCTGCTGCCGGGGCCGGCGACGCCGTTTGTGCCGGAGATCCCACACGCCAGTCTGCGCTTGCAGGCCGTGCCAGTGACGTCGGAGGAGCTTCTGCCCGGCGATGGCTACGAGCGCTATCTCAAGCCGTTTCGCACGATTGAAGATGTGCACGTGCATGCCGCGCTGCTGGGCTACTTGGTTCAAGTGGGGCGTCGCTGCGGGTTCCCAAGCAGCCATCCCGCCGAGGCGCTGGCGCTGCTCTGTGCGCTGTCGCCGATTGCTGCGGCCCCGCCGCTGTCGCGATCGATGCATATCGCGCTCGCCGGTGTGCTGCAGGCAACGGCCCGCTTCGTCGAAAGCAGCGAGCCGCTGTGGTCCCAGGTCGAGCCGCAGGTGGCCGAGCGCTGGCAGCGCGATCGCCGCTTACTGGGCGTGGCCGGACGCGCCCGCGCGCAGCGCACCGAGAGCGCCTGGCAGGAGCTGGGCCGCTCGTCTTAGAGCGCCTATCAAAACCTGTTGTGGACCCCATCGGCCGCGTCGGTCGTCGG
>CALFYE010000055.1 GCA_937952145.1 uncultured Myxococcales bacterium
CAGCGGTGAAAAGACCCTGATTTACCTCTCCGGCCTGCTCAACGCCGAGGTCGACCTGGCGCCGCTTACGCAGCTTCGCGGCGAGGTCCACTTCCACATGCGTGAGTTTCGCCGCATCAGCTCGGACAGCATCCAGACCTGGATCGATCTGATCCGCCGGCTGACCGGTGTGTCGAAGATCCGCCTCTACGAGTGCCCGATTCAGTTCGTGCAGCAGGCCAACGCCATCAGCAACCTGCTGGATCACACTGAGGTCGTGTCGTTTTTTGCTCCCTATCTGTGCTCACGCTGCGGCCTAGACGAGGAGCGCCTGATCGATGTCAGGCGCGACATGTACGATGCCGCTGGTGTCTTGCAGCGACGGGCTCCGGCGTTTTCATGCGCCGGCTGCAGTGGCCCGCTGTCGTTCGACGACATCCCCGAGCGCTTCTTTATGTTTCTGTAACCCGCCGCAGCCGCCGAATCCGGTGCGCGCGGCCTACGCCGCCGGTCTGCTGGGCTTCTTGCCGGCCGGCAGGAGACGCTATGCCGCAGACGACCCTGGCCTTGCGCTTTCCCCCAAGCTTCGGCATTGCCGAGCTTCAGGCTGTCTTGATCGACAGCGGTGCCGATGCCGCCGACACCTTCGCCGCGCACCAGCACCTGCCGGGTACACACCTGCTACTGGTTGGAGAGCGCGACTTCTACGTCGTGCTGGAAGACCGCCTCCCCCCCGAGCAGGTGGAGGGGCTCAAGGCGCTCTGTGGCAAGTCGCTGATCATCGCCTTCCCCGAGCGCACGCCGGTGCGTCGGCGTCTTAAGAGCTGTGCCTCGGTAAAAAGTGATCAGGCGGCTGGAGCCGAGCCGGATGACGTCAGCTCCGACGACGCCCCGCCGGTTTCGGCCCCCAGCGCACCTGCGGCCGTGGCGCTCGACCTGCAAGATGGTCGCCCCGGTGCCGCCCCGCTGTTTCTGCTGCCCGAGGGAACCCTCGCCGAACAAGCCAGCGGACCGGCGCCCACGGGTGGGGCGGCAGCGGCTGTGCTGATCACCGCCGCGCGCTGGATCTCGACGCGCCGCACCAGCACCTTTGAGCGGCTGTTTCCGCCGAGCGCCTTCCATCCCGAGCAGGCCCTGCGCAGCGAGCGACTGACCGCGACGCAGGCCCAGGCGCTGCTGCAGCAGGTCGCGGGGGCACTTGCCGATGGCGCGGTTACTGGCCCGCTTTCGGGACGCGATGCCCTGGCCGCGGCACAGCTTCGCTCGGCGGGCTTGACCGTGCTCTCGCACATCGTCGCCACGCTGCGCCGTGATCCCGGCTATGCCCAGGTGGCGGCGGCGGCGACCGATGCGATCTTTGCCCTGATCGATCAGGAAACGGATCACCCCAGCGCCCGCGCGGCCCTGCGTGCACACGCGATCCAGCTTCTGCAGATGCGCGGTCCAGCGCTGACCCCAGCGGCTCGCGAGCGGGCCACGGCGCTGCTCAAAGGCTTGATCCGGCAGGCGCCGCCGTATGCGCAGCTCGATGGAGTCTGGCGCTTCGCGATGTGCTCGGCCTGGGATTTTCACGAGGGTGAGTGCGACGTTCTTCTGCGCCGCTACAACTTCAAAGAAGTCGCTGCCGAGAGCCCTGCCCCGTCGCTGCCTGTACCAGCCTCGCGCTATCGCGTGCTGCAGGCACCGTTTAAGAACCCGAGCGGCCAGCCCATCCTGATCTACAGCCGCTCGGCCTCGCCCAGCGACGAAAATCTAGAGATGGGATCGGCTGATTTTGTCGGGGTCTTGATCAACCGGCACGCTCAGCTGGGAGCCTTCGACATGCAGGCCAGCACCATCGAGGTTCGCCAGAGCGGCTACAAGCTGATGATGAACAGCCAGTGCGCCGGCCTGACCACCCGCTTCGCTGTTAGCAAGATGTTTCCTGACGCCGACATCTATTCGTCGTGGGACTCGACCTACTTCCGCACCGACACCGCGACGGGCAAGGTCAGCGACTCGGAAGGGCTGGACTGCTTCATCGCCCTGCTCACCGGTCTTTCCAATCGCGAGTCGCACGCGCAGCTAGCCGAGCGCATGCAAAAAGAGCAGTGGCACCACGAGCAGTCGCAAAACCCGCAGTTCATGCAGTTCATCGGCCCGTCGCATCCGCTGGTCACGGCGCGCTATTCCGACGTCAATCAGGACGGGCACGCCGACTACTACGACGGCTTCCTGGACTTCACGCTGCGCGAGATCAAGTCCGACCTGGAAAACGCCGCGACCCCGCGCGATCCCGGCGTGGCCGCCTCGCAGATCGGCGGCGATGCGGCCAAGGGGCTGGGCTGGGCGGCGGGCAGCCTCAATCGAGTGACGCAGTATTCCGATCTGTGGCGCGGTCTGCCCGGCGAGAGCGAGCTGTTCTATGTCTTTGGCGCCGCCGGCTTCTACAGTCACCGCGAGCCACCCCGCGACGTGCCGGTGGGCAAGACGCCCGTCGTCGCCGCCGCCAGCCCTGATGCCGCCGCCGAGCTTGGCCAGCTTCCGTCGGTATCCCGCTATCTGCAGGGGGCCGGCGGACCCGATCCGGTGGCCGAGAGTGCGATCGGCGAAGACAACCTGCGCGTTGATGTGATGTTCCACAGCTACCTGTCGCACGCCCCGTGGGAGCTCAAGCGCTTGCTGTGTGCCGCCGAGGCCCACCGCCGTGCCCTCGACCTCGGCATCCTGCCAGCCAAGGGACCGCTATCGACGCTGCTCGGTCAGCGTGGCGCGCTGCTTTTGACGCTGGCCGGGCTCTTGGAATTCCCCGCCGATCAGAACCGCATCGACGGCTTGTGGAGCACGGCGCTGCGGCTGCTCAACCTGCCCAGCATCTCGCGCTCGCTGGTCCGCGGCTGCATCACCCAGGCCGATCACGATGCCAGCAACTACTACGGCTCGCTGCGCGGCCTCGGTCAGCTTATCGGCAGCGGTCTTCCCGACGGTGACGGCGGTGATCTCAAGCGCGCCGACCCCGCCGCCTTCGCCAAGCTGGCCAGCAGCGATCCCCGCATCGGCCGCGCCCTCCCTCTCCCGCTGGGTTAGTCGCGCCTCCCCGGCCCTGCCCTCGGCTGCGGTCGGGGGCTCAGGCCTTATCGCTGTTGACGGGGCTCGCGTCGCCGGCATATGAAGACCGCGTGCGCGACACTTATCAGTCAGCAGCGGTCTCGCCTCCGACGGTCTCGCGGCTGAGCCTGGGGGGGCTGTCGGCCCTGCCGTTTTTGTGGGCGGTGCTGCTTTCGATGGCCTGTACGTCGCTTCTGGCCCGGCTTTTTCATGCCGAGCCGAGCGCGGTCTATCGCCTGTTTTTCGTCGGCACCTGGGGCAGCGTCTACGGCATCGGTCAGGTGCTGTTTAAGACCACGCCGCTCTTGCTGACCGGGCTGTCGGTGGCCTTGGCGCAGCGCGCCGGTTTATTCAACGTCGGCGGCGAAGGACAGCTAGCCGCCGGAGCGATGGCGATGGCGCTGTGTGGCGCGCACTTGCCGCCCGGAACCCCGGCCTGGCTGGCGGTGCCGCTGTGTCTGCTCATTGGCTTTGTCGGCGGCGCGCTGCTCGGTGGCTTGGCGGGCCTGCTGCGCTGGCTGGCCGGAGCGCACGAGGTCATCGTCACCATCCTCCTCAACTTCATCGTGCGCGCGCTCTTGGTCGGCGTCGGGGCCGCGCTGTTCGTCAAAGAGTCGGTGCACACCGCGCCGATTGCAGAAGCAGCCCAGCTTCCCCGGCTGTCGCAGGCGCTGCCGATGCTGCAGGGCTCGGCGCTGAATGCCACGCTGCTTCTCGGCGGGCTGGTGGTCGTCGTGTACGCCGTGCTGATGCAGCGCACGCACCTTGGCTTTGCCCTGCGCACCGTCGGAGCAAACCCAGATGCCGCCGCCGCCGCCGGTCTGCACGTCGGGCGCCTGCGAACGCTGGCCCTGGCGCTGTCGGGCGGGCTGGCAGGCCTGGGCGGCGCGAACTTCGTGCTCGGCTACAAGCACTACTATGAAGACGGCTTCTCGGCGGGACTGGGTTATCTCGGCATCGCCGTCGCAGTGCTGGGGCAGGGACGCTCGCTGGGCGTGGTGGGGGCGGCGCTGCTTTTCGGCACGCTGTCGCAGGGCGGCCTGGCGGTAAATGCGCAGGTCCCGCGCGAGCTGATCGATGTCCTATCGGCGCTGGTCATCCTGGTCGTCGCGACCGCCAATCCCGAAGTGCGCAGGCTGGTGTCGCAGCTTGGCCTGACCGCCGCCCGCCCCGTCGCTGATGTTCGCAGCGCGACGCCGATCGTGACGCCGACAGCAGCGCCAGAAAAGGAGGTCGCATGAGCGCCGCCTGGTGGCTCGGGCTCTTGCTTGCGGTCCTGCGCCTGAGCGTGCCGTATGTCATGGCGGCGCTCGGCGGCACGGTCTGCGAGCGGGCCGGCGTGATCAACATCGCGCTCGAAGGCTTCCTGCTGATCTCGGCGCTGGGCACGGCGCTGGGCGCAAGTCATGGCGCGCTGGCCGCCGTCGGCTGTGGTCTGGCGGCGGGCGTCGCTTTTGCGGGTCTGTATGCCCTGGCGGTGGTGGTCCTGCGCGGCGATCAGATCGTGTCGGGCGTGGCGCTGTTCATGCTGGCCGATGGTCTGTCGCGGGTGCTGCTCAAGGCGGTCTACGGATCGACCAGCAACTCGCCGCGACTGGCGGCTCTTGATGGGCATGGCCCGGCGTTGTTCCTGCTGGCCGCGGTGTTCCTGATCGCCATCCTGCACGTCTTTCTGTACTTCAGCGTGCTGGGTCTGCGGCTGCGCGCGGTGGGCGAGCGACCGCAGGCGGCGCGCGCGCTGGGCGTGTCGGTGCTGCAGGTCCGCGGCATCGCCGTGCTGCTGTCGGGACTCCTGACCAGCATCGGCGGCGTGTATCTGGTCTTTGAGCAGCGACAGTTCGTGGCGCTGATGTCGGGCGGGCGCGGCTTTCTGGCCCTGGCCGCGATGATCTTCGGCGGCTGGCGACCCCTGCCTGCTGCTGCTGCTGCGGTGCTGTTCGCGGCGGCTGAAGCGCTGGGCATCAAGCTGCAGGCCAGCAACCTGCACGTGCCGAACTATCTGCTTCAGGCGCTGCCCTATGTGCTGACGCTGCTGGCGCTCTTGCTGCGGGGCGTCTTGCGCGGCGCCAGCCCAGCCCCGGCCGCTCTCGGCCAGCCGCGAGACTAAGCCGATGCGCCTGGTCATCGTGGTCAATCGGCAGGCCAAGCGGACCCGCGAGCCGGCCCTGCTCGATCGCCTCTCGCAGTGCTTGGAATCGGCGCGGGCGGCTGGAATCGACACCGCGCTCGTCGCCACGCAGACCCCCGCCGAGCTTGCGCCAGCCCTGCAGGCCCAAGCCGCGGCCGGCTGCGATGTGCTCTCGGTGTGCGGTGGCGATGGCACGCTGGCGACCCTTTTGTCGACAGCGGCGACGATCTGGACGCAGCTACCCCCGATCTTGCTCGTGCCCGGCGGAACGATGAACACCGTGGCGCGCAACCTGGGCTTGTCTGGCGAGCCGCTGGCTCAGCTCGCGCGCGGGCTCAAGAGCCTGGCCGAGACCGTCGATGTGCGTCGCCTGCCGACCGCCCGGCTGGATGTCATGCGCGTCGACATCGCGGATGAGCGGCCGCTTACAGGCCGCGATCCCGATCTGTCGCAGCCAGCCCAGGCCCGCACCCGCTACGGCTTCATCTTCGGTGCGGCGATGGGCGCGCGCTATCTGTCGGCCTATGACAGCCATCCGCAGCGTGGGCTGCTGTGGGCGACCTGGCTGGCCCTGCGCACCGTCGGGTCCTCGCTGATTCCCGGAGGCGGGGGCTTTGCCCGCTGGCTGTTTGCCCTGACGCCGACCGCGCTATCCATCGATGGCCAGGCGCAGCCCGAGTCGGCGTTTCGCACCATCCTGTGCGCCACCGTGCCGGATGTCGGGCTGGGCTTTCGCGTGCCCTGGCAAGCGGGTGCCGTGCCGGGTCGCTTTCACGTCGTGGCCTCGGGCATCGGCATCACCAAGAACGCGCTACAGCTGCCGCGGATGCTGCGGGGACAGCCGCTTTCGGGCACACCGCACGTCGATCGCCTGGCCCAGACCGCGACGCTGCGCTTCGACAGCCCGCAGCAGCTAACCCTCGACGGCGAGGTCTTCTCCGGTAGCCAGATCGCGCTCTCGCTGGGCAGCCCGCTGCACATTCTGTTGCCGCCGTAAGTTTGGCAGTAGAATCGCCAGGATGCGCGCCCTGTGCATAGCCCTCCTGGGGGTCCTGCTGTCGCTGCTCTGCGCCCTTTCGGCCAGCGCAGAGTCCGAGCCTGCGGCCCCACTTCTGACCCGGCCCGCCGCGGTCGAGCGCGCCTTGCAGGCGCTGCAAAAGAGCGGCCTTACCCCCCACCCCGACGACGACAGCAAGGCCATCGAGGGCAGCTACGCCAAGCTCGATCTGCGCACCAAATACAAAGACTGCTGCGGCTATCCGCTGGGCGAGCGCGGCACGTTCAAGATGACCTTCTACTGGCTGGCCTTCGAGAGCGAGTACGCCGCCGAGCCCTACCTGATCGATATCTACACCCGCCACGGCTTCGTCATCGGTCGCTTTCCCCGCACCTTCGTCTTCGAGTTCAAGCTGGAAGGCTCGGCGGTGCTGCGCGATGGGCGGGTGCTGAACTACGACGGGCGCTGTCCGTATGGCGTCGGCTTCTGCTTTCAGACCCTGGATCCGCTGGAGCATCCGCTGGGCAAGGGCGGGCAGGGGCGGGCGCTCTTGCCGTATCGCTCGGTGGCCGTCGATCCGCGCTTTGTGCCGCTGGGGACGCCGCTGTTTCTGCCCGAGCTTGTCGGTGTCCTTATGCCCGATGGCTCGCGTCACGATGGCTGCGTACGCGCCGATGACACCGGCGGCAACATCCGCCGCCGCGAGCTCGACTTCTTTGTCGAGAGCTACACCAACTACAAGTTTGTCGACGAGCAGCTAGCCGGCGACAACCACGTCACGCCCTACATCGAAGAGGCGCGCTGTGCCTACCTGCGCACCGCCGACCCCAGCCTGGATCGCCGCAGTGAAGAGACCGACTGGGAAAAGCTGCACGAGCACAAGCCGCCGCCGCGCGGCAAGGGCAAGGTCGCACACCCCAGCAAGCCGTCGCTGCGCGATCCCCGCCTGCTCACCGGCAACAAGGGCGCCCGGCTGCAGCCATCCCGCAGCCACGGCACGCGCCACGCGGGTCAGCGCGCCGGCCTCAGCCGTCGTTCTTAGCGAAACCGCAGCGAGTGGTCGCCAAGCAGTCCGCTCAGCGAAGCTGGGGCCCCCGCCGCCCCCGCTGAAAGTCGCAGCGTACCGTCGGGTAGAAAGGTCGCGCTGGCCCGGCTCTGCGTACGACTGCCGCCGCGACCGGGCCGGGTCTCGTTCTGCGCATCGAGCAGCGGAATCCCCAGTGTCGCACTCGGCTGCCCCGAAGGCCCCAGGCCGGCGAGCAGCAGCAGCTCCTGTTCCTCGTCGCTCAGATCTTCGCCCTGACCCACGCAGGACGAGGTGTGTCGCAGGCGCAGGACGATCTCCGACGCCCCGCCGGGCACGATCTGGCGCACCGCGAATTCGCGCGGCTGGATCTGACTGTCGCAGCGCCGATTCTGAAAGCGCGAGGCGATCACCGATGAGACAAACATCCCAGCCGCCGTCTGCACGACCAAGCGATAGTGGTGCGTGCCGCGCCCCTGCTCGGGATCGAACAGGCAGCCGGTGCGCAGCAGGCCGACGCTCTGATACGGCGGGACGAGGCCGCGCGCGCGCTCGCTGAGCTGGCCTTTGCACTCGTAGGTCACTTCGCTGGGCGAGCTGTCCATGCTGCAACCTGACGCCGCGCTGGCTCGGCAGTATTCGGCGAGCGAAGTGAACGGCCCCAGCATGGCGCGCGGCGTCACGATCGACTGATCCGATCCCGGTAACAGCGTTGCCAAGCGCGCCGCCACCGTCCCATTGGGCCTTCGTCGCAGCGACTCGTGATACGCCTCGATCGCCGCCAGCCGATCGCCGCGCGCTTCCCAGATCAGGCCCAGGTTGTAAAGCGCCCCCGCTGCCGATCCCGGTGCGCCAAACCACTCGCGCCGGATCGCCTCCTGCGTGAACTCTTGCGCGTCGTCGAGCACCCCCTGTCGATAAGCGACCAAGCCCAGCTCCGCAAAGGCCGGCGCAGCCAAGTCACTGGGATTGCGCCCCGTCAGCGCACCGACTTTATTGGCGTGGCTCACGGCACTGCACAGCGCCACGAACGCCGCCGGTAGCTGACCGGCCTCTGCCAAGCTGCGACCTTGGGCCAGCGCAGCGCGATAGGCTGACTTCAGCTCCGCCGGATCCTGGCTGCCTTCGTTATGCAGGGCGGGCGTGATGTCGGGATGCCCCAGTCGCCGCAGCCCCTCGCGGGCCAGAGCCACCGTGCCCGGCAGCGCGTACGCCGTCCACACGATGTCGCGATACAGCCGCAGGGCCGCGCGGCGCATGCCGCAGTCTTCCAGGATCCGCGCCTGGGTGTAGCTGTGATCGGCACTCGCCCAGACCTGACCGCCGACGATCGGCTCCTGCGACAGCTTGTGCGCCTGGAAAAGCGATCCCTGCAGGTGGGCAGCGCGCGCGGCCAGCGTCTCGGCACTGCTCTTCCGTGCCGTCTCACCCGCCGCATTGGGAAACAGCCGCGCCGCATCAGCAAACGCCGCCGCCGCGCGATCGTAGTCAGCACGCAGCGTCGACGAAGGCTGTCCTTTATCGGGACAGCGCGTCGGCTCGGGCGGAGGCGTCGCCGAGGCCGGCTGGGCACCCAAGAGCGCAAGCGCAACCAGCGCAGCCAGCCGCGACAGGATCGGTCGTGAAGGCAGCATCGTCTCGATTGTACCGAGTAGCGAGCGCCCGGCGCCGCCAGCCCAGAGGCGCGCGAACTTCACAGCCCGTCGCGCCTGCCGTAGCATCTTTTTCTATGAACTTCACAATGAGCCCCGTGGCCTACGTGCGCGCCAGCCGCACCGTGCCTGAGGATGACTATTGGGGCGGTACCGTCGCCGAGATCGAGCTCGTGGCCGGCTTCGACGCCGAGGCCCTGCAGGGCCTGGACGCCTTTTCGCACGCCGAGATCATCTATGTCTTCGATCGCGTGCCGCCGGAAAAGATCGTCACCGGCGCCCGCCACCCCCGCAACAACCCCGACTGGCCCAAGGTCGGCATCTTCGCCCAGCGCGGCAAAGGCCGCCCCAACCGCATCGGCACCACGATCGTAAAAATCGTGCGCGTCCACGATCGCACCCTGTGGGTCAGCGAGCTCGACGCCATCGACGGCACCCCCATCCTTGACATCAAGCCCGTCCTGCGCGCCTTCCTCCCCCGCAGCGAAGTCCGCGAGCCCACCTGGTCGCAAGAGCTCATGCAGGACTACTGGTCCACCCCCCCCATCCTCAACGAATAACCCCCCCCCTCAGCAAGGCTCCCAAGAACCAAGACTCCAGTAAGGCTGGGGCCGCAGCGGATCTCCGTTTTTCGACGCCCCGGCGGAAAACGGAGGCCGCGCCCGCGGGGGCCCCAGCCGTGCAGCCCGTTCACGTCAAGGGCACTCGCAGCCGAATATGTAAACACCCCCCTCTTAGCGCGTCGCCGCACTGCGCAATGTGCGCGCAACGTACGAAAGACAGACGAAGCACAACACCGCCGCCACAAGCCACGGCGAAAGCAGCCCTCGCAAGGTCAGCGGCTCGCCTTTGATGACGTGGTTCATCAGCGTGTTCTGCGATAAGCCCGGGACCCACGCATGCCAGGGCTGCTCCGCCCCGGGGTTAAAGACCGTGATCGTTGGTGCCAGCGAGACAGACATCACGACGAGCGTAGCGCTGGCCTGCGCTTCTTTGAAGGTCTTGCAGCGGATGGCGATGGCCATGATCAGCGCAGCGATCATGAAAGAAAACGGCAGCAGGATGCCCATGAACAGCGCCGCCTCGCGCAGGCCGTACTGAAACAGCGCCTGCAGGCTATCGCTACGGATCAGCAGCTGCGCCGGCAAGAAGCTCAGCGACGACAGCGTCGCCACTAGCAGCCCGACGCAGGACACCGCCACCCACTTGCCTACGACGATCGTCCCCGGGGGCGCCGGGTTCATCAGCAGGGGCTCCAGCGAGCCGCGCTCACGCTCACCGGCCGTGGTGTCCAGCGCCGCCCCCAGCAGGCCATACACCACCGCCATCAGCACCAAAAGCGGCAGCATCGAGGTGAGCTGCGCCGAGCGGGACTGCTGGCTCGCCAGGTCGCGCTCCTGCACCGTGATCGGCTCTAGCAGAGCCGGCGAGACGCCGCGGATCGAAAGGCGCAGCATCGCTTGTTCGCGACCAAAGCCACGCAGCAGCCGCGACAGCCGCCCGACCCCGGCCTGGGCTCGCTGATTGCTGCTGCTGACGACGATCTCGACGATCGGCGGCTCGCCGCGCAGGAGCTTGGACTCGAAGTCGGCCGGCACCACCAGCACCGGATCGGCCAGCTCGTTGTTCTTGAGCTGGGCTTCGTAGGTGGCCGGCGCCTCGCGCAGGCGGTGATTCTGGCGCTCGATGTAGTTGCGCAGCGTCGGCGCTTCCGCCAGGCCGGCGGCGTAGACCTGCCGCCCCTCGGCCCGCTCTTCGAAGCTGGCGACAAGCTGGCTCAGCGCCGCCAAGATCACCGGGCCCAGGAGGACCGAGCTAAAAAACACCGCCAGCAGCGTGCGGCGATCGCGCAGCGCATCGATGAACTCTTTGCGGAAGACGCTGAGGGTGAGGGTAAGCGGGCTGGGGTGGCGGGCCGGGCTCATGCGGCGCTCCTCTCCCCGCTGGTGAAGGCCAGCTTGACGAAGGCCTCTTCAAAGTCGGGCTCGCTGCTCTGCGCGCAGAGCTCTGCCGGTGTGCCCGTGGCGACGGTGCGCCCGTGCGAGACCAGCACCACCTGATCACACAGCCGCTCGACCTCTTGCATGATGTGCGTCGAAAAGACGATGCACTTGCCCTCTTCATCGCGCAGCCGGCGCAGCGCCGCCCGCAGCCGACGCGTCGATAGCACATCCAGGCCGTTGGTCGGCTCGTCGAGGATGATGTTCGGCGGGTCGTGCACGATGGCCCGGGCCAGCGCCGTCTTCATGCGCTCGCCTTGGCTGAAGCCTTCGGTGCGGCGCTCCAGCAGACCCTCCATTTCCAGCACCTTGCTTAGCCAGTGGATGCGGGCGTTGGCGTCGCTGTCGCTCATGCCGTGCAGGCGGGCGTAGTACAGGATGTTTTCGCGCGCCGACAGCCGCGGATACAGGCCGCGCGCGTCGCTGAGGATGCCCAATCGCCCCAGGGCCTGGCGCCGACTGTGAACGATATCCAGGCCATCGACCTGCACCCGTCCGGCATCGGCATCGATCAGCCCAGCGACGATGCGCAGGCTGGTGGTCTTGCCGGCGCCGTTGGGGCCAAGCAGGCCGGTGATGCGGGCATCCTGGGCGGTGAAGTGAACGTCGCTCACGGCGGCTATGACCTCGGTCTGCTTGCCGCGGCGCTGGGTAAAGCGCTTGCTTAGGGCTTCGACGCTGATCATCGGCGCACCTCGGGTTTTGGGGCGGGGACGGCGGGCGCAGCAGGAGCCGCCGCCGGCACGATGCCGGGATAAAACGGCGGCCGCGGCATGGTCGCCGCACAGCTGGCATCGACAGCCAGCGCCTCACGATCGCTAGGGGCATCGATAAAGCGATGCAGGACCTCGCCGATGCACGGCAGGGGCAGCACCCCGTGGCCGGCGTTTTCGACGCGGACATGGCGGGCCTTCCCCCCCAGCGCCGCTGCAACGCGCTCGCCATGGCGGGGCGGAGTCACCGGATCCAGCCCGCCCGAAAACACCAGCGTCGCCGTGCTCGCCATCGGCAGCGAGTGGAAGGCGGCCGGCACCGCGCCGCGCGGCCAGTGATCGCAGATCTCTTGGTACTGGCGCCGGAAGCTGGCCTGAAATTCCGCCTCCAGCGACGCATCTACGTGGTTTCCTCCGGAGCGCGGCGGCGGCAAGGGAAAGTCCTCGGTGCAGATCACCGAGAAGTGCATGCCCAGCGCCAGCCGCATGGCATCGCCGGTCGAAAGCGCCAGGCTCAGGCCCAGCAGGGCCTCGGGATGCCCCGCCGCCGCCTGGCTTAGCGAAAGCGGCAGGGCCGAAGCCAAGCTGGGTACGTAAAGCGGCGAGCGCACCAGGCCCAGCACGTCCTCGCGGGTCAGGGTCAGCGTCTCGGTCACGCCGGTGAAGGGATGCGCCACCGTCACCTCGGCCGGCAGGCTGGCCAAAAGACGCGCCCAGGTCGCGCGCAGCCCGGGATAGCGCTTTTGACAGGTGGGGTCCGACTCGCAGGCCGCAAGCCAGGTCGAAAACGCCGCTGCCACGTCGGTGCCCAGGGAATCGGGCAGGTGTCCATCCGGCGGCGCTACGCCATCGATCACCGCCCGCCGCACGCTACCGGGAAACTGGCGTAGATAGTCCAGCGCGGCCCGCGTCCCGTACGAGCCGCCGATGACGTTGATCTGCGACGCACCCAGCGCCTGGCGCACCGCGTCGGCATCGGCCATGGCAATCGGCGTCGCGTAATAGCGCAGATCGCCATGCGGCAGGGCCTGCAGCGCGGACAAGCAGCCGGAAAGGTAGCGATCCCATTTTCCCGCGCCCAGAAGCTCTTTGAGCGGGGTGGTCGGCGGCTGCTCGGGACAGTAGAGCGGTGCGCTGCGTCCGGTGCCGCGCTGATCGATAAACACGATGTCGCGCCGATTGTTCAGCCGCTTGAGGAGCGTGCTGATCGGCGACAACAGCCGCGTTGCCGCCTGCCCCGGCCCACCAGCGAAGAAGAACACTGGATCGGGCTTTTTGTTGCGGGCGACGGCGGGCAGCACCGCGAAGTGGATGTCGATCGTTGGCCCCTCAGCCCCGGGGCGCAGCGGGCGGGCGATCGATCCGCACAGCACCTCGACCTCGCTGCCGGGGACGCGGCAGGGGCTTAGGAGTCCCGGCCGGGGCTCGGCCTGCCCCGGCTGGCTGCCCCCAAGCAGCGTCAGCCCCAGCGCAAGCAGGCCGGCGGAAAGAGACCCCGAAGACGGCTTCATGGCCGCGCAGGGTACTGAGTCTGCGGTGGCGAAGCTATAGACGAAGCGCCGCCAAGAGCGCCGTGCTGACCCGATCGACGTCGGCGTCCGAGAGCTCCGAGTGCAGCGGCAGGGCCAGCCCGCGGTGGTGAAGCTCGCTGGCGATCGTCAGATCCCCGTCCTGCACTCGCGACAGCGAGCCCGACAGACGCAGCACCTTGGCATCGCGATACGCCGACAGGTGCTGCAGCGCGTACGAGGCGACCTGCGTCTCGATACCGGCATCGGAGAGCCCCTGGCGCAGCGCCGAGCGATCGCAGCCGGCCGGCAGCACGACGGCGAACGTCTGATAGATGCGTCCCGGGTGGTCGGTCTGAAAGGTCAGGCCGTAGCCCGACAGGCGATCGCGATAGCGCTCGGCCAGCTCGCGATGGCGGGCAATCAGGGCCGGCAGGCGGGCTAGCTGAGCGCGACCGATGGCAGCGCCGATCTCGGGCAGGCGATAGTTCAGACCTGGCTGCGGCAGATCGATGCCCTCGCCGGGTAGGCTGGGTCCGCCACTGCTCGTCGGACGGGCTTGCAGGCCATGGGCGCGACGCGCGCGGATCTCTTCGATCAGGCCCAGATCGTCGCTGAGCACCGCGCCGCCTTCGCCGGTGGTCAGCAGCTTGCGGGGATGAAACGACAGGCAGACAGCGCGACCGCGCATGGCCCCCGGAACGCCGATGGCGCAGGCCGCATCCGACAGCACCAGCGCCTCGTCCTGCGGGCGGAGAGCGGGTGGGCTTGCTTCGTCGGTACCGCCGCGACTTGCGGCTTCGGGCCAGGCCGCCGGGTGGCCAAACTGATGCACCAGGATGCACGGCCCCCGACCTTGCGCCAGCCAGCCCGCCGCCAGCCGGGGATCCAGACAGA
>CALFYE010000056.1 GCA_937952145.1 uncultured Myxococcales bacterium
GACGACGACACGAGCGACGACGACACGAGCGACGACGACACGAGCGACGACGACAGCAGCGATGGGGGGAGTGCCGAAAGACCCACGTCTGCTTCGGCCACGCAGGCGGCGCGGTCTGTGCAGGATCCGACGCTGGGACCGCCCCCGATGGGAACCTCGCTGTCGGTCGCTGTTTCGCCTCCGCTGCGTGAGCTATTGGATCAGCTGACCGCGTTTGTTCAGCTGGTCCAGGCCAAGCGCTATCGCCGCGCGGCGATTCTGCATGCGCAGCTTCAACAGACACTCTCGGCGTTTGATCCGCTGCGCTACTTCCCTTCTTTGTTTGGGGACTATCTGATCGCGCTGTTGGGGCACAGCAGCAAGCTCAAGCCACGGCAAAGCGCAGAAGCCGCCAGCGATGATCTGGAGCACCAGACCTTGGTGCAGCTCTGTCGTGTGGATCTTCCCCGCTTCCTGTTGGGGAACGAGCGCTAGTCATGCCGAGCGAGCGCCCCGAGAGCCGAGCGGGAGAAAACAGGCGTCCCCCGGCCAATCCCACCGCGCCGTTGCGCACAGAGTCGGCCGCCGAGCGCATGCAGCGGGCGATCTCTGAGCGCGCTCACCGCTTCGGTCTGTCTGCGCTGCTGGATGCCCTGCAGGCGCTGGAATACAGCGAGGACGAGATCCAGTTTGCCAGTCACGCCACGGCGGCCCATCAAGCCAGCTTGGTCCAAGCCGTACACTTCGCCGCGCCACCGCAGCGCAGGGTGGTGGTGATCTTGAACGTGGGACTGCTGGCGGCGCAGAGCCCTCTGCCATCGTACTTCCTGCAGGTGATCGCACGACAGCGCGAGGGGGCCCTGACCGGCTTCCTGAACTTCTTTGCGCATCACTTGCTGTCGCAGAGCGTCAGCGTGCAGTTTCCGGAACGGAGCCCTGCCCTATTTCCCAGCTGGTCGCAGACCGTGTCGGATGTCCGTCGATTGATGGGGCTGCGCACGACCTACGCCCTGCACTGGATCTTCGACCACATCTTCCCAGAGCTGGGTGTCGCCGTGCAGCGACTGGTGATGTCGCGCACCGTGCCCACGCGGACGACTCGCCTTGGTCCGTGGGTCCTGGGTGATGGCGCCACACTGGGGGGACAGGCACAGGTGCCGGTACGTGGCGTCGCCATCCAGCTGTTTGCCGACGATGCGGTCAGCGGCACCGGCGAGCCATGGCCCAAAGAGGCCGAGCGCCGCTTCCACGAACAGATTGTTCCGCTCCTGACTGGGCATGGAATTCACATGCAGGTGGCGCTGGTACTGCGGGATCAGCGGAACTTCCTGGTGCTGCGCCCGCGGGAATATCTGGGCTACGTGCCGCTGTATGCCGGACCGACGGCGAAGCCGCCAGCGCGCAGCGCTCGGACGATCATCGTGTGGAGCGGCGAGATCCCTTCTTCTTCATCTTCTTCTTCCCCTTGACGCCAGCGACTTTGGCTGTGCCCGTTCCACCGCGTGTGGTGCCGGCTCCTTGCAGGGTCGATCCGGTCCCGGCGCTCACCGGGGCGAGCGCCGTCGATCGGCCCGCGTTCGATGCGGTGTCCGCAGCATCGCGCGCAGTGCCACCGTCGAACGCATTGGCATCGACGGATCCATCAGGCCGCTGACCAATGGGCCCCAGCGGCAAGCTACGTGGGCGCTGGGGGGGAGACTGCGGCGGGGTGACCGGCTGTCGCGTCAGCGTCCACAGCAGCAAGACCAGCAGCAATCCCATCAGCAGCAAGAAGGCGGCGGCCGCCGCCACCAGCTTGCCCCGCAAGCGGACCGGCACCGCGTGCAGCACGGACTGCGAGCCGACCTGCGACAAGGCCTCATCACCCAGTACCTCCGTGGCTTCGGCTGGATCCGCGCGTTCCCCGGGCAAGATGGCGTACGCCTGCGACGCGGTAGTGCGCGCCCCACCCAGCTCGGCCAGCCGTCGTGCGACCTCATCTGCACTCGGTCGGTCGCTGGGACTCTTGGCCAGCATCGCGTGAACCAAGCTCGCCAGCGCCGGGGGCGTCTGCGGTGCTTGCGCAAGCAGCGGCGGTGGCTCTTGCATCAGATGCGCCGCCATCAGCACGGCCGCCCCGCCCTGGAAAGGAGGAGCGCCAGCGAGCAGCTCATAGGCGATGATGCCCAGCGCATACACATCGCTGCGCTCGACGGCATTGCGGCCACTTCGACACTGCTCTGGCGACATATAGATCGGCGTTCCCATGGCCACGCCGGTTCGTGTCTGACCGATTCCTTCGCCGCCAATCTTGGCGATTCCGAAGTCGAGGATCTTCAAGCGCTGTGGCAGCGATCCGGGTCCGCCTGCTGTCGCTCCTGCTTGTTCCAAGGGAGCAGACCCCGCACCGTCCGCATCGCGAACCAGCATGATGTTTTCGGGCTTCAGGTCACGATGGACGATCTGCTTTTCGTGCGCTGCGGCCAGGGTCGATGCCACCTGCCGGGTGATGCGCATCACCTGATCGACGGGCAAGCGTCCGCCACGCTGAGCCACATAGTCGCGCAGCGTGATGCCATCGACGTACTCCATGACGATGTAGCGGCTGCCGTCGCGGGTCTGGCCCGACTCGCTAATCGCGACCAGGCCGGCGTGACCGATGATGTTGACGATGCGGGCTTCGTTGGTGAAGCGCTGGATGATCTCGGGATCGTCCGAGAGCTCTTTGCGCAGGATCTTGATCGCCACTCGGCGCTCGATCTGCTGGTGTCGCGCTTCGTACACGGCGCCCATGCTGCCGTGGCCCATCCGGCGCAGAAGGACGTAGTTTTCGACAGTCTGTTCGATGTCAGAGGCTTGCACGCGCGGTCCTCTTGTCTCGCGTCTGGCGTCTGGCGTCTCGCGGCGCGATCCGCCTTCCCCTTCGCCTTGCAAGTCTGTGACCAAGCCGCTTGCACGCTGCCGTGCGCAGCGCATGCGAGTCTGCGAACCGCAAAACCTAGGCTGACCACGCGGTGGCCCGCGAAGGGACAGCAGGAAAGTCTGGCGCGAGCAGTGTGCGCTCAGCCGTCGCACGCAGCCGCACAGTGCGCAGCAGCATTACGCCACGCCGACCGCCAAGCGGCAGAGCATGCCGACATCGACTGCGCTGGGTTCGGGCGACGGTTCGGGCGACGCCGCGCGGTAGCGGGCCCAGCAGGACACCTGGCCCGGCCTTTGCGATGGGGCTTGGCAAACACAGCGAAGCTGGAGGCCACGATGACCCTGTCCGTCAAAAATCCCATCATGCCGATCGATATTGCCGATATCCAAGCATTCAAGGGTGGGAAGATCATCTTCTTGACTGGCCATGAAGGCGAAAAAATTGTTCTCAAGACCGAGCTTGGTACTTCGGTGGCAAATGTCAAGAACGCGAAAGCCGTCATGAAGGCCATCGATCCATCGATCAAAACAAAGATTGTCACTAAGGAGGAACTCGGCTATTTGCTAGACTGGGCGACAGCAGCCCTGGAGATCGAAAGCGCGTTCGATCAGCTGCCACAAGACGAGAAAATCGACAAAGGTCCAGGCTTAAAAAATATCAGAAAAGAATCTCTTCAAGCGCTGAAAGCGGCTCTCACTGAGTGGGGCGACAGAATTGATGCACAAGATGACATAAATGCTGCACAAAGTCCATTGATCAAGCTTAATTATATTGACGTAAAGGACATAGGAAGCGAGATCGAGAAGCGGCTCAATGAAGAGAAAAAGGATAAGAGCGGCGTGCGCGCCTTTGTTCGCGCGCTGAATGCGCCGGGCGGCTTTGAGACGCTGGGAAAGGTCATCGCCGCGGATCTGGTCAACGACAACCGCGACCGCTTTGCGCTGGATGGTGGCTGGAGTCCCAAAATTGGTGGTCGTACATTTGCATTTAAAGCGCTCGTCAATCCCGGCAATGTATTCATTAAGATCGCAAGCCATGGAGCAAGTTCAATCAGTGGCCTTGATTTCATTGAACCAGGTAGGGTTCAAAACAAAGACATCAATTTACCACTGAAAGATGACCATTCAATTCATCACTTGTCCGCAAAAGAGATTCGCGCAAAGCTCGCCGCTGATGTTGTTGCAGATCTTGAACTGCTCGTCAATCCGAAGCGGGGCCGCTTCTCGTTTAACAAGCTAGATTCAAATGCCGCAAAACGACTGCAAGCCGGGATGGTCGAAGGGGCGCAGCTGATTGCAGCAGAGCTTGACAGAAAATATCGCAGTAAACCAGAAAAGGGCAATCGCTGGACCCAGGGAGTGCTCGAGCGTTACGAGCTGCTAAGGGCGGTGCGCTAAGCCGATAGGCGCGACCGAGCGACGACAATCCGCGCCGCCGGGTGCGGTCGCCGAGATATCCTGACAGCGTGCGATCCATCTCTCCGCTCGAACACGACTCTCTACCACCGGACCCCAGCCAGACAGAACACCCCGCTGAGACGCTGCCACCGCCCGCCCTGTCGGGTGGGGACGCTGGCTTCGGCCTGCACCTGTCGCAGCTTGGACGGTTTACCATCTTGCAGCAGCTTGGCGTAGGTGGCATGGGCTCGGTCTTTGCGGCCTACGATCCGCAGCTGGATCGCAAGGTGGCGCTGAAGGTCTTGCATCCGCAGTCGGGGGGGCGTCGACAGCTGCTCGACTGGACGCTGCGCGAAGCGCGGGCCCTGGCTCGGGTGACGCACCCGCACGTGGTCGCGGTCCACGATGTGGCCGAGGTCGGGGATCAGGTCTATCTGGCGATGGAATTCGTCGACGGCATGACGCTTCGACGCTGGCAATCCTGCGGACCCCGCTCATGGCGCGACGTGCTGCGCATGTACATCCTGGCCGGCGAGGGACTGTTGGCCGCACACCAGGCCGGTGTGATTCATCGAGACTTCAAGCCGGACAATGTCCTGGTCAACCAGGCCGGGATGCCCAAGGTTGCCGACTTCGGAATCGCTCGCCTGCATCGCGCGACCGCTGCATCCTCCCATGGGCGCTCCGAGAACGCGGTCGCACAGCCGGCGGTTGGAATGGTAGAGCCCACGGAGTCGATGGCGAGCGCTCTTTTGGTCCCGCGCGGTAGGCCGGAAGGAACCGACGGCGGGCAAGGCGCGGGAACGCTGGGCTACATGTCGCCCGAGCAGCGCAGTGGCGGCGTTCTAAGCGCAGCCAGTGATCAGTGGAGCTTCTGCGCAGCGCTGCACGAGGCGCTGCACGGTTGTCTGCCAGAGACCCCAGCGCGGACCCGATCCAGTACAGAACCGAAAGAGCGTGGGCACGCCGGGGACGGCCACAGTCGCGCGACACCGATGGGAATCCCGCCGGGACTGCAGGTGATCTTGGCGCGCGGTCTTTCGCGGGACCCCAGCCAGCGCTTCGAGAGCATGGCACAGCTTCTGGCGGCGCTGTGGAGCGAGCACGATCAGAGCCCATTTGCCGCCCGACATGCGGCCAGCGCGACCGTTGTCGTGCTGTCGAGCTTGGCGTTTCTGCTGTGGCTTGTGGTGCAGTACATCGCCGCCAAGCGCGCGCGCATCATCGAAGTGGGCGTCGGCATCTCGTGGCTGATGAGCATGTCGACTCTCCTAGTTGGGTATCGGTTTCACATGACGCTGCGCATCAATCCGTTTCATCGCTGGGTATGGACTTTGATGCTGACCAACTTCGTTCAGGTCCTGTGCCTGCGCCTGGTATGCACGTTTCTGATCCACATTCCTTTTCGTGCCGCACACTTGTTGGAAATGGCGGTCTGGGGCGGCACTTTGTCAATCCTGGGTACGCAGTTGATCCGTCCGCTGCGCTGGGCCGTGCTTATTCCGATTCTCTCCGGCACGGTCTGCGCGCTGATGGAGTCACCGCCGAGGCGCCTGCTTCTGCTTAGCTACCCCATCATGTGTGGCCTGGTGCTGTGGATGTGGCGGCAAGCCAGCCACAACAAGGTGGCCGTCCTGTCTGAGAGCACGCGGGGAACAATAAGAGGAGATTAGGAGTCCGAAACAGACTCCTTTTTTGTACCCCTGAATACCACCAGAGCGTGCCTGCGGATCAGCCGATGCAGCTGATGGCGATTGATGCCTAGCTGCTTGGCTGCATTCACCACAGAGCCAGATGCATTATCGAGGGCTTGCTGTGCTTCGCTGGCACTTGGCAGTCCACCCGTCTTGCCGATGGCGTCGTTATGGTCGAACGGCGCTGCTGGTTCCTGCGCTGCAGGGAGCACGGCCAGAGAGGTAGAAGCCGAAATCGCCCGCAGCTGCAGCGCCTCTTTGCTAAGCGGAAGCAGGATGTCATCGGGGCTGTTGCCGATTGACTGTTCCAGAAGAAACGCCAGCTCCGCTACGTGCGTGTTGTATCGGTGGCGCACCAGCTGTTCTACGAACCGGGGGTCCAGGCAAGGCTGCCCACGCAGGACAAAGCGCTGTAGATCGGGACGCTGCGCAAGCTGTCGCAAGACCAGATGCCGGGCCAGCAGCGGAATGTCTTCGGGGCGCGCATCCAGACCTGGCAGGTGAATCTCGCGCTGGAAGCGCCGCCGCAGCTCGGGACGCAGGCGCTCGGGATGGTTGGTCGCAGCGATCATGCGGACATTGGCACGCCTTGGCTTGGCTTCGTCGCCGATGCGCAGGTACTCGCCCGACCGTTCCATAACACGCAGCAACAACGGCTGGACATCGCTGGCCATGTCACCGAGCTCGTCGAGAAAAAGGGTTCCGTTTTCGGCAAGCCCGATCAGCCCAGGACGCTCTTCCATGCCGGGGTTCGGAAAGTTGCGGCGATTGCCAAACAGCAGGGTCGCCGCCAAGGAACTGGGAAGTGTGGAGACATTCTCACTGATCAGCGGGCGGACGGCGCGGGCCGACTGACGAACCAAGGCCTGCGCGACCAGCTCTTTGCCGGCACCGCTGGGGCCGATGACCAGGACGTGATCTTCGCTGGGGCCATGCTGCGCGATCTGCTGGCGCAGACGCCACATCGCAGGTGACTCACCGACCAGCCCATCTGCGTCGGCAGCGCCAAACGGGATCCTGCCGTCCGGGCCGCGGAAGGCCCCCTGGATCCTCTCCGACCGCGCCACCAACAGCAGCAGCTGATTCTGCAAGTGCAGCGTATCGCCGGGCTGCACACGCGCTCTCCCTTGCAGCAAGCCGTTGATCCACAGCGGGCAGCGCCCGATGTTGCGCACAAACAGCTCTGGACCTTCCCAGCTAAACGCAAGCTGCCGTCGAGAAAGCGCCTCGCCCTGCAGGTCGCAGCCATGGGGGACACTGTTCTTTGCGGCGGGCTCCAAGCCGCTGGGCCGATCCTGCACGAAGCAAAGCGACTGCTCACCGGCCTGTAGCTGCGGAGCACGCCCCAGAATGTGACCTCGCGCCGGCTCACAGCAGGCGCTTTCACCGACCCGTTCTGGATCGCGAGCGGACCACAGGATGATCAAGCGAGCCCCGCACATCGAGGCGGCTGCAGTACCGTGCAAGTCGGGTGGAGGCGCCGTATCGATCAGCGCCTGCTGCGTGGCAGAGCTGATCCCCTCTGGGGACCGACGGAAGATACCCATGGCAAGTCAACACCATTGTATCGCTCTCCCGGCGGCCAACCTAGCGGTTGTCTTGGCTTTCGGAGATCAGGCGCTCGGTTCAGGTCATTGATGACGGTGCCTCTAGGGCTGCGGACTGCGGACCAGGACGCGGTTGTTGTTTAGCTCGGCAATGAACAGCTGATTGCCCGCTGCGGCCAGACCAACGGGAGCGTTGAGGCGAGACTCCGCAGGCAGCTCAGGATGGTTGGGCAGCGACGACGTAAAGTCGGGCTGGCCGATAATGCCGTCCGCGGGCTGGCCGTTCTTGGTTGGCCACTGCGACCAGATCAAGACGCGGTCTTGCGCACTGCTCGCTACGTACAGCGCGTTACCTCGCAGCAGCAGCGCCGATGGGCTCTCCAACCGACTGCGAGTGACCCGGGTGTATGCACTTCCGAAGTCGTCCTGGCCCAGCACCAGATCGGCCGAGACCCCGGAGCCTTTGGGCAAGGCACTCCACACGAGCACGCGATGGTTGCCCGTGTCGGCCACAATGATCTGTGTCGACGTGGCCAGCACCTGGCGCGGCGAGCTCATCGTGGCCCCCGACAGGCCACCTTGGTTTGCCTCCTTGAAAGAATAGGACCTCTGCCCAAGCAGCCCCTCAAACGGAGGACCTGTCGTCGTCAATGAGGCGAGCGAGATCCAAACGACGCGATGATTCCCACTGTCGGCGATGTACAGCTGACCCCCAACCAGTGCGACCCCGCTGGGGTTCTGCAGGCGGTTCTGACCGACGCTGCCAACGCGGCTTGAGCAGCCGATCTGTCCCACGCAGCTAGATGCCGTAGTTCCGTTTTGGGTGGGAATCGAGTTCCAGACCAGCACGCGGTTGTTGCCGCTGTCCGCTACGGCCAAGCGCCCTCCGTCAACCGCAATCCCGGCTGGGCTGTCCATGCTGCTGCCGCTGGTTATGCTGCCTTGGTTGACGGACCCCGACGTGAAGTCCCGCTGGCCCAGCACGACATCCGGGGGGCTGGCGACCTGCTTCGGAAGCTGATTCCAGATCAGCACCCGGTGATTGCCTGTATCGGCGACAAACAGGCGCGTGCCATCGGTGGCGACACTGGACACTTGGTTGAAGCCCAGCGGCTGCGGTGCAAGTGGGTTGTTTGGCTGCGCAGAGACGGCGTCCGGCTGACCCAACACGACATCAGCCGGCTGCAGATTGGCTGTAGGCAGGCTGTTCCAGATCAGAACCCGGTTGTGGTTGGTGTCGCTGACAACCAGGCGAGTCCCGTCGCTGTGGACACCTGATGGCCCGCTTAGTGTGGCAGCCGAGGCCAAAGGGAGGTTCGGATTCCGCTGCGTGAAGTCCGCCTGACCCAGCACCAGATCGGCGGCCAGCATGCCGGCTGTGGGTGTGGGCAGGGAATACCGCAGCACGCGGTGGTTGCCAGAGTCGGCGATCCACAGCCAGCGCGATGCTCCATCGACCACATGCACCGATGTCGGCAGGTTCAGCGAGCTCGCACTCGGCAGCGCGCCACCGAGGTTCGCTTTGCCCTCGGTAAAGCTCGGCTGGCCAAGCACCGCCAGCGCAAAGGCACCGGTCATCGCATTTGGCGCATCAAACACCATCACGCGATGGTTCATGCTGTCCGCGACAAACAGCTCGCCCTGGCTGACCGTGACCTGCTTGGGCTCTTTCAGCGTGTTGACCGAGGGCAAGGAGGCTGCGCCTGAATCGAAGGCCGCCTGCCCCAGATAGGCAATCGGCCCAACCGTGCTGCTTGCCGGAGGAGCAGAAAAAACCAGGATGCGGTGATTGAACTGGTCCGGAAGGAAGAAGCGTCCCGTCGCGCCTGAGAAGTATGCCCCGGGAGCAAAGACCCCCAGTCGGTTGGTATTTCCCGTCGGGCTGTCCGTCTGCGTCGATGTGAAGTTGCTCTGTCCCCACAGACTGTTGGCCGGAATCGGCCCGTTGCCCGGCATGGTGTTGGGAATCTGATTCCAGAACAGCACGCGGTTCGCGGTCACATCGGCCACCGCCAGCTTGGTGCCATCGCTGCTCACCGTGCTGGGGGCAAGCAGGCTGGCTTCGTTCACGCCGCCATAGGCGTCATCAGGACTGATGGTATTGACATCCGGCATGCCCAAGACGGTGTCCGCAGGTCGATTCTGCGTCGGCACGCGGTTCCAGATCAGCACACGACGGTTGCCCCGATCGGCGACCACAAGCTTGCTCTGACCGGGGCTGCTGGCGTCGGGAATCAGCAGCACCCCCTGCGGGCTCTTCATTCCCTGGGCCACCCCGACATTGGTGGTCAGATCCGGTTGGCCCAGGACAAAGGGCACGGTCTCGCAGCGCCGCGAGGTCTGGTTGCAGCGCTGATCGGCAGCGCACTGGCTGGGCTGCGCGACGCAGTTGGAATCGACACAGAGCTTGCTTGCCGGATCACAGTACTCGTCGGCCAAGCACTCAAGTGGCGAGCTGCGGCAGCTGCGCGCCTCGCAGCTCTGTGTCTGTAGATTGCAGACCTGATTCGCTGCGCAGGCCCTGGGGTTCTGCACACAGTTCCTGGGATTCCCGACCAACAGAGCGTCACAGCCCAGAAGTAGCAGGCAGATCGAGAAGAGCGGGCGCATGATTCGGTCCTCCTTCGCAGCGGCATGTGAAAGCCGCGCGATGGGCTGGATGGTTCGTTACAGCAGCTTGCCGTCAGGTGCGTATCCGGCGGGTGGGGGTTCACTGGGGGAACCGTCGCTGTTCCAGCCTGCTGGGGGCGGCTCACGTGTCGGACTCTGCCCGGGCAGAAGCAGCGGCACATCCATGCGTTCGTCATCCATGACTCGCCGCTGCGGTCGCGCAGGCTTGCGCAGCGACAGGCCAAACGTAACGGCACCCGCGATCAGCAAGCCAGCGCCCGCCGCAGTCAGAGCCGCCCCCGGAGTCTTGCTGCTGAACACCTGGGGGCACTCCAAAATCGGGGCCGGCACACGGCTTGAGCACTGTCCGTCTAACCCCAGCAGCGCCCCGCCGACGATGATCAAGCCAACACCCGACCCGCCGCCGACAATGCCCAGGGGTCGCAGCCAGCGCGGCAGCGGCTTCTCTTCGCGGATCAGCAGCGTGCGTGTCGTCTCGCGAACTTCCGGTCTCCGCTCGGTCTGCTCCCGTTCCTTGATCTCCAGGATTAGCTGATCCAGCTCGCCGAGCGCGGCCGGTTGCATGTCGGGTGACAGCGTGCGGTACAGATCGAAGTAGACGCGCGCCGAGCTCCACTGCTCCAGCCGACGATAGGCCTGCCCGATGTTGAACAAGAGCTGCGGCACCGGTTGGATGCTATAGGCCGAAAGCAGCGCGGGAATCGCGGCCGCGTAGTCCTTGGCCGCGTACAGCTTGCCCGCTCGCTGATACTGCTCGCGAAACTCTTCCTCCGCCGACGCAGCCCGCGCCGAGCGAGTCGCCAGCCAGGACAGCAGTGCCCCGATCAGCAAGAGCTGAATCGAAGGCCGCAATGCAGCGTGTCGGCACATCGTGTCTTCCATCGGTCCCGCGCGACCCAGCAAGCGGCATCGCGCCTCGGCAGTCCGCCTCCGCGCCCTACGCCTTCACCTGAGCCAGCAGAGCCAGCCGCTCCGCCAAGCCAGCTGAGATATTGGCCTGTTTGCCCGCCTTCTTCTGCAGTACCGCTTCAATCTTGCGCGCTCCTTCGATCATACCGGCAATCATGCGCTTGGCCGCATCTGACTTAAGCTTATTACGCGCCAAGAATCCACGCTTCGGATGAACAAGGGTTTCCAGATCAGAAATCACTTTGGCAACGAATGCAGCGCGCTGTGTCTTATCGGCAAGTACTTTAGCCGGATGCTTGTCTTTCAACGGCAGGTTGATGTCAGCGCCGGTCTCGGACGGCGGAACGTAATCCAGCCCGCTTAGGGTTCGACCGCCGGTTTCGGTGACTTCTAAAAATACATTGCCCGGGTTTGTCAGGGCCTTGAATTGAAAGCGGCGTTCGCCAATCTGAGGGCTAATCCCGCCTCGCACGCTAAAGCGATCATGGTTATCGTTCATCATGTCGGCGGCGATCACCGCGCCGAGCTTCTCGAAACCACCCGGTCCATTAAGCGCCGCGGCGAATTCCCGCAGGGTCGCCTTGCGCCCGGGACCGCTGCCCAGTCGCTTCTCCAGCGCACTGCGCACGTTTTTCACATCAACATAGGATATCTTCAATAACGGATTCTTTCCAGTCTCGATGTCATTTAACCATTTTTCCATCATTGACTTAATGGCCAATAAATCATCCACGCCGTATATTGGATCATTGTCGCCCTCGCTCAGTCCAGCGGAAATTTGGTTATCATCAATTGCGCCATCAATGGCAGAAATGATCGATTCGGCTTCATCCTTACTTACAATCTTGGTCTTCAGACTTGGGTCAACCGCCGCCATAACCGCCTTGGCGCCCTTCACCTGCGCGACCGAAGCCCTCTCCTCTTCTTTGAGTACTACTTTATCATTGCCTTTGCCGTGAAGGATAATAACCTTCCCTTCTTTAATTAATTCAATATTCTTGATATCTTCCAGAACAATTGGGTTCTTAACGTCCAACGGCATGGTGGGTCCCCTGCAAGAACAAAATGCATTCCCCGTCGGAGAATGGCTGTTGTCAGGGGGTCTGATTTTGGGGTGCGATGTGTTGGGAGTGTGGCCGGTGAAGTAGGGACAGCGGAGGAAAAAGGAGTCGCGACAAGCAGCCCACAGACACGCCGATCGCGTGTCCTGTGAGGGCTACGGATACCAGAAAAAGGAGTCCGGTTGTGTCGGAATCATCGAGGGCAGGTATCGCGCAATCGTGACTGATGAGTGCGCTAATCGTGGGGGATGTCTGGATCGGGATTGGCGGGAGACTTCGACGGGCGGGCGGGGCGCAGGTAGATCCGCCCGTCGAGTGGGAGGGAGTTGAGCACGACGCCGATAGAGCCGTCTGCGTTGTGGAACCTGTCCAGCGTTTTTTTCGCGGCGACAGAGCGGGGGTTAATTCAGCGGGTGCGGTGGGTGGATGCTGGGTGAGAAATTACGT
This sequence comes from uncultured Myxococcales bacterium, assembly GCA_937952145.1. GTDB lineage: Bacteria > Myxococcota_A > Polyangia > Palsa-1104 > JAEUJZ01 > JAEUJZ01. The sequence continues at coordinate 12,568 of CALFYE010000056.1, forward strand.
GAGTTGGGGCACGGAGGGGTGAGGGGGCGTGGGGTCATGCTGGTCCGCTGCGCAGGCTGCGCTGGGGCGATGAGACATTACGGGGTGGCGGGGCGGACAGTACGGCGGACGTTGGCGTGGGACAGTGGGAGACGGAGGAAAGGAAGACGCGGCTCTGTCAGTAGTACTGGCGGATGTAGCCGTAGGCGCGGTCGAACAGCTCGGGGTCTTGGTGTAGTTGGTACTTGAGCAGGCTCTTGCGCAGGGCGGTTCGGACTTCGCGCTCGCCGGCGGAGGTGCCTTGCCAGCCGGGGAAGCGGACGAGGCGGACGATGGCGTCGATGTCGGCGACGATGCGCTCGACCATCACCGGCGTCTTCTGGTTTTTCACCTGCTGGAATAGCTCGGTCAGGGCGGCTCGGCCGCGGTCTTCGTCTTCGGCAGGGGGCGTGTCCTTTTCGGTGCGCACCAGCTCGCGGGCGAGCTCCAGAAGCTGCTTCAGAAATTCGACGCTGTTCAGCAGACCCTGCTCGTGCCGTTCCTTCAGCGCTTCCAGGCGTTCGGACAGCGCGCGGTACTTGGGATTGCCCAGGTGCTTGCGCAGTCGATTGGTCAGCTTCAGCTCAAACTCGCGGGCGCGGCGTCGAGGGTCGGGAGAGCCCATGACCGCTTCCAGAAGCTCGGCATCCAGCACCAGCGTTTCCAGGTCATCGCGCACCGCTTCGACGTGGACGTTCTGGTGGATCAGCTCAATCGTTTTGGCCCCCAGCGCATGCCACAGCAGCTTGCCGGTGCCGCTGGTCGGCTGGACCGAGACATAGACCTGCGAGAGCCAGCGATAGTCGGCTTCGAACGGCAGCAGCATGGGGTCGGGCGAGATGACTTCCCACAGCTTGCCGAGCCCCGAATATTCCGCGGCATAGGCATCGCGCGTGTCGTTGTTCGGCAGGCAGTCCTGCGCCGCCATTAGGCCTTCGTACCCGGTCTGCGTGCGATCGACGCCGGGGAAGAACGCCAGGCAGCGCTGCATCGCCGTCGGTAGCCGATCTTTCAGCACGGCGAAGCTGTCGATGACGTCGCGGAAGCCTTTTTCGTCGAAGGTCAGCGCCTTGGCCACATCGTCGAACACGCCTAGGTAATCGACAATCAGGCCGCGCGTCTTCTTATCGCCATAGGGGCGGTTGGTGCGGCAGACGGCCTGCAGCAGCGTGTGGTCGCGCAGCGGCTTGTCCAGGTACATCACCTGTAAGATCGGCGCGTCGAAGCCGGTCAGCAGCTTGGCGGTGACGATCAAAAGCTTCAGCGGATCATTGGCATCGCGAAAGCGATCCAGCAGCTTTTCTTCTTCGTCGCGCGACCGCGCGTACGGCTTGTAGCGATCGTCCGTGCCGCTCGCCGAGATCACGATCTCGCTGGCTTCCG
>CALFYE010000057.1 GCA_937952145.1 uncultured Myxococcales bacterium
GGGTTCTTCGCCCCGGGCACCGCCACTGCCCACAGCTCCCCGTGCGCTTCCTCCCACAGCGGACCGCGCACGAGCTCACTCAGCGTCGCTACCGCTTCGTCGATGTTCCGGTTGTCGGGATCGTGCAGGTAGATCTGCTGCATCGCCTTGCGCAGCCGCCACTTCATGTGCCCAAGGCTGGCCCGCTCCGCCGGTTCGCTATCCTCCAGCACCTTCAGCAGGTACCGCCGGACCCGCTCCTCTTCCCGCTCCTCAGGCGGCCGCTTGGCGTCTTGCTCCTGCAGCTCGTGGAGCAGTCGGCCAAGCTCCACCTCGTCCACCCGCAGCGTACGCGTGCTGTGCGCCTGGCTTGTGGCCAAAAGGTCCAGCACCACCTCGTCCGGGGCCTCGGGGCAGAACCTCTGCCGCACGAGCTCTACCAGCTCCACCGGCGCTCCCGGATACAGCGCCATCCGCTGCTGCATCCTCTGCACGTCCGCTTCCTCGACCAGCCGAGTCGGCCGGGTCGCCTCCTGCGGGATGTGCACCCGCCTGTCCGCTTCCTGCGCCAGCTCGTAGGCCGCCGCCAGCAGCCCGGCTCGGGTCATCGGGACGACCCGCAGATACCGCTGCCAGAACGCAGGCTTCACAAGCGCCGGTCGCCACCGCACGTCATCGCCTACCGGGTGCAGCCAGGCTCGCAGCCGGAACCGCCGCACCTGTTCCAGCCAGGGCGCAAGCTTGCCGGCACGCCGCTGCTCCTCACGGTCGTCCAATATCCGGCTTCCGGTGCTGATGAGCAGCAGCGCAGCGTCGGGGTTCTGCCTCTGCAGCTGCACCAGCGGCATGGTCTTGCCATGCGGGACCTTGCTCAGCCGCGCGGCGTTTCCGTCAAAGTAGTACACCTCCATCCGCACGCCGCGCCGTATCAGCCCCTTGACCAGCGCCTTGATCTTGCGCTCCCACAGCCGCGTCTCGGCGCTGACATCCCACAGCACGACCAGCGACCGGCCGCTCACCTTGCGCTCGAAGACAAGGGTCGGTAGCGCCGCTTGCTCCACCGTTGCCTTTACGCTGCGCGCAATGTTGAGTTTTTTCCCTCCATGCTGCTCGGCTCCTCGCCCGAGCACCGTGGCCACATCGTCGAGGTCTTGCCGCAGGAAGGGGTCGCGCAGGTCATGCAACTTCAGATCAAAGTCCGTCGGTCCGGTCAGCGCTCCTCGGACTTCTTTCCAATATCTGCGAGCCCATCCGCGCAGCTCCTTGTGCCGCCGCCATGCGTATACGGCCAGCAGCAATAGCAGTGGCCAGGGTACCACCCACATGGCCTGCTGGCCGCGATGAACCAGCCGTACAGGATCGGGTAACTTGGGTTCGCGGGTCAGAGGCTTAGGCGTCGCAGGGGGTGCCCCGGGGGGGAGTGATCGCTCCGGTTCTATCACTGCCGGTCCCGCCTCAGGCATTTGCGCGCGATGCAGCCGCAGCAGATCAGGTACCTGCGAGGCTGCCAACAATATCACCGCCACACCCAGCGCCGTTATCAGCCATCGAATCCACTGTCGCTTGGGCAGCCTCTGCGCACGCTCTATCGCTTCGCCCAGCGCCGCCTGCTTGACCCCCGGCGGCAGCGGCGCCGCGTTGTCCTGGAATAAGTACGCCTTGGCGTAGTGCTGAAAGAACGCCTGCTCAATCTCGCGCACCTCCGGCCCGCTGCGCCCGAGCAGCGCCGCTATCCCGCTTGCCAGCTTCCCCGCATCGCAGCCCGGCCAGCCTCCCAGACGCGCGCACAGCCGCGCCACGTCCTGGTGCTGGCTCACCGACACCGGCACACCGCGTCGGCGGAGCTCCTGCAGGAAATCGAAAAAGGGAAGCGCTTGCATAGGGGGGCCGCTAGCTGCGATACCGCGCCAGGGTCTTCAGATCCAGCTGCGTCTTGAGCAGCGCCCCCACATAGGGCAGTTCCCCGAGCTTCGTCGCCTGGACCTGCTCCGGATCCACTCCCCCGAGCAGCAGCACCCGTACCCAAGCAATCAGTTCGTCGGTTGCCGGCTTTTTCTCCAGCTCCCCGCGGTCCCCGAGCGCCCGCAGCTCATGAAATCGCGCCAGCACGGCTTTGATCATCGGCGCGCTGAGCTCTTCGTCTATTCGCTCGCTCAGGATCCGGGTGAGCTGTTCCGGCTTTGGAAACTCGATCGAATGAAATACGCACCGGCGCAGAAACGGCTCGGGCAGCTGCCGCTCGCTGTTGCTGGTGATGATCACGATCGGACGATAGGTCGCCGTGTATTTCTTGCGGGTCTCAGCGATAGTAAACTCCATGCGGTCAATCTCATCGAGAAGGTCGTTGGGAAAGTCTCGCGGCGCCTTGTCAATTTCATCGATCAGAACGACACGGCGAACCGTAGACGCAATCGCCTCCCCGAGCGCGTTGAGCTGCACATAGTGGGCAGGGTCCGTCGCCGCGGCCTGCTGCGTCTGGGCGTCATAGAACCGGCGCACATGATCGAAGCTGTACAGCGCGTCCTTGGCCTGGTGGTCGCTGCGGGTGTGGAAGTCCAGCACCTCGCCAAGCCCCAGCTCGGATGCGACCGACCACGCCAGCAGGGTCTTTCCGGTTCCGGGCTCTCCGGTGACGAGCAGGGGTCGTTCGAGAGCAATCGCAGTCTGCACTGCGCTTATGAGCTGCTTATCGGCCAGGTATCGCCCGTGCTCTCCCCGTGTCACCGGGGAGCACCCGGCAGGCGGGGTGCCGGTTCCGGTGTACAGCTTGAACAGCTCTTTGGCGGGCAAGGTCGCTCGATTCATTGTTGGAGTCCTTGATCTTCATCTAGCAGAAAGGTAGCAGCCAGGCTTAGGGGGCACCGCTGGGCCACAGGTCGCGCGGCAGCTCGCGGCACAGCCTCTGCAGGATCTGCTCGGAGCTGGCGTCGCCCGCAAGTACATGGTCCGCCAGATCGGAGCGCATCGCTTCTGGGCTCGGGGTATCGTCGCCGTAGTGGGCGATCTCGAGGAACTTCACCACGTCCTTTTTCAGCAGCTGCGCCAGCTCTGGAAGCTGGGTCACGCGCAGAACCGGGGGCTGCTTCCGCTTCTTCGCTTCGTCTACCATGCTCTTTTTCACCCCCTGCATGAACGCCTGCGCTTGCTTTTGATCGGCCAGGACGACCCGCGCTCCGCTGCGACCCAGCAGGCTTTTCACCGAGCGGAGCAAGCTCTTACTCTCCGCGGCCCACTCGACCGGCTGCACCAGCTTGCAGCGATACGTGGTCCGTGAGTCCCCAAGCAGCTCGGGAATCCACTGATAATAATACTGGGAGAGCTCGACTTCACTCAGGCAGCGGTTTACCACGGGGTGGAGCAGGACCAAATGGTGTTCTTCCAGCTGCGCGTGCAGGGCCTTGGGCAGCTCATCGATCGACGCCGAGGGGACATCCAGCGCCGCCGCGAGGGCAGCCAGCGCTTCGCGCCGGTTTTGGCGAAACTGCGGTACCGTCAGATCCTTGGGTGCATCCCAGTCTACGCGAATGACCCGGTGGGGCGGCTGGCTCGGCAGTGCGAGCTCGATTCGGTCTAGGAAGAATCGATGTGCCTGCCCGACCTGGCCAGGAACCAAGATCAGCTCATGATGGTCGTTGCCGACCAGAGCCCGCAGGTTCTCCCACTGCTCTCCGCGGTCACAGTCGAGCAGCGGCTGGTTATTCCTGGCAGCTCGCCGCGCGGAGGCTTGGTCGGCTGCGGGCCGGGAACTCTGCGTCAGTGGGGCATCGGGCCGTCGCTCGTGGTTGCCGTTTGGTGGCGGCCTCGCCTGGAGTCCTGAGGCAGTTCCAGGCTCCCGAGCAGGGTGGATCTGGATCTGGCTGATGATTGCGACCAGTTCCCTCTCTCGCTTGGGTTTGTCCAGACCCATAAGCGCAGAGCCGTCTCGGGGGGCAGGCAGCAGGGGCTTCAGCCAATCGACCTCTTGCCAGCTGCACGCCCGCCATACGAGGGGAATGATGCGTACTCCGCGCTGTCGGTGCTGCTCTTCCAAAATCTTGAGCTGTTCTACGGCCTGCGAGTCGGCCAGGAAACTGGCGCTCAGTAAGAGCAACGCAGCGTCGGCCCGCTCCGCTTCGCGGACAAACTCGTCGGCACTGGAAGCGCCATAGGGAATGTCATCAGTGGACCACAGGGATATGGCACTCTTTCGTAGGAGCGGCGCAAGCTGGGCGGCAACCTCCGCTTTGCCTTCGGCATCCTGGCTACTGAAGCACACGAGCAGGCGGGCTCCAGGGGTCTGCGGACTGGCATGGCCAGACGCTGCAGTAGTGTGTTTCGGCGAAATCGGCGCGGCAGCGGACGACGACGGCATAGAGGAAGCGGCTGGCGCAAGCAGGGTAAGGCTCTCTGCATCCACTCCGGCCTGGACCAAGAGTTGGGGAATCTCGCGCTGGTCGCCGACTTGTATCAACTCGGTCTGCGCGCGGCCCAAACGAAACGCTGTCTGGACTCCGCGGCCAAAGGCCAATGCCTCATAGAAGCCATACGCGAATGCCCTGGCCGCATCGTCGCGCACGGCGCGCGACATGCCGACCACGCAGGGGATCACCTGAGCGACGGCTGCAGCTTGCACCGCGGAGTAGCACGCACTCATCACCACGCAGCGGATGTCGTCGCGCAACGCCTCAAAGATCCTGCCCAGTGTCTCAGCTGAGACGGGAGCCGTGGCGGCGGCGTCTTGCCCGACGAACATCAGCTCACCCGATTGGCTGCCATGCCCGATGAAGTGCACGATCTGCGGCCGGTGGTGCAAGAGGAGCCCTGGTATCTCCTGCGCACGGACCGCCCACGCAACCCGTAGCTCGATCCGGTCGCCTGCGCCGCAGGCACGCAGCCGCTCCGAAACGAGACGTACTTCTTCGTCGAGAGCAAGCCGGGAGGTGCTACTCGGATTGGCGGCCAAAAACAGAATTCGGACGCTTTGCATTGGGAGCCTATTGTAATCTAAGGTGGGTTGACGTTTCCTGTATCGAGCCTGAGGGCCACCGTGGCCCGGAGCCTGCGTAAGCTAGATACGCAGCGACGGTAGTTTATCTGACTTGTTGAGCACCAGGGGCCAAGCTGAAAGATCTTACCGCTTTGCTGCTTCCTCAATTGGCTCATTTCGTCGCACAGTGGCGGGCTAGGGTGTGGATCGCTTCTTGAATAGCAATGCGAGGCTACCGCCGCCGCTTGGCCTCCAAGATTCGAAGAGCAGCGCTGAGATCAACAAACTTCTCCGTGGCCCGATCCCTCAGCTCACGCTCGCTTTCATCGTCGAGCAGGGCGGCATAGCGGGCCCAGAACACCGGCGTCTTGCGCCCCACCGGTGGGTTGCGGATGTAGTTCCAGCGCTCTGCCATCGCGGCCTCGATCGCCTGTTCGGTGCTGTTGCTGCCTTCGCGCAGGCGTTGCCCTGTGATGGGACGGCCCAAGATGTCCTGCACTTCAGCAAGCTGGTGCGATACGCTCAGCAGGTCTTGCGTTATGCCGACAAGGCGGTCGAGCTTGAACTGCTCACGCCAGTCCGTCGGAGGCTCAGGCTCTGTCGGCGCCGGTTCATCGGCGAAGCTGGGCGCGGATGTGCTTGGCTCTAGGGGCCGTGTGGAGATGGGGGCCGAAATAGGAACTTGAACAGGAGCCGATACAGGGACCCGGGCTGGAGTCGCTGCGATTTGCGCGCTGCGCCGTGTTAGCGCGACCTCGGAAGCCGGACGTGGAGAAGCGACCCTAAGGACGGGCGCTGCGGGAAGCGCCACCGCTATCTCAGGGACAGCGCGCGGCGTGGCGAAAGCCTGTATCGCGGAATGGAATTGCGCGGGCATTGCCCCCAGGACTCTCGTCGCTGTGCTCCCGGCTGCGCAGAGAGCCAGGTGACCGAGCAGAATCGGATTCGCCTCTGCCCACTCAGGAAATCCATCCGGGAACGACCCTGGAGTCTGGAGGCCCGCCTTCCGAAGCTCCTGCGTCGCTTTGAGCGCCCATTCATCCAGCTGAATCGACAGGTCAGACCCCGAAAGCGCCCGCAAGAACTGACGCACAAACCAGCGAGCTGACCACCAGATCAAGAAGCCGAATTGCTGCAGATGCACCTGCAGCACCGCAGGTGCGATTTCACCCTGTTGCTCCAGGAGCTTCCGCACCATATCGACGGCTCGACGGCCCGCCGCGTCATATACGGTGTCGGCCTCTTCGTGCTGGACCCGCTCCCGATGCAGCGTGCACTCGGCGTAAAGCCCATCCCGCTCGACCTTTAGTGCGGCAAGCTGTTCGCTGGCCGCGGCATTCTCATGGGTGACTCGCGCCTGGAGAGCACGGTGCTGCTGCTGGAGCGCCTCATACTCCCCAGGGCGGGCAGCGCCTTGCGCGAGCGCCGCTTGCCGCTGCTTCTCGGCATCAGTGAGCTTCGCTTCCAGCTTCGTGATGGTGGCTGCCTGCTCGCTGACTTTGTCTGTGTCCTGGCGTTGGCGCGCTTCGGCGGCCTTAAGCGTTTGGTGCTGCTCGGTGACTTTGCGCTCGCGAGCCGTCGCCAGATCCGCGAGCTCGCCAGCACGCT
>CALFYE010000058.1 GCA_937952145.1 uncultured Myxococcales bacterium
CCTACGTGCCGCTGCCGGTGCTGCTGGCGGTGATGGTGGGCGTGGCGCCGCAGACGCGGCTGTACCGCAGCTTTTTCCTCGACGAGCTGGGCCAGGACTACGTGCGCACGGCGCGGGCCAAGGGCATGAACGAAGGCACCGTGCTGTTCAAGCACGTGCTGCGCAACGCGATGATCCCGATCCTCACGAACATCGGGCTGCAGCTGCCCGGCATCTTCGTCGGGTCGTTCCTGATCGAGGTGTTCTTCTCGATCCCCGGCCTGGGCCGCCCGAACGGCGGCATCAAGGGCTAGCGTGAACTTGTCCAGCTCTTCTTTTGCCCGTTGGGCACGCTGAGCCTGGCCTATACTGCCGCTTGATTCCGCTGTTTCTAGGATGCGGCGTAGCTCCTCCGCTCTTTTGCCGGTCGTGTGATTAAGTATCGTGCGCAGTCGCGGCGCAGGAACATCGCGGACCGCTGCGAGCCAGTCCAGCTCTGACGGGCGGGTGACGCAGAGCAGGTCCAAGCGCAGCAGCCGTGAACCGAGCCATAAAGTACAACCGCGTTCTGCCGTTGCGCAGCCTCTCACAAGAGCGCCCAAGTCCTGCTCTGCGCTGCGGAGCACCCGTGCGGGCTCGGAGTCCCCCTGGATCAGCAGGGCAACATCGAGGTCGCTGTGTAGATCGTGGCTCCCTCGCGCAGCCGAACCGAAGATCAGCACTGCTTCAACCAGAGAAGGATGGGACGCTCCCCAGTCCGCCAGCCATTCGAGCACCCGATCGGGCGCGGCCACGCCGGTTGCTTCTTCGCTCGCGGGGGAGCTCGGCTTGTACCCGACTGCAGGCAGTGCCGCAGCTAGCAGCTCCTGCGCCGATACGTCCCCCTGAAGACGAAACACCGGCCATGGAAAGCGCCCAGGGAGCTCGCGTTGCAGTCGTGCATCGAGGCTTCTGAGCACCTCTTCCATCGGTACGCCGAAGTCCGGATATGGCGTCTCAAAGACACGTCCCCGGGCTCGCTGCAAGCAGACCGCCAGGGGCGTGTCTACCCAGAGCAGGATTACCGCCGCTTGACTCCGGCGCAGGCCATGGATGAGGAGATCCACGAAGGGCCCTGAGCCGGAGCAGTCCAGCACTGCGGGCCCGCTGTCCTCCGCATGAGCCAGGAACAATGACCACGCTGCGGCTTCGCCCGCTGCCGAACCGTCGCCGACAGCAGAGCGGCATTCGTCGATCCCAAAGTACGGGCAGTCCAAGGTCGCGGCCAATACCCTGGCAAGCGTGCTTTTGCCAGCGCAGATGTTGCCGACAACCAGAACCTTCTGCGTCTTGGCCCGTGGTCGGTCTGCACTGCGGACGAGGGATTCCGGGGGCACGTCTATCCTGCTTTCGTCCATCAGAGCTCGGGCTGGTCAGCGAGAAACTGAAGCGCCGATGGCGGGGTAAGGACGACCTCGCGATGGACGGCGTCGACCAGGAGCCGACTCAGGTGGGGGTACGCGGTTCGTTCGTTTCCATGCGCGACGGCATTACGCAGATCGACCAGTGACAACTGGCTTCGATCGAGGGCGACGATTGGCTGCGTCAAGATCCGACGCAGCGAAGCCGCCCCCGCGCCAGCCCGGTCCATCCGCTCGCGGAAGCCAGCGCCAGCGCTGATGGATGGCTCTATGAGAAACTTCTTGAAGCTGCCCAGGGTCGGCTTCTTCTTTTCATCAGAGACGGGCTCGAATAATCGCAGCCCGACTTCGCGCTCGATCGCAGTAGCCAGCAGATGAACGCAGCGCGGCAGATCATTCACTGCCGTCGTATAAGAAACCTGGGCCTGGATCAGATCGTCCTGCGTCGCTTGGCTCAGCTTGTCAAAGCCGCCTGGCAGGAGCACTTCTTTCCATCGCCGCTCGGCTTCACTGCGGACTCGCTCGACATACTCCCACGGATGCTCGGCCGCCTTCTGCGCGGTCTTCTGCTGCTCCAGCAGCTCGGACCAGGATCGCCGACTGTCATGGAGTTGATTATGGAGCGCTAGAAGCAGCTCTTTCTCCTGCTGACTACGGCTAACACGGCAGGCTTCATCCAGCAGCTTCTCGGCAAACTCCGCCAGTCCCTTGAGGCGTCGTTGCGCCAGCGCTCGGACTGCAGAGTCGCGCAGCGGTTCGTATAGATCATAGCGCCGCTTTACGGACCGCATGAGATAGAAAAGTGACTCGCCGTGGAGACCTGCGCTCTGGCAGAGCAGGGCGGACTGATGGTCGATATTGGCCAGACGCTCTCTGTAGTCGCGTTCAGGCTGACACAGCACCCGGGCGTCCTCCAGCATTGTCAGTGCCCGGCCAAGCTCGCTGGCCGCCAGAAATCGAGCGTGTGCCTCAAGCGACTCTGCAAGACGACGTGGGTTCCCCAAACTGCGGGCCGCGTTTGTCGCATGCTCGAACAACACCGCCGCCTGCTCCTTTTGCGGGCCATTGGCCACCATCCGAGCATGGTGAAGCTGCGCGGCAAGCTGCCGCAGCTTGTTTCCCGTCTGCTCGGCCAGCTCACGCTCCCGCTGAAACTTGAGCGCCGCCAGCTCCATATCGTCTCGCAGCTCGGCGCTGCGGGCGGCCAGTCCATAGGCATTGGCCAACCGGTCCGGATCATCTGCCAGAAGGGCCAGCTCCTCGTATCGCGAGTAGCAGTCGTCGGCTCGCTCGCGCTGCCCAAGCTCGTCAAGCAGGGCGCCGAAGCTCCCGAGCAGACGCATGCGCGCAACCCGCAGCGCCGGCGAGGCCGCCTGCTCGAGCGCCTGCTCCAACAGTTGGTAGGCAGCGAGGATGTCTCCTTTGGCGCGCAGCGTGGCGCCGAGGTGATTCCGGATGAGCAAGCTCTGAAGCAAATCTCCATCCTCATCGGCGATCTTGAGCGCGGCGCAAATCCTTGACTCTGATTCATCAAAGCGATGGAGCCAGTACTGACAGAGGCCGACGTACAGCACGCTTTCTCGTTCCTGGCTACGGTTTCCCTGGCGTTGAGCCTGAGCCAGCGCCTCTAGGTTCAGCCCCAGCGCCTCTTGGAACTTCCCTTCCTTGTATAGTCGGTGGGCTTGCGATGTTGGCGATGGGTTCATCATGAGATTCACCTGCCAGATCAGTAGGGCCTTGCAAACGACCGCAGCGTAGCACATGTGGCGGCGCGCCCCGTACGTCCAAATCTCGCGGCGGCACTCTCGTTCCGTCCAACCCGGCAGAGCTGCAGTTCGAAAAGGTCGGCGTAGGCACCGAGACCGCCGTCCACCGTCGCCTACCCTTGTGCTCGCGGATTCTGGCTTCCGCGGCCGAGATCGGCCCGTCCCGGGCGCCGTAGTCGGCGGCGTGGCGGGCCAGGTGAGCGACGTGGGCACTGGAGACCATGGTGGTCTTGGTCGACGCTCCCGGTCAAGATATGGACGCATCGCAGGAGCCGGACATTGCCCTTGCAGTTCTTCTTCCCTTTGCTTCACACATGTTGCGCGCATGGCGGCCGCGTTCCTTGCGGCTGAGGCGCCGGCTACGATACTATGAGACAGTCTAACATGAGGACATTGGTGGCGCCGCCAATCAGCAGGCGGAGCATCGTGAAGATGGCCGCAGGGCTTGTCGTCGGCATCCATCCAGCGTGGGCGCTTACCCAGAGGGCGACAGCAGCTAAAGCGCTCTACATTCAGCCGCTTGGGCCCGAAGTGCAGATGGCCGAAACAGACGTCGCGATGGTAGTGCTGGCGCTGCGCGAGTTCTATGCGGAGAAATCGGCGGCAGGCATCGATGACTATTCGCGCCGCGCACTCGCACGGGTGTGGAAAGCCGAACGCTTCTCGTGGTGGATGACTTCGATGATGCATCGATTTCCCGGCACAGATGAATTCAGCTCACGCATCCAGCGCGCGGAGCTGGCCTATCTGATCGACTCCGATGCTGCGAAGACGTCGCTGTCGGAAAATTATGTCGGGCTGCCGTACTGAATTGGCAGCGAAGCGCACTCGTCGCTGCGCTTTAAACAGATGAAACAAAATCACTTCGCCGCCGTTT
>CALFYE010000059.1 GCA_937952145.1 uncultured Myxococcales bacterium
GGAACAAACGTTCGAATGTGCGTCCAGCCAAGGCTGGCGTGTTCAGCGGGAGCCGAGAGGCAGGCCCGCCAGGGAAAGATCCAGAGACCCTGTAGCGAGATTGTCAATCACCACCCCCAAGGGGCCACTTTTCGCTGAAATCGCCAGCCTCATGGGGCCAGGCGATCGCCAGGGTCATGGGGCCACAGTTGCGGGGGAGGCGGGCGGAATCGCCAGGGTCATGGGGCCAGGGGCTCGCCAGGGGGATGGGGCCAGGCGGGCGGGGTCTTGGGCCTGACGGCCGTCCCGTAGATTCGCGTCCAGCATCGAGAAGGGAACGAGCTGACAGGCTTTCCGACGGCGCCGCGACGGTCGCCGGGAGGTCCTATGAGCTATCGCCCGAGGGATTCAATGACATCGATGTTGGAGATCAAGGAAGTGCTGCGTCGGCGGGAGGCGGGAGCGAGCGTGCGGCGTATCGCGCGCGCGATGGGAATGGACCGAAAGACGGTCGGTCGGTACGTGGAGGCGATTGCGGCGGCGGGAATCGGCGACGGGACGGAGGTGGACGACGAGGTGCTGGCGTCGCTTGCGCAGGCGGTGCAGGGGCGCCCTGCGGTGGAGCCTTCGGCGGCGTGGCAGGCGCTGTCGTCGCAGCGTGAGCGGATCGCGGGCTGGCTTTTGCAGAGTCCGCCGCTGGTGCTGGTGCGCGTGCAGGAGCTACTTGTGCGCGAGGGCGTGCAGGTCAGTTACTCGACGCTGCGGCGCTTCGTCGAGCGCGAGCTGGGGCATCGCAAGCGCGAGGCAACGGTGCGTCTGCCGGACCCACCGCCGGGTGAAGAAGCGCAGGTCGATTTCGGGCGGATGGGCCTGATTCCCGACGAGGCCGGGCGCTTGCACAAGCTGCATGTGCTGGTGGTGACGCTGTCGCATAGCCGCTATCAGTTCGTGTGGCCGACGTATCGTCAGACGACAGACGACAGACGAGCTGTGCGCGGGCCTGGATGCGGCGTGGCGGTTCTTCGACGGCGTCGTCAAACGAGTCGTCCCGGATAACGCCTCGAGCATGGTCGTGCGCGCGAGTCCGACGGTGTCGCCGCCGGCCTAAAAGCGCCGCATAGCGCCGAAAAGCGCGGCGGTCGGCATTGAGTGCGCTGGTGAAAAGCGCGGGTGGGGACTGCTGGTGATGATCGCGGGGCCGCTGGGTGGGTTAGGACTTGGCGGGCTTCTTGAGTTCGGCGCGGCGGCGGAGCTTCTTGTCGTTGCGTTCTCGGGATTCCTTGAGGCGGTAGGATTCGCCGTCGATTTGTAGAAGCTCGGCCTGGTGGGTCAGGCGGTCGATGAGGGTGACGACGGAGGTGGCGTTGGGAAAGATCTCGTGCCACTGGGCGAAGGGCTTGTTGGTGGTGACGAGGGTGGATGCCCGCTGGTAGCGACGGGTGATGACTTCAAAGAGGAGGTCGGCGGCGCGGGCGTCGTAGCTTAAGTAGCCGATCTCGTCGATGCACAGGAGCTTGGGGCGGGCGTAGTGGCGTAGGCGCTGCTGCAGGGCGTAGGAGGTGTGGCGCTCGGCGAGGTCGGCGAGCAGCGCGCTGGCGGTGGTAAAAAGGGCGGTCATGCCGCGCAGCACGGCTTGGTAGCAGAGGTTCTGCGCGATCATCGTCTTGCCGACGCCGTTGGGACCGATGAGGACGAGGTTGTCGGCCGCGGCGAGGAAGTCGAGTCGGAAGGCGTCGTCGAGGGCGTCGCGGTCGAGCTTCTTGGGCCAGGCGTAGTCAAAGTCGGCCATGGGGCGAAAGCGTCCGATGTGAGCGGCTTGTATGCGACGCGAAAGGCCGCGACTCGCGCGCTCGGACTCCTCCCAGTCGAGGAGCGTCGGGACCCAGGCTTGGGTGTCGACCTGCGGCAAGTGGGCGACGAGGCCGTGCAGTCCCAGGGCGGTGGCGCGCTGCAAAAGGGAATTAGTGGCGGTCATCTTCGGACTCCTTTTTCTTGGGAGGACAGAGCGTGTCGTAGGAAGCCAAGGGGTGCGGTGTCACGGACAGCGCACGAAGCGGAGAGTCTTCGGGCAAGGAGACGCCAATCGGTGGAGGCAGGGCGAGCTGCCTTTTGTGCTGGTCTCCGCCTGGCGCTGCAAAAAAGGAGTCACGCTGGGCGCCGCGGCGACGAGGCGCGAGAGGACGGAGGGCTCTTTGCCTTGCGACTTGTGCGCGCGCAGGGCCGCGATGTGCGCGGGGTTCTCGATGAGCAGGCCCTGGCTGAAGCTGCGTGGATGGCGCGCGATCTCGACGCCGCAGTCGAGGATCCGGACGGTTTGATCGGTCGCCAAGACCGTCAGGGTGCGCCGCACCACGGTGTGCGGCACGGAGTAGTCGTTGCGATCGAATCGGACATAGGGCTGCTTGCCGACGCGCACTTCGACCCGCTCATCGGTGGGATAGGGAGTCTGAGGCAGCGGTCGTAAAAGGGGTCGTTCTCGCTCCCATGCGGCGCGCACAGTCAGGGTCTTGTCGTCGGGGCAGCGGCGCTGCGCGGCCTCGGTTTCGCAGAAGGTCAGCGCTTGCTGATTCAGATCCGCAAGGTCGGTCCAGCGGCGCGCCGGGAAAAAGGAGGTGCGTAGGTAGCGAATCGCGCGCTCGACGCGGCCCTTCTCATTGCCTCGCGCGACCGCCACCGGACGCGGCTCAAAGCCGTGGTAGCTGGCGAATTGCCACAGCTCGGGGTGAAAGCGAATTGCGTCGCCGACTCGCTCAAGCACCGCCGACTTTAGATTGTCGTACAAGAGCACGCGGGGCACGCCGCCGAAAAAGGAAAAGGCGTGCTGATGCCCTTGCAAAAACAGACTCTGGACCTGCCCCAGAAAGAAGCGGACAAACAGCCGGCGCGAGTAACTGAGCACCATGACAAACGCCCACAGCGCGCGCGGGGTATTGCCAACGGGGTGCTTGCCGAAGTGGGCCCAGTCGACCTGGGCCTGCTCGCCGGGCAGCGTGCGCAAGGACAGATACGCCTCGGCGGGACGACGCGGGCGATGCTTGGCCACGATGGCGCGGAAGTGACCCGGAGCGCCCGTGTAGCCGCGCTCGCGCACCATCTGAAACAGTCGCGCCGCGGAGAGGTCCGGATAGCGGGAAAGGGAGTCTTGGATGAAAGGCAAAAAGGGGTCTGACAGACTCGCCCGGACTCGTGGCACCGCGACCCCGAGCGTCTGCCCAAGTGCCCGCCGGATCGTCGAGTGGTGCAGCCGTAAGTGCTTCGCCAGGGCATGCACGGTCCACTTCTCTTGCGTATGCAGACGTTGGATGTGTGCGCACAGCTCATCAGGAATCATGGCGGATTCCTTTTTCTGCTGGGAATGTGGCGGCTGCGTCGCCGCAGGACGAACAGGGGGACGCGGCGGGTGTACGGACTTCGCGTTTCGCCGCAGAAATGGCAGCGGAACGGATCCTCCTCTTGCGACGGCGCGGGGGCTTGGGGCGCCACGGCGCACAGAAGTGTAAGGGGCACTGCGGGCAAAGATCGTCGTCGGACATCGGGCTCCTCCTTCGCCGCGTTTGGGAATTCCGCGGCACGGCAGGGCTGTACAAAGTCGCCCGCAAGCGGAGAACCCTGATGCGTCACTTTCTGCACAGACCGACGGCGATATCGCGCTTGCCGCGCGGCATGTCGGCGCCGTCCCCACGGCGTCTGCTGATACTTCGCGCCGGCCTGCCGCTGCGATTCCTGTCGCGTCCGCTTCCGACAGTCCCCCGCGCAGTACACCTGCCCGCGATCACAGCGACTGCAAATCAGGCACAGCCGACGGCAGCGAGCACAGCTATAACGCCGTAGCGCGCAGAGCTCTTGGCACCGCCGACAGCGGGCGCTGTCATTTGACGTGATCGATGTGCCGCGCATCGAGCGGATGCTCAAAGAGTCGCGCCGCGTCGAGGAAGACGGAGAGAGGCGCGGTCAGCTCATCGCGCTGCCCGGTCGCTTTGCGCGAGACCCGCTGACATATGCGACGCGGAGCGTGACCGATGCCGCGACTAAAAAGGAGCCCAGGGTCGGAGATTCCTCGACGGAAGCGCGAGCGGGTTTCGACGAAAACAACGCCCACATCGATCCCCTGCGCCGCGAAAAACGCCGCACCAGGGAGCCCGCCATCCTGCACCGCCTGACCGTCGCTGCGCCCGCAGCCCAGGCCTTCTTCCATGGCCTCGCTGCGCGCGGCGGAGCACTGGGCCCCACGCTTCACCGCATGGAGCGCCTGCTCGATCTGTACAGTCCCGCCGAGCTACAGGTCGCGCTCCTCGCTGTCGCCGATCTCCCAGCACCGCAGATCCATGACATCCACATCCTGCTCGGTCAGCGCCGGCGCCAGCTCTCTCTGCCGCCGCCCATCGGCATCCATCTACCCGAAGATTCCCCACTGCGCGCCGTGTCCGTCACGCCGTATTCCCTGGCCTCCTACGATTCCATCCGCATGAAAAAGGAGGACTCCCATGACCCTCGCTGAGTCCTTCACAAAACGCGCCACCACCCTCGGTCTACATGGCCTCCTGGCGCACCTTGACGACGTCCAAACCGAATCCTGGGTCCCCACGCTCCTCGACTGGGAAGAGCAAGAGCGCGCCTCCCGTGGCCTTGCTCGCCGCATCCAAGCCGCCCACATCGGCCGCTTCCGCCCCTTCGCCGACTTCGATTTTTCCTGGCCCAAGCGCATCGACCGCGACGCCGTCGAAGAGGCCTTCCGCCTCGACTTCATCGCCCAAGCCGACAACATCGTCCTCGTCGGCCCCAACGGCGTCGGCAAGACCATGATTGCCCAGAACCTCTGCTACCAGGCCGTCCTTTCCGGCATGCCCGCCCTCTTCACCACCGCCAGCGCCCTGCTCGCTGACCTTTCCCAGCGCGATTCCTCCTTCGCCTTGCAGCAGCGCCTGCGCCACTACGCCCGCCCCAAGCTCCTGTGCATCGACGAGATCGGCTACCTCAGCTACGACGCCCGCGCCGCCGACCTCCTCTTTGAGATCGTCACCCGTCGCTACCAGCGCGCCTCCACCATCATCTCCACCAACAAACCCTTCGCCCAGTGGCAAGACATCTTCCCCAACGCCGCCTCCGTCGTCACCCTCATCGACCGCCTCACCCACAAAGCCGAAATCATCCAAATCGACGGCGAGTCCTACCGCCTCAAAGAATCCCGCGACAGCGCCGAAAAACGCCTCCGCCGCCGCACCGAACTCAAGCGCCCCAAAAAATCCTAACGCGCCGCTGCCGTCGCCACTGCCCCGTCCCGCCTCGGCCCTTCACGCCACATCCTGCAGCACCCCCAACGCTGGCCAGCGCCATTTGCAGCACCCTCAGCGCCGGCCTGCTTCCATTTGCAGCGCCCCGCGGCCTTTTTGGTCAGGCGGCGACTGGCGCGACGGCTGTCCTTGCTCAGCTCATCCTGGGCCTTCGTTCCTCCGAAGTTCTACAACGCAAGGTGCGCGATCTCGACGATGGCGGTAGCGCGCTGTGCATCCCTGGGGGCAAGACGAAGAACGCTCGCCGCTCGCTTGCGATCGAGAGCGTGCCTCTTCGCGCGCTGCTACATCGTCAGACGCTCGGCAAGCAACCCGATGACCTCCTCTTCGGCCCGGGCAAGCCGCTACACACCGACTACCTATGGGACCGTCTACAGCGCTACTGCGTGCTGGCCGGTGTGCCGAAGGTCTGCCCGCACAGCCTGTGAGGTCTGCACTCGACGATCGCCATGGATCGCGGCGCAACCTCGGGAGTCGTCGCCGCCGCGCTAGGTCACGGTAGCTTCGCCATCACCGCACGCCACTACGTAAGCCCTGAGACCCTAGCGAACGCCAAAGCCCGCAAGGTCTCGGCAGCCCTGACCGCATCCCCCAGCGAGCCCCCCCGCACTGACCTTTCCGGGCTCAGCGCAGCGCTTGCGGCATTGTCCCCGGACGAACTAGCGGCTGTGCTCCGCTCCGTCGGAAAGCCTGCCTAAGTCTGCGAATTCACTGCGTTCCGAGACCATTCCGAATTGATATCGTAAAACCCATTTCTCGACGGTGATTTGTTGGGCTTACCTACGCGGTGGACGATGCCGCGCTGGTGAGCAGGCGCGAGCGCGGCGGTGACCTGGTCGAGGAGGCGTAGGCAATCTCGCACAAGCAGGGGACCGCGCATGAGGCGCGCGCTGAGATCCTGTCCTTCAAGCCACTCCATGGCGAGGAAGCGCTGGCCGTCCGGGGTCTGGCCATGGGCGACATGGGCAACGATGCCGGGGTGGCGAAGCTCCGACAGAAGCTGGGCCTCGCGAGCAAAGCGCTCCATTTCGTCGTGTCGGCCCATGCCCCCATCAGTATTCAGGAGCTTGAGGGCGACGGTGTCCCCGCTGTAGCGGTCGGTGGCTCGGTAGACCGTGCCCATGCCACCGCGACCGGCGGCCCGCTGGATCTCAAAGCGATTAGCAAAGAGGCTGCCCGGCGCCAGCTGCAGAGTCCCCATCTTGGGCAGTATGGCGAACGTCGCCTGGAATTCATAGTCGGCGGTTCACAAGGGTCGTCTGTCGTCGCTGGAAACTCGAGTCTGCCATCCGCCTACCGACCGGTGTCGCGGTGAGATCCCAATCTCCGCTCGTCCGCGCCGCTTGAGCCCGAGGCCCCATGATTGCAGACTAGGCTAGTCGGTGTCGCAGGCACTGTTGTGGCTTGTGTGGATCACCGACTACGCGAAGAATCTGCGAGCAATTGTCAGAGTTGGGGCGCGCATCGGGCTTTGGGGGCGGTGCAGAGCCGGCATCATCGGCACTCTCCGCTCTCGCGGGGGCGCGTGGCTGTTGGCCAGGGCGAGCGCGAGCTGCAAGGTGGCTTGGGGGGGGCGGTGAGGCCGAAGTCGGGGCGGTGGGTTTGGCTGGGGCTCTGTGCAGGGTCTGCAGCGCGTCGACGGTTTCCTCTGCGTCGGCTCAATGGCTAGATAGGCTGCGGAGGAAGTCGTTCAGCGCAGCCAGATAGGCAGCGCCACCAACCTGAGGAACATCGTTGTGGTGGGCCCCGGGCACGGACAGGAAGCGCTTGGGCTCTGACGCCGCGGCAAACAGCGCCGCGCCCTGCGACTGTGGAATCACTTCATCTTCGCTGCCATGCAGGATGAAAAGAGGAACGGCGAGACGTCCGATCTTGCCCTGGTTGTCAGTGTTCGCGCTAGCGATCCGCGACGCAGACGAGGGCGGATGGGCCGAAGGAGAGGGGCACGCGGTTCGCGGCTGGAGACCTAGCAGATGTCTTTGATGGCGGCGTTGGCGGCGTTGGCCTTGACGGACTGGATGCCTTTTTCGCGGCCGGCTTCGCTCTTGTACATCTCGCTCTTGCCGATGACCTGCCCGTTGCCCGCCTTCAGCGTGAAGTAGAACTGCCCGTCCTTGGCGGTCTTGCGATCGAACTGCTGATCGTTGCCAGCGTTGTTGCGCACCGACTCGATGCCGTTCTGTGCGGCTGCCTTGGTCTTGTACAGCTCGCTGGTCAGAATGACTTCGTGATTGCCGGCCTTCAGGTTCCACATGAACTGCTCACCGGCTGCATTCTTGAGTTCAAACGTTCCCGCCATCGATCGCCTCCGTCATCGGTCTTGGGCGACACCTGAGTGCCGCTCCTCGGGCCGGGCTGCCTCAGCGCAAGCCACGGCTGTGCAGCGTCATCATAACAGCCAAGACCCGCTAGCTGAGCCGCTTGGGCGGGCCAGGGGCTGGCGATTTTTCGTCGCAGGTAGGTCGAGCTAGGTGGTTAGATACGGATTCCCTTCAGCCAGTGCCCCAGGCGCCGGCGCGGTACTATGCCTCGTCGATGTCGCCGGCGATGGGCTCGCTGAGGCGGCCTTGAGCGCGAAGCTCACTAGCGACCGCTTCGGCGAGGTCGGCTCGGCGCAGCGGACGACCCAGGCGGGCGGCGCGGAAGGCCGCGCGTAGGACGGCGTTGCGGATATAGCCGCCGCTGAGCTCGGTCTTGGCCAGGCTCATCAGCGCTCGCTGCGACAGGCGCAGGCTACCCGGCACCAGGCCGCGCCAGATGGCTGCACGGGTCTCTTTCTCGGGCATGGGAAACTCGATGCGGGTGGTCAGGCGGCGCTTGAAGGCCTCGTCGATGCCGCGCTCGAAGTTCGAGGTCAAGAAGGCCACGCCCGAGAACGTGTCGAAGCGCTGCAGCAGATAGTTGGTCTGCATGTTGGCGTAGCGATCGGCACTGCTCTGCACGTTGGCGGTGCGCGCGCCAAACAGCGAGTCGGCTTCGTCGAAGAGCACCGCGAATAGGCCGTCTTCGGCAGCGTCGAGCACCTGCGCCAGGTTCTTTTCGGTCTCGCCGATCCACTTCGAGACCAGGCGCGCCAGATCGATGCGCAGCAGGCGCAGGCCCAGCTGACTGCACAGCACGCGCGCCGCCATGGTCTTGCCGGTGCCGGGCGGTCCTACAAACAGCGACACGACGCCGGTGGTCGTCGCCAAGCGGCCCAGCCGCATGCCTTCAAAGACCTGGCGGCGATAGCGACAGCGCGCCATCAGATCCAGCAGATCTTCGGTGACGTCTTCCGGCAGCTTCAGGTCGTCCAGGTGAAGGCCGTCATCATCGGGCAAGAAGTCGCCAGTGCCGGCGGCGACCTCGGCGAACTCGGCGGCGATGGCCTGGCCTAGCTCGACCGGCTGCACCGCGCTCTCGCTGCCGCTGGCGAGCCGACTGGTGCTGACGCGCTCGACGGCTCGTCCCAGCCCTTGCAGGCCCAGCTGAAACTGCTCGGCGACCTGCTGCAAAGAATCGGCATGGATGCGCAGGCCGCGGCTGTGTAGCGCGCTCTCCAAGTAGGCGCGGCGCTGTGGTAGCTCGGGAGCACGCAGCCGGAGCTCAAGATCGCCAAGGCGACCACCGCTGTCACTCTTGATGAAAAGCAGGGGCACGGTCGCCTGCTTCGCCTGGCGTGCCAAGCGGTGCAGGCGCTCTTGCCGGGGGCCGCCGTGGCTGCGACTGTCCTCGGGCGATAGCACCAGCGCCAGCACCGCCCCGTGCAAGAGGGCATCGCGCAGGGCCACACGCAAGAGCTCGCGCAGTTCGCCGCCGGCTCCATCGCTGCGAGGCTCCTCGATGGCGACCCACAGCAGCTTATGACCCACGCTGGCCGCGAGGCCGGCCAGGCCCGCCCGCAGCGAGACGAGATCGCGGGCCACCACCGCCGCGCACTTGCCCGAGGCCAGCGTCCGCAAGAGCTGACGTGCATCGGCGCGGTGCAGTTCCTGGCCATCTTGGGCCTGTCCACGCAAGAGCTCACCGGCCTGCTCGACCAGCGGACTTAGGCCGGGTCGCCCCAGCGCAAGGCCCACCACTTCCCGCGGGACGATGTAGCGCTCGAAGGCCATCGACATCGGACTGGGATCGCTGCGCTGCAGCAGACCCCAGGTCCGCAGGGTGCCTTCGGGAGCGAGGGCCGACGACAAGGGCCCGGTCAGGCGACCGCCGTACCCCATGGCTCGCGACAGCGTGTGCAGCCGCACCCCAGCGCCTATCGGTTCTTGCTGCAGTGCCTGCAGCGCCGTGGCTTGGTCGGGATCGATGGCGGCGGCCAAGAGCTGCAGCAGCAGATCGAACTCTAGGCCCGACAGCGACAGTCGCTGCTGCAGCCGCAGGAGCTCGGGCAGCGCCTCGCCCAAAAGAGCCGCCGGGGACGCCAGGCGGGGCGCGCTCTCAGTAGTCAAGCAGGGCCTTGCGCGAGGTCAGGATCGAAAGGGCCTTCAGCCACTCCGCTTCCTGCGTCGTCCACTCGCCATAGTACTTATCAAGTATATCCATATAAATATCGATATATTTTATGCAGCTATCATGTTCCCACACGCTGCCGTCATCTTTGATGTATCCCATTCCGGAACGCCATAGATATCCTTGATTGTGTGGGCCCGCCGCGCGGCAGGCTGCGTCATATTCTTTCACTTGCTTTTTCTGCGCCGCAGTATCGGTCAACGAGCCGGCCGAGCTCAGGAACCCCTTGAACTCGCGAATCATCAGGCCGCGCTCGCGGATGCCAGCGACGAGGAGCATGATCTGCTCGCCCTGCCCTTCGGCGGCGTTTTTGTTGGTCTCGGCGCCGCCCCCGACTTTGGCTTTATCGCCCGCCTGTCCAATTGCGGCATAGTCATTTCGACGCTGCAGTTGAGACTGCAGAATATCGTTTTGACGTCCGCGCAATGTCTCCCAGGCTGATTTTAAATTAGTATTGGCGATTTTAATTTTATTGTTGATATTTTCGCGCTTGGCACTGGCCAATTTTCCTTCCAGCGCAGCGATTGTTCTCTGCAGCGACTGCCACTGCGGGTCGAGCATGGCCAGGCGGCTGCCGCTGGCCGCTTCGGCGCCGGCCCCGGCGAGCTCGGTCACGGGGGAGCCATCGGCGGTCAAGGCCGAGCCCAGTCCGGTGATGGCCCCGGCATCGAAGGTGACGGCGGCAAAGATCAGCTTGGTCGCGCCGGCCAGGCTGTCGACCACCAGCTGATAGCGATCCTGAATCGCCGTCGCTTCGCCTTCCTTCGACTGCTTCTCCTCGCTGATCGCATCGATCCTGGCTTCGTTGAGCGCGACCTCCAGCTCAAGCTGCGCCACCTGCACGCCGTGAATTGCGCTCTGCAGGCCGCCCGAGCCGCTGACCATCGCTTTCTTCACACTGTCCGTGCCCTGCGTCAGGGACTTCACTTCCTGCGCGATGTTGCCGCTGCTTTCGCCCTTCTTCGCAAGGTTCTCAAAGTAGGCCACGACGAGGCTGGGACTCGACGCTGACAGCCCGGTCTCGCGCTCGAGCGTTCCCACGCGATCCATGCTGAGCTGGAGCAGCGGCAGGAGACCGGCGAAGACCATGTACTCGCGATCGAGGGTGTCGATCTCGGACTGTTGTCCCATCGCCGACATCAGCTGATAGAACGCCGAGCTATGGCCCGGGCGGGCCGGCGTCTTGACGCTGAGCACGGTCGATTCCCGTCGGCTGGCCTCGCCGGCGATGCTGGGCTTCTGGGCCTTGCGCATATGCGTTGCCGTGGGCGTTGCCGACAGCTGCACGCGGTTCTGGCCACCGTCGTAGATGTTCTGCACCGCGAGATCGGCGGCGTGATCGGCTTCGATCTCGGCCGCATCCCCCGGCTCGCTGCTGACGGCTTTGCACTGCGGCCCGGCGCTGCCTTGGGCGACATGGGCCAGCTCGTGAGCCAGCAGGCGGTCGCCCTCACGCGTGCCGGGCGCGAACGCACCCGCCCCGAAGTAGACGTCCTGGCCCACCGTGAAGGCATGCGCCGATAGTGCATCGGCTTGGTCGGCCGCCGCGGTGTCGGTATGGATGCGCGTGCCCGAGAGATCGACGCCAAACGTCTGCTCGATGCCGCGCCGCGTGGTGCTGGGAATGGCGCTGGCGCTGCTCCCGTGCGCTTCGCTGATCTCGCTGCGGTGGTCTAGGTCGGTAGCCGGCGACGGGGCCGAGCCCAGGCCAGGTGCTGCAGTCTGTAAGGACGCCATGCGATTCCCCCAACCATATGCGTGACTGAGATCCTGTATCGGCAGCTCTGGCCCCTTGTTCCGGTGCAGCGGCGTTATGACCCCCATAAGCGATCGTTATGGTTGGCGCCGAGAGAGGGCTTGTGCCCAGGTCGCCGAGCCATCTGGGCCGGCCATCCGACTGACGCCGAAGGCCAAGACGCGCAAGCTCGCCGCCGCTCTCGCCCGCAGTGCCCCGATGGCAGCGACCATGCAGGTCGACCTGTGTAGGCTGCCCGCGGCGCTCGCCACGTGGTCTCCCGAAGCACTCACGGCCGTGCTCTGCTCCGTCGAGAAACCCTGCTAAGTTCGCGAAATCAATCCGTTCCGAGCCGCTTCCGAAGCGGCCTCACGAAACCCATTTCTCGACGGTGATTTGGGCTTCTATGGTCCGCGATGCACGATGCCGTTTTTGTGCAGCAGATCGAGGGCGGTGGCGATCTGGCCAAGGACGGCGCAGGCCCAGGCGGGGTCGCTGGCGCGCTCTTGGCATCCGGAGAGGGGCAGGCCCTGCACGAGCTCCATGACCAGATAGAGCGTGCCGGTGCTGGTGACGTCGACATCCCAGATCGAAACGAGGTGCTCGTGACTTAGGCGAGCCATGATCTGCGCTTCGCGAGCGAAGCGACTGAGGCCGGTGCGATTGGCCATGGCGGTGTGCAGCACCTTGGCTGCTAGGCGGTGATTGTCAGTCGTGCGCTCGACTTCGTAGACCGCGCCCATGCCGCCTTTGCCGAGCATGCGGGTGATGCGATAGCGCTCGCCCAGCAGGTCGCCTTCGGCAAGCTCTGGCACGCTGCGCGACCGCTCGGCCGATGGCAGCAAGAGCTCGATCAGGCGCCGCGAGCGCTGCTCGATCTGCCGCCGAAGCTCGTCGTTGAGCTGGCCGATCTGCTGATTGCGGGCGGCCAGCGTCTCGACCTGCGCGCGCAGATCGTTCTGGGTGCGATCGAGGAGCGCGAGCTTGGCCCGCACATCGAGGCGCATCGCATCCAGCGCCCCGGCGAGCGGCAAGAGCGAGCTCTGCTCGGCGACCTCGATTTTTTTATCGAGATCGCCCCGGGCCATGTCGAAGGCGGCTTGCAAGAGCGCACCCTGTTCTTCCAAGCGGCGGGCGGCCACCAGGCGCTCGACCTGAAGCTGCAGCGTCTGCTGGTTCGCGGCGATGTAGCGGCGCAGAAGGACCGCGGCGAGCGACAGCCCCCAGGCCACGGTGCCGGCGTGAAAGTTCAGCCCGACTCGCCCCGCCGCATTGCCGCTGGCGACCAGGATTCCCGTCGACATGGCCGCCAGCATGGCGACAAAACCCAAGCTCAAGATCTGGGCATCGCGGTTGCCGGCTCGCGCGCCGCGAATCGCGGTGGTGACCCAGGACGCCATCGTCAGGAGGGCCAGCGCCGCCACCGGCCCGATCAGCCGAAACATCAGTCGCGGCTCAGTCAGCAGCACGGCGACGAACACGGCAAGGACAAAGAGCCACAGGAGCCGCAGCCAGTGCAGGATGCGCAGCGGCCCCAGATCCAGCACCGCGCCGACGTAAGAACAAAAAGCCGCCAACGCCACCGCGATGCTGAGAGCGCGCGTCGGAAAGCGCGGAAACGGCCACGGCAAAAGCAGCCCCAGAAAGCCGGTGAAGGTGAGGTTCCAGATGCCGAGCGCGAAGCTAAAGATCGCGAAGTACAGATAGGACAGCTCGCGGCGATGAAAGGCGAACAGCGTCGCGCCCGCCCCGGCGAACAGCAGAAACAGCAGCGACACCAGCCCCTGCGCGCCGTTGCCGCGCACCAGATCCAGGGCCACGGCTGCCGCCTCGCCCAGTCGCGGCGGGGTCAGCACACCGAACAGCGGCGCGGGCGACGTCAGGCGCAGCACCAAGGTCTTGCCGACATAGTCAGGGGGAAGCGGGATGACATAGTCGTCGCTCAGGCTGGCGACGCGATCGATGGCCGTGGCCGTAGCCCCCTGCGCCGGCACCGGCTGCCCGTCGACAAACACCTGCAGATCGTGACCGCTTACGCGCAGACCCAGGGCGGGATGCGGCAGCGGCGGACCCAGAAGCCGGGTGCGCAGCCAAAGGACGCTCGCCCCGTCTCGCCCCGGTGGCCGGCCTAGCTCAGGGGTCTTTCGCCACTGTCCATCGTCGTGCTGCGGCTCGGCAAAGCGCGGTCGCGCGGCCAGTCCACCCACCGGGTCGCCGTAGCGATATTGAAAGGCGCCGGGGTAGTCCTGCACGGCCCAGAGCTCACTCGCCCGCGGGCTCGTGCAGCCGAGCAGCAGCAACACGGCCAGCCACCCGCAAGCGACGAGAGCACGGCGGGTGTAGGACATCGCGCCTCATGATACCGGAGATCCTGCGCGCAGCGGCAGATCGCGACGAGGCGGCGTGACCGAGAGACGGCGCGGAGCCTACTGCTTCAGCTTAGCGGCGGCGCGGGCCTGGTGATAGCGCGCGAGAAGGGCCTTGTCCTTAGCGACCTTGCCCATGGGCGGGCCCTTTTGATCGACGACGATGCTGCACTCGTTGATGAACGAGTAGTACGGAATCGACAGGCGCAGGAGCTCGTCTTCTTCGGAGTTGCCCGGCTCCAAGGTCCCGGTGCGGACGGCGTACAGCCGCTCAATCATGCGAAGCTGCCCGGCGAAATCAGGCGTCGAGAGGCGCTCGCGCACCAGGGCCAGGAGGTCCTCGTCCTTGGTGCGGACGTACTCGTCGAGCTCCTGTTCGTCGAGCGGGAACAGCTGCCCGGTGCGCGCGAACAGGTTCACGTTATGGGCGTACAGGTGGCCGTAGCCGCAGTAGATGCAACCGTTCCACATCGACGAATAGAAGGCCAGGATGTGGGTGTTCTCGACCCCGAAGAACTTGTTGAGGCGGATCCAGTGCTTCGACAGATACACCAAGGACTTGAGGTACTCGCCCAGTCCGCGGTGGCGGATCATCTCTTCGTCGAAGGCACCGTAGTAGCCTTCGGTCGCCTCGAACATGGTGCGCAGAGTGTTCATCACCGTGCGCTCGACCAGCGTCAGATCTCGTCGAGGGATGGCCATCACAGGGCCCTCCGGAGATCGACTTCCCGGCCGACTGCAGCCGCGCACCAGGTGGTGGCTTGTTCGTGCGAAGCCAGGGCCTTGGCGTTCTGGTCCCCCGACAGGTGGGCCACCCACAGCGCCATGCCGCGGATGCTGGGACGATTGGCGACGTAGGCGGTGCGCTTGGCGAATTCGGCAAACGTCTGCTGCAGACGAACCAGGGCATCGCGGGCGGCGTACGAGTAGCTGGTCATGCCCGTCATGTCCATCAGCACGTTGTAGCGGCCGACGGGCATGACCGCGATCATACGCCGCACTTCACGCTCCAGATCGACGGCGTCGTTGTCTTGGAACGGGCCCTCAAACTCGACCCGCAGCTCGTTGTAGACGGGCTTTATGCGGAAGACGGCACTCATGGCAAGGTCTGTTTAATTTCTCATAGTCTTCGTATTGCAGAAAACTATTTTCTCATTGTCCCCGTCGGCGACAGGAGAGCAGGTGGCAGGCGAACCGACAGCGGCCCTGAGCCGCGCAACCTGGGCCCCCTGCCGCCGAGGGGAGAGGGGTCGTCCTCCTACAGCGTCCGCAGGAAGGCCACCAGCTGCTGCTGCGCCGATGCGCTGAGCGCCGCAAAGCGGTTGCGCGAGTTGGTCGCTTCGCCGCCGTGGGCGAGGATCGCGGTGGCGACATCGTTGGTGCGGCCGTCGTGCAGAAGCGCCTGCTTGAAGCGCAGACCCCACAGCGGCGTGGTGCGCCAGTGGCGGCCATCGGCGCGGCCCATGACGCGGCCCATCGTCGCGCCGCTGGGATCATCGGCCAGGCCGGCCCCCATGTCGTGCACCAGCAGGTCGGAGTAGGCGTTGACCACGCGGTTCTCTAGCTGGCGAACCCGCACGCTGGTGCCGTCTTTGAGCAGCAGGTTGTAGGTGTCGCCAGTGCGCAGCGCGGCGGCGTGACAGTTCTCGCAGCCAATCTGGTTGAAGGTCTTTTCGCCGGCCTTGGCGTCATCGTTCTTGGGCAGGGTCGGCGGAGCCGCGAGCAGCGCCTGGAACTGATACAGCGCCACCGACAGCGAGCTGTCGTGGTCGTTGACGGCGTGATCGGCGACGTTGCAGGTCGGCGGTAGCTGCGACGCGAAGCGCGTGCCCTGCGACGTAAACTCCTGCGGGAAGAACGGCGAGGTGACGCCTAGCTCGATGTTGAAGGGCTCGGCCGAGAACTGGAACAGCGTCGCGGTCTGCGATTTCCAGCCGAAGCGACCAACGCGCATCGGACCGTACACCGGCAGCGGAATGCCGGGCACCACCTCGGCATCGACCGCCTGCAGCTCCATGCCCCAGTTGGCAAAGCCGTTCACGCCATCGACGTTCATCGTCTGTCGCCGCAGGATCTCGGCGTCGGGGATGGCGTCGAGCAGGCCAAAGCCGAACACCGGCGGGGTGTTGCGGATCGACACGATGTTGGCCGCCGCGGGAACCACCTCGCCGGCCATCGTGCAGTCCGGCGTGCTGGTGTTGCGGATGCTCTTTTTCTGGATAACCAGGCCGCCTAGGTCGCGCAGTGGATCGAACCAGCCCTGCGTGTCGCGGGCAAAGTGGGTGACGTTGAAGGTCGTCGCGCCCGGGCCGATGGGATCGCCGCCCCCGGTGGCGCCGGCGCCGTGACAGGTCACACACGACACCTCGTTGTAGGTCGGGCCCAGGCCCTCGGCCGCGGTGAAGTTCTTGTTGAAGACCGCCTGGCCATTCAAAAAGAGCTGCACCAGATCGGGCGACAAGCCCGGCAGTGCGCTGCCGACGGCATAGCTCGCGGCGGCGGCGCTCTCATCGCCGGCATGGGCGGTGTTGCCCAGCCCGCTGAAGTGGCCAGCCATGGCGCCGCCCAGGAGCGAGAGGGCGCCGGTGAACAGGATCTTCGAGAGACTCAGCGTCGAGCGGCTCATAGACCA
Source organism: uncultured Myxococcales bacterium (assembly GCA_937952145.1). GTDB lineage: Bacteria > Myxococcota_A > Polyangia > Palsa-1104 > JAEUJZ01 > JAEUJZ01. The sequence goes on from CALFYE010000059.1 coordinate 16,495, forward strand.
CCTCCACACAGGTTGCGGCGCGAGGGCGGGAAGAACGGAACTTGGTAGCTACCGGTGGGAGCCGGCCGGATGCGGCCAGTGCCCGAGCGAGCATCGGCCACGAAGCCCTTGGGCATGGCGTTGGGGTAGAAGCCGTTGAAGCCGATGAAGGTGTTGTCGCGGAAGGCCAGCTCAGGCGGCTTGGGATCGGGCTCGGCGCTCATGACCACCGAGATGCCCTCGCCGTTCCAGATCGACTGCAGGAAGGTATCCCAGGTCATGAACTTTTCGTCGGGCAGGCGGCTGTTGGTCCAGTACGCATCGACGTGATCGGGTTTGCAGGCGTCAAAGGCGGTGAGCAGGTAGATGGCGCCGGGGGTGCCGACGGCGTCTTCCATGCGGTCATAGCGGAAGCGGAACTTGACCTCGGCCTCGCCGTTCGGCTTGCCTTCGAAGATCGGCGAGCACAGCATCTGCACGGCAGGCAGCGGCACCGTGAAGTAGCTGCCCGGCGCCGGCGCGGGCTTGGGTCCAAGCGGCGCAAAGTCATAGCGGGTGCCCAGGAACTGCAGCGTGGTGGCGCTGTAGTAGCCCTGCTCGTGCTGGCGACCGAACATCGTGCCGACCAGCCAGAACTGCCACTTGGCATCGCGCACTTCCATGAACTGCTGGTTAAAGGCGGTGCTGTCGTCGAAGTCCTTGCGGAAGGTGGGGCGGTAGGGGAGGCCCTTGATCTTCGCCGTCATCTCGACGACGTTGCGCTTCTTCGAGTACTTGAAGGTGATCTTGGCTTCACCGTTCAGCATCGACGGCTCCGCCACTGCAAACTCGCCCACTCCGGCTGCGCCGGCCGCCAGATCCAGGGTGATCTCGCCCTCATCGGGCATGGCGTAGACGCGACGGCCTTCGATCGTCGAGCGCCCTGTCGAGAGCGGCGGCGGACTGGCCAAATTCAGGGCGTTCTCCCGCCCCGAGGTGACATCCATCTCCGGCGAGCCACTCTGCATACAGGCGCTCAACGCGAAAGCGGTGCCCAGACCCACCCATGCACGTCTGAGCCGGAACAGCGACTTGGCACTCATGCGGACCTCCCAAAGAACCGGGTTGGCTGCAAGTCCAAGGAGAGGGGGGCGCAGGCCGCTTCTAGTTCGGGATGGCGTAGTACACGGCTTGCCCAAGTCCGCGCCTACGCAATCCCGCCTAAAGCCTGGCTCCCCCCGCCTGCGGCATCAGTCAGCGCATCGACGTAGTCTGATTTCGCTGCTAATGATTGGATTATAGCATTGGTCCGAAGATCGAGCAACCGTAAATTTAAGAAATTAGATATCTACCAGAAATTCCTGAAAAACTCCGACATGCACATAGGGCAATAATCGCAAAAAGGCCCAGATCGATTGGGAAGAAATCTGCACACTGAGCCAATTTGTAAACTACAAATTCTAGTTCTGGCCAACGGCGGCCAGCCACGTCTGGCTGACGTGCTAAGTCCCGGATTTTTGAGCCAAAATTGGGCTGGTAGCGCGGAGCAATCTTAGCGTTCGGGGCACAGTGTAGCCTCGCAGGGAACCACTGTAGGGCAGTTTTGTTTTTGTATCCACAAAGCCACGAATGCCCGACAACAACTGCATTGATACATTAGATAAGAAATAGGAGTCAATGAGGCATAACACAGACAACTGATTCCAGCATACGACACCGTACCCAGGCCACGACACAGTCACCTTCATTTCGGGTATTCTCTGCAGAGATTGCGCTAGAATCCCACTCTTAGGGATACCATCTCACAAGGTCGCCAGGAGGGTGACGGATATCGGTATATCTATCACATTGTGTGGTCAGCCGCCCAATCGCTATCAATCAATCGGCCGGGGCTCGGGGTGGTTATGCGGACGAGGCAGGAACGTGGAGACGTGGGGGGAGCGAGGACGCGGGAGGCGAGACGAGTGGGAGACGAGACGCGCCGGAGGAGAGACGGAAGGGGCGCGCGCGGCGAGTGGGGGCGGACGGCTTACGGCGCGGGGCGGGCTGCTTTCTTGGATGTCTTCTTGCGCGACGCAGCGGTGGAGTCGGACTTGTCAGCGACAGCCTTGCCCCCTTTGGCGCGACCGGCTTTGCCGGCTTTCTGCGGCTTGTCCACCGGGGCCGTCTCAGGCGACGCGAGGGGGGCGGGGGCCGGCTCCGCGGCGAGATCGGAAGAGCGTCGTGTAGG
>CALFYE010000060.1 GCA_937952145.1 uncultured Myxococcales bacterium
CGACGACCGACGCGGCCGATGGGGTCCACAACAGGTTTTGATAGGCGCTCTAAAGCTTCAGCTTGTCCATGTCGCGGGCCAGCGCATCCGGTGCTACGTGCGAGTAGATCAGCGTCATGTCGAGCGAGCCATGACCGAGGATGTCCTTGAGGGCTACGATGCTGCCGCCGGACTCGATGAACAGCGAAGCGAAGGTGTGACGCAGCGTGTGCCAGGGCCGGATGGGCACGGTGCAGCCGATCTCTTTAAGCAGATCTGCAAGCCAAGCCGCTGCACGCTTTTCACCAGTTGGGCACACCAAACCGGCCGCAGACTTCGGGCAGATCGTGCGCCATTCGGCAAGATCGTCGACCATCAGCGCGGACAGCGGCACGGTGCGCGGCTTGCCCGACTTGGGGGTGCGATCAAAGCTGCGGGCAACCGTCAACCGACGACGCGACAGATCGACATCCACCCATCGCAGACCAAAGATTTCGCCGAAGCGCAGCCCAAGACGCAGGGCCAGACAGACCGCCACATAGCGGGTTTGCTGCATCGCATCGCTGCGCTGTGATCGCGCGAGATCCAGCAGTCGCCCCGCTTCTTCGGCGCTCAGGCGATCCGTGCTCGATGTCTTGCGCGGCAGCTTGAGTCCGACCATCGGCGAGGCCGGGATCAGCTCTTGTCGCACGGCCCAGGTCAGCGCCGCGGCGAGCGGCCTTAGCGCGGCGGCGAGCGTGTTCGGCTTGTAGCGCGCCATCAGCTTGTCGCGCAGGCCTTCGAGATCGCGGCGGCGCAGCTTGGACAGCGGGATCGCGCCGACCACGGGCAGCACACGAACCAGGGAATAGCGGGCCGCCTGGCGATACCGCTCTGCGTCTTTGGCGCGCGGGTGGGCCGACGCTAAGAAGCGCTCGCATAGCTCCGCCACAGTCATCGTGCTGGCGCTGGCCGCCGTGACGACACCGCGCGAGGCGTCGGCTTCGGCCTGCGCTAGCAGCTTGCGCGCTTCGCTGTGGCTCGTCGCTGTCGTCGTCTTCACGCGCCGCTTGCCATCGACGTCAAAGTACCGAATCGCCCACTTCTGTCCCCGCTTCAGGATGTCGCCCATGTTGATCCACTCCCTGATCCACCAATGCGGCGAATGGCTCGTCGGAGCCCCAAAAAGACGGTCCGGCGGTCGCTGCCACCCCCGTCGCAAACCTGCATTATTGCAGATTTTTTTGGTAATACAAAATACATCCAGGTGATGTCTCGCCGCACGCGAATCTGCGACGGGGCTCTAGCACGGGGCGCGCAGCTTGATCCACAAGTTGATCCACTGGCGTGTTTTTCGGGCGATCTAGCTGGGCCAGATCTCGACGGGACCTCGACGGGCATGACGTTGGGAGGGGAGAGCCTCAGAGCAACCCAGAATACGTGCCAGACGACGTTCCGCTGCTGACCTGCAGAGCACAAGCTCTAGCGCTGCTTTCCCACAACTCACTTGATCGCAGAGCTAACTCGCGACCGCTCGGCCATGCGTGCAGAGGCCGCCAACCGCGAGATCTATCGGCTGATTGATGCGCACCACAGCCAGTACGATACGCTGGCGCTGAACATGCGCGCCGCGCTGCCGCGGGCGACGTTTCTGGCGTTTACCGGCACGCCGCTTATCGCCGGGGAAGAGCGCACACGCGAGGTGCTTGGCGACTACGTGTCGTAGCTATGACTTTTAGCAGTCGGTCGACGATCGCGCGACGGGCCGCTGTTCTATGACAACCGCACGCCCGAGCTAAAGCTGCAAAACCCCGACCTCAACGACGACCTGTATCCAAAATATAGCGGTAGGCCCGCACTGGCCGGCTAAGGTCTGCTGGGGGGGCCAAGATCGCTCGGCGATGCCAGGTCGAGCGCATCCCCGTTGCACACGCAGTCCCCGTAAGTGCCGTTTGCCATGCATAGCTGCGCCCCCATGCGTCCGCTCGCACACGCGCAGGCAATCGACTGAATGGGCTCATCAACAAAAAGACTGCCTCGCAAGCTCCGCCAGCGCCTTTCGACAGCCGGAGCACTCGTCGATGTGCAGCTCCACGGCATTGATCTCTGGAGCACTCAGCTCACCGCGGAAGAACGCGAGTAGTACCTGTTCTTTCGGACAGAGGAACTTGGTCATGCGCCTTGGGAATCCCGAAAGCGAAATCCGCCAGATACTAGCGTGCCAGGGAGGGCAGAGTCGCTTTTCTGGGCCACGTTCAGCTGGTCAGCACGCTGTTCCGCGCCGTCAAGCCCGACCCGGCCGCGCGGGAATTCGCCGAGTGCATCGCCGGCATCGCGACCCTGGCAGGTGCCATCCGCGCCAAGCTCAGCCCGAGCCTGCCGGACATCAGCACGATCCTCGGACAGCTTGGCGAGCTGCTTTACGAATCGATCACCGGCCTTGCGCTTCGCGATGGGGGACCGCCGGCGATCGATCTGTCGAAGATCAATTTCGAGGCACTGGCGGGGCGCTTCGAAGGGGCGACGCACAAGAAAACAGATCTCGCAGTGCTGAAGGCCGCGATCCGCGCCCGGCTGCAAGAGCTGGTGCGCCTTAACCGAACGCGCGCCGACTTCAACGCAAATAGGAGTCGCAGGGCGACGGGAACCGGCGGGACGATTCGGCGTGCGCCTCTACATGGGCACGCAATCCTTCCTGCTCAAGCGACCTGACCTGATGTACGAATCTTCGAAGATACTCCGCCCAACTTAGGAATCCATATCCCCGTCGATGAGCGGGCGCTCGAAATGAGGGGATGCCTCAGCCTCTGACTGGGTAGAGTGCCTGCGCTCGCGGCGTGTTCATGAAGGGAGTGCGGAATGCGATAGGCGCGCAGGAGTGCGGGGCCAGCCATCATCAGACCGCGAAGAGTTCCTAACAAGACGCGGGGAACGAACACCCCGCCGTGCATACCCACAGGCACTTACGCCGCGGCCTGCCCTGGGCTAGGCGACAAGCGGCGTGCGGTCGTTCCGACGAGATCCAGGTCTTTCCCAGGTTCCCCCGCGAGAAGGAATGGTCCCGTAGGGAGGACGGCTCCAGGCTCGGCTCGGCGTGGCGGAGGGGACGCTGGAATGATATTCTAACCCGCGCTCCGGCTCTGTTCCGGCCGCTCCCAAGATGCGCCATATTCCTAACTTCACCCTGTTTGAACAGGTCAGTCGGACGCCTCCGTTCTTTGCAACCTACCGCGGACAGCGTGACGCGGATGGCGCACCGGTTCTGGCCAAGGCTCTGATCGAGGACTACCCCGAACCCCGCGAGCTGGCCAAGCTGCGGCATGAGTTTACCCTCGGTCGGGAGCTTGACCTACCCTGCCTGGCGCGTCCCCTGGTGCTGGTCGAACGCGGCCACAGCTTGGTGCTGGTCTGGCACGACCCCGGCGGCCTTCCGCTATCGCGCCGGCTCGCAGCCGGGCCGCTCTCCGTCGAGGAAGCCCTGCGCATCGCCGCGCGTTTGGCCCGCGCCGTGCAAAGCCTTCACGAGCACCACGTCCTGCACAAAGACCTGTCTCCTGACCATATCTACCTGTCAGCCGATGGCGAGCAGGTGATCCTTACGGGACTGGGCATCGCATCGCGTCTTTCGAACGAGAATCAGGCCGCGGGGGCGCCCTCTTCGTTCGAGGGAACTCCGGCCTATCAGGCACCTGAGCAGAGCGGGAGGATGAACCGCCGGGTCGATCAGCGCAGCGACCTGTACTCGCTCGGAGTCATCGTCTATGAGTTGCTGACCGGGCAGCTGCCATTTCCAGCGCACGATCTGATGGTGCTACTGCACAGCCACCTCGTGCAGCGGCCGACTCCCCCGCATGAGCTGGTGCCCACGATTCCGCGGGTGGTGTCTGACCTGGTCATGCGCCTGCTCGAAAAAAACGGCGAGGATCGGTATCAGTATGCCGCCGGCCTGGCCTCTGATCTTGACGACTGCTTGGCGCTTATCAAGCGCGGTGCGCCGCTGGATTCGGTGCGGCTGGGTCGCAGTGACCGCGGAGGCGAGCTGCGCCTGCCGCAGAAGCTGTATGGCCGCGACATCGAGCTGGGCGTCCTCTCCGCGGCTTGGGAGCGGGCGGCGTCTGGATCGGCCGAGCTGTTGCTGGTGCGCGGCTACTCCGGAATCGGAAAATCGACTCTGGTGCATGAGCTCCATCGGGCGCTCACCGGTGCGCATGGCTTCTTCATCAGCGGCAAGTTCGACGAGCGCAACCGCAGCGTGCCGTATGCTCCGCTCAGCGCCGCCTTCGGAGAGCTCTGCCATCATCTGCTGATGGAGCCGCCCGATTCTCTGGCGCGCTTCCGGACTCAGATTCAGGCGGCACTGGGAACGAGCGCGCAGGCTCTGGTGCAGATCATTCCCGACCTGACCCTGATTATCGGTCCACAGCCCCCTGCGCCGAGCCTGGAGGGCTCAGCCGCGCGTCAGCGCTTCTTGCGTCTGTTTCAGCGCCTGCTCGCAGTGTTCGCTGACCTGGGGCGACCGCTTGTCCTCTTTCTGGACGATCTGCAGTGGATCGATCAGGCATCGCTGGATCTTCTGGCCGCGCTGCTGGAGGAAGCCGAGAGCCGACGGCTGCTCGTGATCGGGGCGTATCGCAGCAACGAAGTGGACGCGGCGCATCCGCTGTCCCTGGCGGTACGCAGTCTGAGTGGAAAGGCTTCGCTGCATACCATCGAGCTCGGTCCCCTTGAACGCTCCGATGTCGGACGCTTCGTCGCGGATGCGCTACTGACCGAACCGGAGCGGGCCGTGCCGCTGGCCATGCTCCTTTTTGAGAAGACGCATGGCAATCCCTTCTTCCTAATTCAGCTGCTGACCGCGCTACACCGCGATGGAATTCTGCACTTCGATACGCATGCTGCGCTGTATCGCTGGGAGATGGACGCGGTGCAGCGGGTTGCGGCGACAGAGAATGTCGTCGAATTCCTAACTGGGCGCATCGATCGGCTGCCGCCGAGGACCCAGCACATGCTGAGCCTGGCGTCATGCATCGGCCACCGCTTTGCTCTTAAGACGCTTTCGACCATTTCGGAGTCGTCTCTAGAGGAGGTCGGAGCCGCCCTGTGGCCCGCATTGAGCGAAGAGATCGTCGTTCCGCAGAGCAGCGACTACCGCTACCTGCAGAGCGCGTCGTTTGACGGGGCGGCAGCGGCCCAGATCGTCTATCGCTTTGCCCATGATCGGGTGCAGCAGGCGGCCTATGCCCGAATCAGCGAAGTCGATCGTCCGGCGCTGCATCTGCGAATTGGTCGCTTGCTGTGGCCCGAAGGGGACGGCATCGAGGGTGAGGAGCTGTTCGAGCTGATCTCGCATCTCAACGCGGGGGCTGATCTGCTGACGGATGCGGCCGAGCGTCGGGCGCTAGCATCGCTGGATCTGAGGGCCGCCAAGCAGGCCCGCGGGGCCGCCGCCTACGACGCCGCGTTTCAGATTCTGACGGCCGGGGTCGCGCTGCTTCCGGCAGACTGCTTTGCAGAAGATCATGCGTTCGCCTTCGCGCTGCATCAGGAGCTAGCGCAGTGCGCGATGCTCGCCCGCGCACACAGCAAGTCAGAACAGAGCATCGCTGCGCTGGTTCAGCATGCCCGGACTCCGCTTGAGCGTCTGGAGGCGGCGGACCTGCGGGTCGTTCTGCACGCGACCTTGGGTCGCCCCCAGGACGCGGTGCAGACCGGGGCGCAGGCGCTGCGCGAACATGGGATTCCGATCCCGGCGACCGATGCCGAGCTGCGCACTGAATATGGGCGTCTACTCGACCAGATTTTTCAGCAGCTTCTGACGGGGCCGCCGGATGCGCTGCTGGCCACTACGAGCGCACCGCCGCCTGAGCTGCGATCCACGATGCGCCTCTTGCGGCATGTTGCGCTGTCGGCGTTCGGCGCCGCGCCCACGCTGGCTAACTTCCTGACGGCGCTCGCTGCGGATCTGTCGCTTCGTCAGGGACCTTGCGAGGAATCCGCCGCGGCCTATGCGCTGCTGGGCGCAGTGATCGCCAGCACGACCTCGCGCTTTGCGGAGGCGCATACGCTGGTCAAGCTAGCGTTTGCTCTGCACGAGAGGAGTGGCACGGTGCAGGAAGCCTGCATGCTGGGCTTCTACTTTGCCACCGTGTCTCACTATGCCGTGCACTGGCGCGAGATTCTGCCGGTGCTCGAACGTTCCTATGTCGCGGGACTGGAATCCGGCGACCTGATGTTCCTTTCGTATACGTGCTCGCACCGCACCATGGCCCGCTTCATTCTGGGGGATCCGCTGGCCGATCTGCGGCAGGACTGTCAGCGCATGCTTGTCCTGATGGATAGGCACAAGCTGGCGTCCGCTGCGGCCACCCAGCGCCTGGTGGGGCAGACCATCGCCTGCCTGGAACTACGCACGAGCAGCCGGCAGAGTCTCGACGACGAGACGTTTGTCGAGGCCGACTTTGTCCAGACGGTCGAGCGGGCGAAGATGTCCTTCGCGCTGTATCTGTACAACACGCTCAAAGGGACTCTGCTGTATCTGGACGGCGAGCCGGCGGCGGCTCTTGTGTATCTGGAACGGGCGATGGCGATGGCGGGAATCGCCTTTACTCCCGAAGCATGCTTCATCACCGCGCTCGCGATCCTGGCGCTTCCGTCCTCAATGTCGGCCGAACTGGAGAGCCGCTGGGCAGCGCTTGGCGAACGGTGTCTGGCGAAGCTTGCGACCTGGGCCGAGGCCTGCCCTGCGAATTACTTGCACAAGCAGCTCTTAGTTCAGGCAGAGCGGGCGCGGCAGCAAGGGCAGCCCGCCCAGGCGATGGAGCTTTATGATCGCGCCCTGGCGGCCGCTCATGATCAGGACTGGCCGCGCGACCTTGCGCTGACGAGCGAGCTGTGCGCGCGGTTCTATCTTGGGCTGGGACGGCAGCGCATCGCCCGCGCGTACATGACGGATGCCTGCTATGCCTATGCGCGCTGGGGGGCCATCGCTCAGGTGCGAAGGCTGGCCGAGCGCTACCCTGCGCTCATTCCAGTGGAAGCGCAGACGCCGGCCTACACCGCGCCCGCATCCGACGGTCCGCTGGCCGCAGTCGATCGGGTGGATATGCTGGCCTTCATCGCCGGGATGCAGACACTCTCGCGCGAGTTTGTCGTCGAAAATGTCGTCGATCGCATGATGCACATCGTCAGCCACGATGCAGGCGCTGAGCGCGGCTACCTGATCCTGCCCAGCCCAGGGGGCGAAGCGCAGCAAGAGATCTACGCCTCGTTTCAGTCCTCATCTGTCCAGGTCCATGCGCAGTCGCGGATCGCGCTGGAGGAGAGCAGCGAGCTGGCGCTCACCCTGGTGCGCTACGTCACCCGCACGGGAGAGACGGTGGTGCTCGATGATGCGTCGCGGGATGAGCGCTTTGCCGGAGACCCCTATATCCGCCGTCACAAGCCGCGCTCGATTGCCTGTCTGACGCTCTCGCGCCAGGGCCGACCGCAGGGGCTTTTGTACCTGGAGAACAGCGTGACGGCCGGTGTCTTCACCAAGCAGCGCGTCGAGCTCCTGCGGCTGCTGTTATCTCAGGCGACCATCTCGATCGAAAATGCCGAGCTGTATGCGCGGGTCCAGCGCTCGACCGGCGCGCTGGAGCGCAGCAATGCGGTACTCGAAGGCGAGGTGGCGCAGCGCACCCGCGAGCTGCAGGAAGCCAATGAGCGGCTGCGGATCGAGCTCGCCGAACGAGAGCGAAGTCAGGCGGCGCAGGCCGAGCTACACGCCGAAGTGGTTCGCATGCAAGCCGAGCGCTTGGCTGAGCTGTCGACGCCGGTGATTCCGATCATGACCGGGATCGTGCTCATGCCGCTGCACGGCAGCATCGATGGCGAGCGCGCAAACCAGATCCTGGAAGCGGCCCTGCAGGGTGCCGCCAAAGAGAAGGCCCGGACGGTGATCTTGGATGTGACCGCGAGCAATCGGCATGATGCCGCCTTGGCCACGGTGCTGCTGCGGGCCGCGCGGGCGCTGCGGCTGCTGGGCACGCACGCGATTGTGACCGGCATCAGCGCGAACATGGCGCGGGATCTGTGCACGCGCGGGGTGGGCCTTGCCGAGCTTTCGACGGCCGCGACGCTGGCCGCGGGGATGCGGATGGCGATGAAGGAGTCGGGTGGACCGGCTGCCGGCCGCGGAGTGCAGCGCCCCTAGTCGGGACCGACAGCCGCGACGATGCGCGGGCTTGCGGACGTTCCTCAGCCAGCCCCTAAGGACGGCTGCGCGCGGCGAGAAATGCCGCGATGTTCGGCAGAGCGCGGAAGCGGGCGACAAATTCCTTGAGCGCTGGGAATCCGTCGAGGACGTTGGGTCGCTGCGTCTCTAGACCATCGAGATAATCGAAGGCCGCGACATCGGCAAAGGTGACCGAGCTGCCGATGAACCAACCGGCCTGAGGATCCTGGCTGCGGGCGTGCGCTCGCGCAAGATAGCCAAGCGCCGTCGGGAGCTGTTCGAAGTACTGCGCGATGGCTTCTGGTGGGGTCTTGAACGTCGCGGCGTAGGCGATGGGAATGTACTTGTTCCGCAGCTCGGCGATATGGTCGGCGAGCGCATCGCACATCGCATGTTGTCGCAGACCACTGCCATACAAGTCATAGCAGCGCGCCAGGTGGCGCAAGATCGCTCCACTCTCGGCAAACACAAACTCGCCGTCGGCATCGCGCTCGGTGAGCAGCGGCATGAAGCCGAAGGGAGTCGTCGGCTTCTGCGCCGCCCAATCGGTGGGAGCGCTTTCCTTAAATGGAATTCCCTTGAGGGCCAGCAGCAGTCGGATCGACTCGGCTCGGCCGCGAGCAGGAAAATAGAGGAGCTCATAGTCGGGCATGTTCATCCTTCCTTTTTTTCGGCCAGAGGAGCGTAGCACAAAGTGAATCCCCGATCCGGCCGCAGGGCTGCGGTGAGCGACCGTTTCACACCTGGACGCGACACGAGCGTCGAGTGCGCAACCGCCGCTGCAGTTCTTCCGGCTGCACTTGCAGAAGCTGCCGCTGTCGCTCGAATGCCGGCGACGTTACAGGCGAACTCGATAATCAAGATGTGCAGCTTGGAATAGGCGTGCGGCCTTGGGCTGGACAGACCCAGCATGCCGCCGCAGCGGCCTTCGCTCAGGATCGCCCCCGCCTGCCCTCCGGCCCTGACCCTGCCGCCGGCTGTCCCTCCGACCACGACGGAGCGCAGCCGCAGCCCGCGCACCGGTTGTCTCTAAGATCAACGATCAGCCCCAGGCCCCTTCGCACGCGCACCCCACCCGCAACCTAGCCCGTTCCGCCGCCCTGCTAGCTAGCCAGCCATCCGCTCTGACTAAGAGCGCCTATCAAAACCGTCGAGAGGAACCCCAGCGGCAAGGAGGAAGGAGC
>CALFYE010000061.1 GCA_937952145.1 uncultured Myxococcales bacterium
CGAGCCATCGGGGCGGATGCAGATCAGATAGGTGCCCTCGAGAGTCTGGCCGCGATAGGTGCTGCGCAGCACACTGGGGAGCGCTGGATACTCGCCCTGCAGCTTGGCAGGGTTGCCATAGCGTCGGACGAGCGCGGTCGGCTCGTGGGGGGAAGTCGGGGGCGGGCTCGTCGTCGGCGATGGTGGGGGCTGGGGGGGCTGGGGGGGCTGGGGGGGCACCGCGGCGGGTGGACGCGGGTTCTCGAGCGCCGCTGCCGGCGCGGCGGGCAGGGGGGCATGGCTGGCCCGCCCCACCCCGGCGGCAGGTGTGGTCCGTCGGGGGCGGCTGGGCCCTAGGTTCTGCGGCGGCGCGGTGGGGGCAGCGGCCGGCGACGGTGCTGGGGCGGCCGGTGGCGGGGCCGCAGGGGGTTCCCGCAGCTCGGCCAGTGCGGCCGGCGCCGGGCTCTGGCGGCAGGACAGAGCAGGCTGCAGCGAGGTGGGAGCCGGCACCGACATGAGCAGCGCTGTGGCGGGCGGCGCGGCCGGCAGCATCGGCGAGCCCAGGGCGATTAAGCGCGGGGACCCCTGGTCAGTACGGCCACGCACGGGGGAGTGCGTCCGCCTGACCAGCAGCCCGAGCCCCAGCAGCGCCATGAGCGTCCCCGACACCAGTGCAACCCACGGCCAGCGCCACGACGGGGGCTCGACGGGGGCGAGGACATCGCGGCTGGGGGCGCTGGCGACTTGACCACGTGCCGGGTTGGCGGGGGACGTGGGCGAAGCCGCGTGGGCCGGGGACGGCGCGCTGGTCCGCGCGGGCTCACTCAGCAGCCTCGTCGGTCGTCCGTCCACCGGGCCCTGCGGCGCGGGGTCGCTTGGCGGGGGCGGCGCGATCGACGGCTGGGGGACACGGCTCGAAGGCGCGCTGCGTCCGGTGAGAGCATCTACAAACGCGGCCATCGAGGGGGGGCGTCGCTGGGGTTCCTTGGCCAGCGCCGCCGCCACCGCTGCGGCGACATGGGGAGGCACCTCGGGCACCCGCTGCCGAATCGCCGGCAGTGGCTGCGAGCGGATCCGGCCCAGGGTCTGTTGCTGATCTGGGTGGGAAAACGGCAATCGACCGGTAAGCAGGGCATAGGAGACGACGCCCAGCGACCAGATGTCCGAGCGCGCATCGAGCGGCTCGCCGCGCGTCGCTTCGGGGGACAGATACTCCAAGGTGCCGACGACCTGACCGCGCAGGGTCTGGGGCGGGCCCCTATCGTCGAGGAGCTTAGAGATCCCAAAGTCGGCCAGCTTGGCCATGAGGGGCCGGCTGCCGGATGCCGAGTCGGTCGGTTCGTTCCCAGACTGACTAACGGGGCCTCCCCGCTCTGCGTCATCGCGGCATATGAGAATATTGTTTGGCTTTATGTCGCGATGCAGGATATTTGACTCATGCGCACACTGCATCGCTGTGCCGATTTGGCGAATGACCTCAACGACAACCGGCCAGAGCAAGGGGCCGCGGTGGCGTAGAAATCGACCCAGATCGACGCCTGGTACATGTTCCATAACAAGATAGGGGATGCCATGTTTTGTAATGGAATAATCATATAATTTAACGATATTTGGGTGGTTTAATCTGGATAAAATACAGGCTTCCCGGTCGAATCGCTGGTGTTCCAAGCTGCCAATGGCGACCGATTGCCGCAGGAGCTTGATGGCCACGCGGCGACCGGTTTCGTGATGGACTCCGGCGTAGACGATGCCCATGCCGCCGTCCCCCAGCTTGGCGCCGAGGATATACGGCCCGGCCATGGCGACCTCGGCAAAGCTGGCCTCGGTCTCATCGGCAGCGGCGCCGTGATCGGGGGCCGGAGGGCCGTCGGGCGGCGGGGGCGCTCCATGGGGCGGGGCGGACCACAGCGGCTGGAGACTCAGCTGTTCAGACATGGCCAAGCCCTTCGGCAAGCGGTCGCAGTCATCGGCTGCAGAGCACGGGTCGATAATCGCTGATATGTATATTTTATGTTCATAAAATATTGACTCAGAATAGCTTATGCTGCAGTGTGTCGATATGAGCCTGGGTCGCCGGCGGCACCTCGCGCGATCCCAGTTGCGACAGCAGCACGCAAGAGCGATACAAACGATGTCGGGTGGCCTTGGGATAGGGCATCAAAGCGGTCGCCAACCGCTCGATCTGCGCCGTGATGTCGAATTCCGAGGGCTCTTCGCAGAGGGCACCCCGGGCCGCCTCGCGTTCGCTAGGACTCAAGGTCCGGCTGCCGTTTACCAGCGATTGAATGGCCTCTTGTTCATCTACCGCAAGACTGCCGTCGCTCCAGGCTATGGCGATGAGCAGGCGTAGGTAGTCGAGGCGGTTGGACGAGTTCATGGGTCGGTTCCTTGCTTTGCGGGGGCGCTCCGGGGTTGCCTGGCTAGGAGTGCGAGAACTGGCTCCACGCGAGTGCGAGGATCGTCATCAGCACGACGCCCAGCGAGACTGCGAATGGCAAGAGCCGTGCCAGCTCTTGCTGGGGGGCGGCGCGACGTGGCATCAGCCGCGGACTGACGGGCGACAGAGATTCCGGCAGCGGCAACGCCGGCGGACTTTGCAACAGGGTGGTGGCGCTGTACAGCCGCTCCCGCGGCAGCCGCACGGTCTGCTGTTCGATCCGCTCGGTCGGCGGCAGGGGCAGGTATGCCGGCTCCACTCGCGGGCTGGCGGGGATGGCCGGCGGCTCAGCGACCATCACCGGCTCGACGGGCACCGGCACAAGCAACTCCGGCTCCAGCAACTCCGGCTCCAGCAACTCTGGCTCGACCGTCAGCGGATCGCCGCCGACCGAATCGCCCAGCGTCGCATCGGTTTTATTTGCGTGGACCGTCCTCGCATCCAGCGTGCGCGAATCGGCCGGCCGGACCGAGGTCGACGCGGGGGCCGGTGCGACGCGCTGCCAGACCTGAAACTCGCGGAGGACGCGCAGCAGGTCTGGCCGACGCCCCGGATCAGGCGCCAGCATCTGCCGCAGCAGATCCGCGGCGCCCGGAGGGAGGGGAGCGCTTGCGGCATCAAGGAGCCCAGGGCTGGCGCGCTGGGCCTGGTCCAACTGCGATACCGTGTCGCCGGCAAAAGGGGGTTGCCCTAACAGGACGTGACAGGCAACCGCGGCCAGCGAATAGACATCCACCGCCTCGGTCAGCTCGGCATCGGGGCGCCGAGTCTCGGGGGCCTGGTAGTACATGGCATCCATGCAGTCGGCGATGGGCTCGCTCGCTGGGCGCAGGCTAAGCGTCGACGGGGTACCGAGGCGCATCATGTGTTCGCCCTCGGCCAGCAGGAAGCGTCGCAGGTCGGCATCGAGGAGCACGCGGTTCGGCGTCAGGCTGGCATACACCAGCTGTCGCTGATGCGCCTGCTGCAGCGCTTGCGCCGTCGCGTAGAGGAGCGCCCAGGCCGCGTCGGGAGGCAGCGGACCACAGGCCAGCACATCGCGCAGTCGGCGCAGACCACTCGTGCCGACCACCACATGGCAGCGACCATCTTTGAGCCAGCCCAGCTCATAGACGACGGTGAACCCTGGCAGCTTGGCTTCGCGTAGGAGCTGGCTTGCGCTGAGGAACCGCTTTGCCTCGGCCGGTTTGCGCGAGAGCTCCAGACTGAGCACGCGCATCTGCACCGCCACAGACAGATCCTTGAGCGAGACTCCGGAGTAGAGAACGTGTCGTACGGCCTGCTCGATGCGCGACGTAATCTGGTAGCCAGCGATCTGGCTCCCGATGAGAGGATCTTCGCTGCGCACGGGCAGCGAAGGCGCGGGCTGGCTGATCAGGACAAAGTCGGGATCGCCCTCCGCGACCGCGAAGCAGGGCTGCTGCTGGCCAAGCGTCAGCACCTCCACGCGGGTGCGGGTGTAGCCGCACAGGCTCCGCAGGGTGACGCTGCCCAGGCCGTTGTCGCCTTCTCCGCGCAGGCCTTCGATGAGTGCGCGGGTGAAGACGCCGCCTTCGAACTTCCGTGCTTCCAGTGCGGGGCAGTTCTTGGCCGAAGCCATCAGGATGGCAAACGTCCGCGGTCCGGCTGTCGCCGTCAGCTTGTGCCGCGAGGTCGAGCCAACTTGCTGAAGCAAAGTTTGCTGCAGCCCGCCTGGCGTGGCCTCGGCCGATTCGTTGAGGGCACCGGCGCTGCAGACATCGGCGATTAGCAGACGTCGTGAAGGAAGCTGCCACAGCAGCCGGGCGATGAGCGAGGCGGGGAGCCCGGTCTCGCGTGCTCGCCCCTGGTCGACGTCATAGGTCGCAAAGCAGAACGATCCGTCCGCGAGATCGTGGAGTCCGTGTCCCGCCAGATAAAGGATCGTCACGTCGTCGGGTTGGACACGTCCGCGAAGCTCGCGGAGCTTTGTCTGGATGGCCTGCGCGCTGGCTTCTTCGTCGACTAGAGCTTGCAAGTCGACCTGCCGGTAGGAGTTCCCGGCGAGCTGTCCCAGCGTCCGCACCAGCTTGGTCGCGTCCTGGGCCACAAACTGCAGGGGGGTGAGCTGGGCACTCTGAAATCGACCGACGCCGATCGCCAGGACATGGAGCTGGGCATGGGGCGGTAGAGTGGGAATCACGGCGTGCTGGGGGATTGGCAGGAACATAGGAACCTCGCGCTGGACACGCAGAGATGGAGCAACTTTTGCGCCAAGGTTTCTACGCGCCGGCCACTCCACTTCCCCACATCGGAATCTGGCCTGACTCCTGCACTGCGCGGTCAGATATGACTCCTCCGGTTCCTGCCATGAATGCTGACACTTCCCCGAAGCGTGCACTCCTTATCGGCATCGATGAGTACGACTCAAGAGCTGACTGGGGGCGACTGCGGGGGTGCGAGAACGACGCCAACGCGCTGCGCGATGTCCTGGTAAAGCACTTTGGATTCCCACGTGAGCGGTGTCCCACGCTGCTGGGAGATCAGGCGACCCGGCAGAACATTATTTCGCATATGGAAACTCTGCTTGCGGAATGCGAAGATGGGGCGATCGTCGTCTTTGCCTTTGCGGGGCATGGCTCGCTAGTGAATGCCGCGGACGCCAGCGGCCCGATGCCGCAGCGCGAGTGTATGGTGCCGTATGACAGCCTAGGGATGCGGCGTCCCGAGCGCGATATCGCGGATGATGAGATTCGCGAGTGGCTGCTGAAGCTATGTCGCAAGACGCCGAACATCACGCTGATCTTCGACTGCTGTCATGCCGGGACATTGACGCGGGGAGAACAGGTTCGCCCAGAGCGTCCGCTTGGCATCCTCCTACCCTGTGCCGATCGCTATGTCGCGCTGTCGGCCTGTCGGGAGGAAGAGCTCGCCGGCGAAGCCCTGATGCAGGAGGGCGGCCGGACGCAGTACCACGGGACCTTCAGTCGAGCGCTGCTGCGTGCGCTGGGGTCGGGGACGCTGCGGGGGCGCAGCTACATCGATCTGATGGATGTCGTGGCCGCGGAGGTCACGCAGACCAAAGCCGATCAGCATCCGCGACTTGAAGGGGCGGTGCATCGCCAGATCTTCGGAACGCGTGATGTCGGACAGTTCGGCGAGGTTCCGATCCTGTGGGCCGGTCCGCGTGCGGTACGGATGCAGGCCGGTTCGCTGCACGGAGTGCGACCCGGGTCAGAGTGGTCGCCCGTCCCCACGCCCGGAATGCCCGCTGCGGCGCGTCTTCTGCGTCTGCGGGTGACCCAGGTGTGGTCAGCCGAGAGTGATGCCGTGGTCATCGTGCCAGCCAGCGATTCGGAGACGGAGCGAGCCGAGGCCGGAGCCCCCTGCCTGCACTTGCCCTGTCGGCTTCGTCACGTCGCCTCACGCGATGAGCTTCGCCGGTGGGCCTGCCTGGTCGATGTCAGCGCTGGCGGGCTGCCCTGGGGAACTCTGCTGCAGTCGTCGCCGTGGCTGCGCCCCAGCCAGCCGGGCGAGCAGGCGCAGGTGCACATCTCGCTCTGTCGCGCCGATGAGCGGCCGAACCCGACCCGCTTGGCCGCGGCTGCGCCCCCGCCGGCAGGGCGGATGCTGAGGTTCGCGGATGCCCTTGGGGGGCTGCTCCTGCCCTCCATTCCACTCGATGAGGCCGACCTGTCTGTGGACTCCCTGGCGGCGCTCTTGGCTGAGCTAGAACTGCTGGCCCGCTGTGACTGGCTGGGGCAGCTACAGAGCACCGATCCGCAGCTTGCCGCCGCGATGGAGATGCAGATGTTGTCGAGCCCCAGCATGTCGCGAGTTCCGCTCCACAAGCCGGGACGGGTGCGGGTGCTGGATGGCGACTCGGTCTTCCTCGAACTGCGGAATCAGGCGCGGGAGGCGCTGTATGTCACGCTCCTCGTTATCAGCAGTGATCGACGGATTACTCAGATCTATCCGCCTCCGGGGAGCAGCAGTCAGAAGATCGCCGCGGGTCGCTCGATCCGAATTGGATCATGGCAGCTGCGTTTGCCTCATCCCGATCTTCTGCCTCCAATCGTGGCAGGGCGAGGCGAGCGTCCGATCGATATTCTGAAGCTCTTTGTCACTCCGGACGAAGTGAACTTTCATTCCGTTCTTCATCCCACGAGTGGAAGCCGCTTGCCGGGGGCCGGCAACATCGGACTGGGGCGCATTACGCAGTGCATCACCGGCCTGACGTCGCGCGGCCAGGCGTCGGGCAGCGTCGAGGATAGGGCGTGGGGCTGCCAGAACATGGAAGTGGAGATCCTCCCGTTGTGATCGGCCTTGGCACTCTGCGTGCAATGCAGGCGGGCAGGGGCCGCGGAGCCTAGTGGCTTCGCTGCGTCATCGCCCTTGGCGCGCCGATTGCGCCGCCGCAAACACTTCACACAAGAGGGACTCCGATGCCTGACTACGGAAATGAGCTCGCAAACATCAACTTCGCGTCCATGATTGGCGGTCCGCTGACCGCGGTGATCAAAGCGCAGGCGCTGTCGGCCGAGACGACGGTGAACTTTATCAAGACCGTCGGCTTCTCGGGCGATGACGCCAAGAACCTGACGTTCAAGTACAAGAAGGACGTCGACATGCCCGGCGGCAAGAGCCAGTCCATCGACTGCGAGCTGTCGGTGCCGGCCCTGACCATGATGCCGATTCCGTTTATTCGCGTGGACGAGACGCAGATCGAGTTCAACGCGAAGATCGTCGGCACCGAGTCTTACGAGCACACCAGCCAGACCGATGTCAACGTGGCGGTCGATGGCAGCTATGGCGGCGGCCTATTGGGGCTGTTTGGCGCTCCCAAGATCAACTTCAAGACCTCGTTTGCGCACCAGTCGCGGACTGTGCAGGGCGAGAAGACCGAGCGTACCTATACGCTGAACGTCAAGGTGCGGGCGGTGCAGGATCACATGCCGGCCGGGATGGAGAAGCTCCTCAACATCCTGGAGAACTGCATCAAGGAGAAGCCGCAGGCGGCGACCTCTGCGTCCGCCCCCAAGCCGGCCGCTCCCGCAGGCGCCTAGCGCCGGCTGCACGCCCACGCGCTGCCGCGGCAGCGGTCTTGCTGCCCAACCTGAGACGAAGAACCCCAGGGCGGCAGCGCGGGGGCAGCCTCACGCCCTAACCACTTCACCCAGCACGGAAGGACTGCCCATGGCCAACGATTTTGTGAGCGATTTCGCTGAGAATCCAGCCCCAGTCCACTTGGACGAGAACAACGAGTCGGAAGCAGCGGTCGGCATCGGAGATCAGCCGGAGGAGGGCGAGCCCAGCGATTCGGTCACTGGCGAGCCCGTGGAGGCGGAAGCTGCCGAAGGCGAGACTTCGGAAGACGAGACTTCGGAAGACGAGACTTCGGCAGGCGAGACTTCGGAAGACGAGACTTCGGCAGGCGAGACTTCGGAAGACGAGACTTCG
>CALFYE010000062.1 GCA_937952145.1 uncultured Myxococcales bacterium
ATGCGGCGGCGGGCGCTCCCAACGCGCTCCCTGCGGGCTCCGTGAAGAGCCAGCTCGCGCAGCTCCTCGGCTTCCTGAACACGCACGTGAGCGCGCCGACGGCCGCCCACAACGCTGCCGCCATCGCGGCGACGCCTCACAACAATGTCGCCGGCACGATCGTCATTCCTGATCAATACACGATCGACCTGACGTTGTTCTACGCGGCGAAGAGCTCTTTGACGCACGCAGCTGGGCGCGAGAACAAGAGAGCCTGGAGCCCGCGTGGCAGGAGTTCTTGGATTCGAGCAAGCGTGTCGATGACCGCGAGCGCTCCGTCCGTCTGAACATCTTGCTGGTCATGACCCTGTGGGCCAGCTGCTTCAGCTTCTTCCTGGGGCCCTTGCTCCAAGACTATTGGCAGTCGCACCACTATCCATTCGCGGAGCTGGTCGGCCACTTGTATGCAGTGCCCTTCATCCTGGCGCTTCCGGCCGGGATGCTCGCGGACCGCCTGCAGCTCCGCCCGGCGCAGATGATCAGCCTCGGACTTTCGCTGGAGCTTATCGGATCGCTGCTCTTGCTGGGAGACAGCCGATATGGGCACTCCGGCATGGCCCTGGCCGCGGTGACATTTATCATTGGGGGACAGGTTGTCCTGCGACCTCATGCGGCTGTCTTGCTCGGCCTTTTGTACCCGCGCAACGACCGACGGCTGGAGACCGCTTTTACGGCCTTCTACCTGTCTGTAAACCTCGGTTCGCTCGTCGGTCCGCTGGTGGGCGGGGCGATGTTCCGGCAGTACGGGTGGAACGGCGCGATTATGACGCTGGTGGGAAGTGCGGCGCTGGCACTGTACGGATTTTCCGTCTCTCAAGCTGCATTTAGCCGACTGAGCTTTCCCTTGCGCGGCGTCCACGCCGATGCTTCGACATCCAGACGGAAGTTTACTCTGGTGGTCTTATTGCTCGGGGCGACCTTGCTGTGCTTCTGGGTGGCGTTTTACACGCTCAGCGACAAATTCCGCATCTTCTTCACGTTGCCGCCGTCTTCGGCGGGGACGCAACCTAACCTTCAGTCCGACAACCTCTTCATCCAGGGACTGTCCTCGGAGTCGGTGACGCCACTCTTTGTGGCCTTCATGGCGCCCATGTTGCTCGCAGCCATGCGCTTTTCCATCAAAGCCAATAAGTCACAGCGCATGGTGGCCAAGGTAGCCGGCGGGCTGTTGATTTGTGCGCTGGCGCTTGTGACTACTTCTGCCATTGCAATGGTCGGCCGGCAGGTCTACGGGTACTACATCGCCTTGTCCGCCGCGGAGCTGCTCGTGGTGCCGACGGTGATGGCGCTGACTAGCTCGATCTCCAACCAGCAGACGCTCTTTTCGCTGATGAGCGGAAACTACCTGGTCGCCGGCATCGGGATCTTACTCGCAGACAGCGGTATCTTCTCTTCTGGAGGGACGCTGTGGGCACTGGCTGCGATGTCGGCAGTCACTGCGATTCTGTGGCTTTCCCGACGAAAGTCGTGGGAATCACTCTTGCCAAAACCTAGCTGATGAGCGCCGAAAGGTGGAGCTATTGCGGGCATGCCTCGCTCTGCACCCGCTCCGGCCGGAGGCGAGGAAGCTGCTTGGCGATACCTCCGCATTTGAATTCAGACCCGATCTTATCGACGGTGCGCGAGAGAGTCTTAGACCGACGCAGAGAGCCTTTAGTGCCACGGAACGGCCGGGTCGAGGAATCAAGAACGAGATGGATGGAGACCGGGGTCATAGCTAAGCTCCTTGCCAAAGGTTACCCAGCTAGTGGTTCCACTCTCCGGAGGCTTTGTCAAGCGGCCAAATAGCTCGATTTCCGACGGTATTGTCGAGTTTGCTTTGGTCTTAAAATGGCATTTGGAAGCAAGAAGACTGCAAGTTCAGACAATCCTCTTAAGGGTTCGATGGGAGACCAAAATGATCGTCAGATCAGCGACCGCAGGTGACTTGGGGGATATCGCCGCAGTTCATCGGCGATCGATACTTGAACTATGTAAGACGGACTATTCTGCCGAGCAGCTTGACGCATGGACAGCCGCACTGCAAGCCGCTGCTTACTCGAAGCTGCTAAGTACGCACGAACTGTTGGTGGCAGAAGAAGATAGAGCGGTGCTTGGGTTTTGCGTTTTGGATTCAACGACGGGGTTTCTCAATGCCACCTACGTCAATCCGCCCGCATCACGTCGTGGCGTCGGTCGCGCTCTAGTGACCGCAGCGGAGGCTGTGGCCCGAACCAAGGGCCTGAGCCAGATCCAGCTGAATTCCACCCTCAATGCCGTGCCGTTTTATCAGGACCTTGGCTATGCGAGAGGGGAGCTGACTAGCAACCGGCTCCCATCTGGCGTCGAGCTGCCTTGCTTCGCGATGAGCAAGACCTTGATGCGATGACGTAGCCCTACGGCATTGCCGGCGATGGGCGTCGTCGCGAGTCGGGCAGCAGCAGGAAGAGCAGCCACAGCACGCGGCCGTCTCTGAGCCAGAGGCGGTTGCCGCGGATATGGCGGCGAATCGTCGCCATATCCGCGGCCTCCAGGTGTCCGGCGATGCACACGCGCTCCAGCGCGGATTGCAGACCTGCGCGTCCTGAGAGGCGACAGGCATGCAGTCGAGCATCGAGGCTTGCCACCGCGAGGTACTTGAGTGCAGAGGGCTGTGCGAGCGAGCGGCTGCGCCGCCGAGCAGCTGCGGACCTCCACCGCGCTTGGGAAAGTTCGATATGATGAAGCGATGGAAACGTGGCAGCCGATCGGCAAGCACCGCATACGCATCGAAGGAGACTTGATCTTCGTCCGCGCACAAGGCGAAATCACAGGTCCCGAGGTGATCGTGCTGTGCGAGCACATGCTAAAAGTTCAGCAACAGTACGGCTGGGTGTTTGAGATCGTCGATGCCCACAGCGCTGGCGCCATGAGCGTCGAGGCACGGCGTCAGAACGCCCAGTGGTACCGCAGCCACCAGCTCGACGTGGAGGCTGTCGTCTTCGGCTCCAGCTTTGTGACGCGCACGCTCTTCACGCTGTTCATCAACGCCGTCCGCTTGCTCGGCAGCAGCCAGGCACGCGTGCACTTCGTCGCGAGCGAAGCCGAGGCCAGGGCGCTGGTGGAGCGGCGGCGCCAGCAGAAGATCGCGGCGACCGCGGCCTCATGATCAAAGG
This sequence comes from uncultured Myxococcales bacterium, assembly GCA_937952145.1. GTDB lineage: Bacteria > Myxococcota_A > Polyangia > Palsa-1104 > JAEUJZ01 > JAEUJZ01. The sequence goes on from CALFYE010000062.1 coordinate 3,174, forward strand.
CCCAGAGCGAGCAGCACGAGTAAGATCGGACTAAGGCACGGAGACCACCGCTCAGGGGCTCGGTCTTTCGCGCGGCTGCGGCATTCAAAGAGGCGGTTTGAAAACGAAGGCATGCGACACAAGTATTAGGCCCCCAGCTACGCCGCCGATAAACTGCCAATGAGAAACTGCATTCACCATACACTGTTCGGCATCGGGGCTGTCCAGCGTCGAGGAGTTCTTCCTGACCGAGTCAACCTTGCCATCGCGATGGATGGCAAACTGAATTTCGACAGTTCCTGCCAGTTTGGGGTGTGCTGCCAGTTCGGCTTGATAACAGGCCTGAAGCTCCAGGGAATGGCGCATGACCAGCTGGCTTAGTCCTTCAAGCTGGCCCGAGACGAAGTCCCGTTTGTTTGTGGGAACCAGCGCCTCGCCGCTGAAGCGTATCGGTACGCGCGATAGGAATGCCTGGAGTGCATCTGAAGGGCGCGCTTCGAGCGGTCGATCCCAGCTGCCGCTGCGGGCTGCGTCTCCGTAGAGCGCCTGCAATCGTTGGCCGGTCTGCGCATCCCAGACTCCCAGAAATTCGACTTCCTCGCGCGACGAGGCACCGCGGATCAATACTCTCTCGCCGTCGGGACTAAAGCTCACGGTATCTACGTGATAGGCGCTGCTGCCATCGCCTTCGAGCGTGCCCAAGATTCGCTGCGTTCGTGCATCCCAGACCGTCGTGGGACCCTGGGCGCCATCAACGGCCAGATAAGAACCATCGGGACTCCAGGCAATGTTGCGGGCGTTGGCGCTGCGCGCTTTGAACGCTGCGAGCACCGCGGTCCGCTCTGAACCGGCGAGGAGCTTGTGGACCGTCACCGGATCACGCTTGCGCAGAGCAGCGAAGAGCTGGCTCGATTTTTCGTCCCAGACTTCCTGCTGTTTGGGTGTCCAGGTAACTATCTGGATCTTTTTTTGTGTTCGCGAAATATCGAGCGCCGTCCCGTCGCGCGAATCCTCGTACGGAGGGGGGCGACCGGCAGCACCGAACTTCCAGGCCGTAGCGTCCCAGATTCTTACATTATCGCCTTCGCTCGTCGTTATCAGCCGATTTCCGCTCGGGCTGAACGCGACCGTCTCCACTCCGTCTTGATGCCCCACCAAGGTCAAGAGCAGTATTCCAGTCTCTACGTCCCACAGCTTGATGGTCTGATCTTCGCTTGCAGTGGCCAGTCGCCGACTGTCCGGCGAGAAGACCATCATCTCGACGCCCTGACCATGCCGTCCCAGATTCCAGAGCAGATGGCCGGAGTCGGCGTCCCACAACTTGCTGTCCCCGTAGCCGTTCGCGGTCGCCAGGTGGCGGCCATCCGGACTGAAGGCAAAGCGTAAGACATCGCCCTGCGAGTAGAGCTTTCTTTCTTCATCCTTGAGCCCCCAGACAGTCAGCGTCCGATTGATGCGGACGGCGTATTTGCTGCCGTCCGGGCTGAACGTCATCGGACCGGGCTTCAGCGCTCCGGGTTCACCAGTCTTGAGGTTCCAAGCCGAATAGGTTCCCTTCGACTCCAGGTAGAGCCACTGTCCGTCGCGCGAAAAGGAATTAGCATCGGGGTTAAAGATGAAACGTCCTAGATGTGAGCGGAGGCGCTTCATGGTGGCTACCTCCCAGACATCGGTCGTCTCGGCAACATTACTGAGCACCAGTTCGCCTTCGGGGCTAAGCTGTGTCTCTCCGCGCCTCTCAAACGTCACCAATCGCTGTCCGGTGCTCGCTTCGAAGACGGCTGTATGGGTGTCGTAATCGACTGCCAGACGGCTGCCGTTGCGGCTCCAGGTCAGAGCGCGTGCGTCGCGAGTCCCAGCCAGCGAACGCTGCTCGGCGCCGGTCTCAGTATCCCAAATCTTTACGTCAGAGTTCGAATGTGCCGTGGCCACCTGTGCGCCGTCGCCGCGCACGGCAGCGACGCGCGCCGGCAGCTCGTAACGCTGCGCATCGACCGAGACCAGCGCCTGTGACAGCAGGAAGCGCAGGGCCGGCGAAGGATTGCCAGCTTCGTAGGCGCGATAGAGCCACGGCAGCGCATGCAGGGAGTCGCCCCGCTCGACGAGATATTCCCGCCCCTGCTCGACGTAATTAGCCACCAATTGCTGGCGAAGCCGGTGCTGCTCGATGAGCAGGCCAGCGATGAAGATCACGGCAAAGGCGAAGCCAAGCACGATGCCCGTGTAACGCGACCGCTGGATCTGCCGCCGCCGCTTCTCTTCTTCCTGCGCGCGCCGCTGCTGCAGAAGTATGCTGGCATCGAGAAACGCATCCTCTTCTTCGGTCAGTCCACCGAGCACCGTGCGGAAATCCCCTTGCGCGCGTAGCTCGAGCGCCTGCTGGAGACGGGTTCCGCTCCACAGCTCGTCCTCGGCCTGGCGCGCATCGCAGTGCTTCAGGTCGCTCCAGTGGCGACTATCGACGGACAAGCGGTTGCGGACATAGAGCACCCCGCGCCCCTGCTCAATCCATGTCCTAAGCGTTGGCCACGCCGACAGCAGTGCCTCATGCGCAAGTTCGACGGTGGCCCCCGGCGCTCCATCCTGCACACGCGTGAGGGAATTGGTGATCAGCAGCTTTTCCTCGACAAGCTCGGCGATGAGCTGACGCTCCTCGGGTCGCGTGAAGTCAGCCAGGGCCGTCCGCTTGGAGACCGCGTACGCGCCTTCCCCTTGGCCGGTGAAGTCGACGACGCGCAGAAACAGCTGCCGCATCACCTCCTGCGCTTGGGTGGAGCGGCGGGTCCGCTTCTGCGCATCGGCGAGCTCGTACAGCGTATCCGCGCGTTGCCGCAGCGCACCGTATGCGCCCGATTTTCCGCATATTGAACGCCGTGGCTGAACAGGCCAGCCTCCGCGCTGGAGGTGACTC
>CALFYE010000063.1 GCA_937952145.1 uncultured Myxococcales bacterium
GAGATACATTGGCGTGACTGGAGTTCAGACGTGTGCTCTTCCGATCTCCCTGGTGGATGGCTTTACGCACTCAAACCCTGCGTGCAATGTCTTCCACGCCGAGCCGGTACTTCCTCGCTGGAGTGAAGCGGCGGCGCTGCCGCAGCTGGCCATGGACGCGTTATGGCGACGAGATGAGGCCACGGCGATGGCACAGCTCAAGCAGGCCCGGACTTGGCAACTGCAGCTTACCCAGAAGCGCGCGCCAACGCTTGAGCTTCTCTTTGCAGAGGCGGCTCTGGCCAGACGTCAGGGAGACAAACCGAAAGCCACACGGCTACTTGCGCTGGCAAAACGTGAGTATGGAGATGCTGCGGTGACCGGAAGTCGTACTGCCGAGCGCTGGATGGAGTTGGCGAGACGCAGTCTGTATGAGCTAGGTGATCCGGAGCTGGTGTTGCAAGCGACGGGCCCATGCATGGGGGACGGTGCTCTCATCTCCGCAAAATCGTCGTGCTTCGAGTATCGCCAGCTTGCCTGGTTCGCAACTGCCGAGTTTACGAACATCCTTCGCTCTGCCGTGGAGTTCGAGACGCACTTTCACCGTTCGTCCCCGCTGCAAGTGCTTGCGCTGTGGGCCGCTGCTGTGCTCGCCGAGGATAGACCTGCTGCCTCCCGATGGGGATTAGAGTTCCTAAGACTCTATGATGAGGTCCCCAAAGGCCTCCCGCGTCTTCCCAACCATATGATGGAACCAGACATCCTGCGTCGCGTGCAGGCACCCGCCCAGGCTCGTGAGCGGGTATTGGCAGCCTACGAACTCGCAGTGCAATCGCTCTCGACTGCCCAGCGGAACAAATTCCAAGAGATACTCATACCTGCTCCACAGCGGAAGGGTAGTGTCAGGGACCGGCCCCACTGATCGCGTTGGGACCGGGTGAGGTGATCCGGTGACTCACTTCATACTGCTAATGCGTGCAGCCCCTGCGGTGGAGGCCAACGCAAGTCAAGGGCAAGCGACCATAGCTCGTCGCTACGCGCCCCTTGACTAGCGCCGTCCCCCACCGCTCGCCAGCTATCAGGCCGTCGGGGTGAACCCCTCTGGCCATTACTAACTTGATCCAACCTGTATTTGGATCACCCCCCAGTCCCAGCGCGATCACTTTGCCCGGTCTATGACAGCTAGATCGATCAACGCTCCCTTGAGACGCTGAGGGGGCGGTTGGTGCTAGTTAGGCTGGTGACGATCTCGCCTTCGGTGGTCGCTGCGTGGTCGCCCCACGCACTCAGTGAGCGATATGGAAAAACTCAGGGGGCACATAAACGATCCGCGCGGTGACTTCCAAGAGACTTGGAACCCCGTCCCCCAGTGCGGGTCAAGCTGCGCGTTGGTAGGGGGAAAGTAGTGGTTGTAGAGGACGGTCGGCGGGAGCCTACGTGTGTCGGTGCTTTGTTGGGTTGCGCTGCGCAGTGACTCTCCGCTGGCGGTTGGAAGGTGAGCAGGTAACGCCAGCCCAAGCGGTAGCGTGCGCAGCAGCCGCGAATGGGAAGGCTACGTCTCCACGTCGAACTCTGACGGCAGGCCGGGTGAAGAGGGGCGTGGGCGCAGGCGGACGCCGGGGCCGTCGCCGTTGGTGAACTCGATTCGGTTGGCCTCGAACGCCTGGCGGATCTTGTCGCGGGTGGCGTTGCGTGGCTTCTGCGTGCCGGCTTCCCAGCGACGGATGGCGTCGACGCCGACTCCCGCTTCACGGGCCAAGTCCTCGACGGACCAGCCGAGCAGGCCGCGCGCACCACGGACATGCCGGGCTAGCAGACTCATCTTTTTCCCTTGCATGTGAATCGCCCTTGTGTTTCGCTTCCTGGCAAGCGTTTCCAGAGTGCCCATAAATGGCTGTGAGCAATCGGGAAACGTCGCATAGGCACTCGCGGAGTGTCTAGGTTCCGTTTGCCTTGTGGAGGGCTCATGCCGCATTCCGATGGAGAAGACTGGATCGCAACGCACGAAGCATTCAAATGCAGTCGCACCTGGGACAACCTGGCCTTCGACGGCATCCAGGGCGGCGGCGGCGCACTGCTCGTTGAGCATCGTCGCTGCCCTGACTGCGGCAGCACGATGTCGCGCGCCGTGGACTTGGTTCGCGCCAGTGACCTGATCAGCCGACTTAGCACGGTGCTGTCAGTGTCTCTGGATGCCGTCGCCACAGCCGCCCGCGTGACCGCCCAATCGACGGCCATGCGCTCGGCCCGCAAGCGCCGACACCGCGGGCCGCCGATCGAGGGCACCACATCCGTGGAGCCGGTCGCAGAGTCTACCGAGCCAGCCCGGAGCGCAGCGTGACCCCGGCCACCATCAAGCGTGCCTCTTGGCGTCAGAGACACGGAGCGCTGGCCCTGATTCTGCTTGTACAAGCGATCGAACGCGCCGCGTGGAATGGCCTGGCCCCGCAGCTGCCTGACATGGCCCGCACACTCGGGGCCAGCGAGGGGCGTGCCGCCTTCTACATCTCGCTATTTCTCCTCATCACCTATGTCGCGGCCTACCCTCTGTCTCGCCTCACCGACCGCTGCCTGCGCCCTGGCTCGTGGTGCGCGATCGGCCTGCTGCTGCTGTCGGGCGGCTATGGCCTGATCGGTCAGCGCAGTCTGCTGCCCGCCGCCCTTGTCTTGCCGGCGGGCTTCGCGTTTTTTCGCTTGGGGGTGAGCCAGTCGATTGCCGGCCTCGATACCAAGCAGCAGCCCTCTTGGTGGCTGGTGCATCTGGCCGTCAACGTCGGTATCGCGGCCGGTGGCTGGTCTGCGCAGCAGCTTGCGTGGCGATGGGGGGTGCCCATGCTCTGTTACACCTGCGCCGCCGCCACGCTGTTCGGCAGCATCCTGTGCTTGGCCCTGCACATCGTGGGCCGCAAGCGGTCAACCCAGCCGGACGACTCAGCCGATCCTGGCCAGGTGGCCGAGCGCTGGTGGGCGGTGCGCTGGATCTGTGTTCTGACAGTCGGAGCCTGGCTCGCCGTGCTGCAGCCCTTCACGACCATGGTGCTGTTCACCCGCCGCACCGCGCCACAGCTCGGCCCCTTCCACCTGGGAGTCGGATCGTATGTCTCGCTGCACGCAGGCCAAGTGATCGCGGTCGTGCTCCTTGCACTCGCGTTGCGCAAAACCGCCACCAGCGTCCGCGCATCAAGCTGGGCAACTGTGGCCACCGCCGCGGGCTTCGCCGTCCTGGCCGGCGCGGCCCTGCGAGTCCCCCCCGTCAGCCCACTCTGGCTTCTCAGCAGCTACGCTCTCCTCGCCCTGGCCGAGCCCTACCTCTTCGTCGCCAGCGCCCGCAGCATCGAGCGCCTCGCCCCACCCGGCTACCACGGCCAAGCCTTCGGAGCCTGGTACGCCACCATCGGCCTCGCCCTGTTCTCCGGCGCCCTCTACGGCCTCTGCTGGGATCGGCTGGGCGCTGCCCTCTACTTCGCGCTGCTGGCCATCGTGCTGCTCGGCAACGCTGCGCTACTGGCGAAGCTGGCGGGACGGCTGGATGCGGTGGTGCGGAGGGTTGGGTAGAGGCCACACAATGATCTGGAATACCACTGACAGCAGGCAAATCTCGACGGAGGGCGGACCTGCTCAGCGCGAGCCCTCGGCGCTAGGAAGCGACGCGGATTTCGCTCATCGCGTTTCCGCATGCTTCCGCAGTGCCCACTAGAAAGAGGCGTGACTTGGCCCTCGACATCCCCACGTACAAGAACTCTCGGTGAGTGCCACCGTCAACATCATCACCAAGCCAAAGAAAAATGATCATGCGTTCGAGACCCTTAAAACAAGCAATCGACTCAAGCAGGATCGTGTTCGGTATGCGATGCTTTCCGTCGGCCCAGCTAAGCCCCGATCCAATTGGCAGATCCACCAGTTGATCGTAATAACGCTGCGTGCCGCCTACGGCACCGTGAACCAGCACGGCCATGTCGTGGGGAGGAATGCCTTGAGATAGCAGAATGCGGACCTGCTTCTGAATGCTTCGTGCCTGAGCTGCTAGGTCCGAGTTTTGGAGTTGTACGATCGGTTCACCGTCGATGCCTGGCTCGCGGGTTGAAGGGCCTTTGTAGAACCGATATGTGGCACCGTGGATCGGACGTGTGTTCCGGCAGTTTCGGGACAGAACAAAACACTCCCTCGCGTCTGTGATCGGAAAGTACCCTGAGCGTCGGTAGAGCATTTGGTTGTGATCATGGAAGATGCACAGCGATGCGCCGGTCTTCTCCACAAGGACCTCGATAGCGAGCCAGTCCTCATCTCTGAAGTCCTGGCCCTCATCAACAACCACGGCGTCAAAGGGCGGCGGCTCACATGCATCCAGGCACCCTAGAAAGGCTTGCGGGAGCTGCACGTCCGTCCGGCTGTGTCCTGGATACTGGCGGTTTGCTTCTTCGAGGAAGTTTCGACCTGTCCGCTGATAGATGACGCTGGCCCACCACTCATAAAGCTGGTGCAGCGTAGTGGGACGGATCAGTGACCCGTCCGTGCATACTTCGCGCAGATGATCGGCCAAAGCGTGGTTGTAGCAAACCAGCAGTGTGCGCCGGTCAGCAGCGGCCAACCTCCGCGATTGCTCAACTGCCAGCAGCGTCTTGCCAGTCCCAGCTCCGCCTGCAATCGCGAGGCGGTTGCGGTCTCCTAGATGCTCAAGAATCAGCGATTGCTGCTCCGTGAGGCGGACTCGAACTCTCTCTTCCTCCGCGAGCCTGGAGGACAAGAGTGGTTGCACTTCAAAGTGCTGACCCAGGAGTTCCTTGGCGACATTGACCCCCAGAGTGCCGGGCCCAACCTCGTTGGGTTTTCGCCACGTCTCAAAAAGCTTCTGTGTCCACGCCGTGACCGATTCCAGGTCCGCCGCGCATCCAAGTAGTTCCCGTTTGATGTCTGGGCGCTTGATGCGATCGACCTGCGCGCTAGATAGGTCAGGCAGCAGCACTCCATACCCGCAGGTGATGCGGCCGTTCACCTGACGCTTCCAGCGTGGCGAGTCCATCAGCATCTTGCGCAGGTCGTGCATTCGCTCGCTGGCCTGACGGATCGGGTCTTTAATCAGATGCTTAGCACCATATCGATCGATGGAGTGCCACTCTCCCGTTACTGGGTCGTAGCTGACACCTCCGCCCTTGACCTCAATCACGAGCATGCCGCCGTCCGGATCAACGAGCACGAAGTCTGCCTCGCCCTCCACCATGCGGTCGTTCAGAGTTCGCAGACTGTGATGGACCAAAATGCGATCTGGTAGCTGCGCACGGCAGGCGAGGTAGAACCTCGCCTCGCTGGTCGGCAACAACTCTAGGCGCTCTTCGGTTAGCTCAGGTCGAATCGTCGCCATCTGGTGACTCCAAGCGGTGAACGCCGGGCTTGTAAGAGATGCTGGTCTTGCTTCCATCTGCGCCCAAGATGGTGACCCGACGCAACGACCCGGCGATTCGAACAGCGTCGATTGTGCCCAGAAAAGTGTCTCCTTCGAAGATCCTGCATCCCTCAGCGGGCTCTGCTAGGACAGGTGCCCCCTCGGCGTGCCTTGCCCATGACGCATCGATGCGGAAGCGGCAGATCTTTCCGGCCACATCACAGATTCGGTGGGAGCGAGGGGTCCCATCGATGCGCTCCACGACATAGAGCCAACTTCGTTGACGAAACCGAAGCGCTGCCTCCATTTGGGCATGTGTGAGTAGAACGGGACGATCGCGCCAATCCCGGCCCAGACCTTTGACCTGGATGTACCGGACATCTTCCGGTCGTTCACCCTGGCTGCGAATGTCATAGCCGGGATGGTCGGTGGGCATTCGCTGAGGAACACGCTCGGCCTTGGATTCAAAATTGAGCACGTACTCAATTGCGGCTTGCTCAACAGCCTCTGCGTTCTGCCTCTCCTCGTCTGTCAAGTCGTCAAGCGATCCGCTGGGGTCAGTGCGCAAGATATCCCACCCGCTGCCGCCGCGATCAACCAATGAACGGCCGATTCCCGGTTCGCCTGGAGGTCCTTGTTCCGTTGCAGCAGACCAAGGCTGCTCGGGATCTTTGCGAATCGGAGCGTCCAGGAGCCGTCGAATTAGCTGGTCGCTCCGGCCACCGAAAGCCGCGTTGTCATGCAGGCCGCTCGGCGAAACTGTTGGCGGTGGAATCCAGGGCGCGCCACTGCCCTGCCCGCCGCTATGGACGATCGGCGGTAGTTCTGAGTCAATGTCCTCATCGACAGATTGAGAATTGACAGACGCAGCCTGCTGCTCGGTTGGTACGTTGGATTCCTCGGTCTGCTGTGTTGGCTGGGACTGATCCCATTCGATGGGGTGTTGCTCGGAGGCGACCTCTTTGATCCGATCCTCATCGAGGCAATCGGAGATTTCATCGACAGCGTCGCAGCCCAGAATGTGCTCAAGAGGTGCCAAGTCCCGCGGTGCAAGCTGATCCAGCAAGCGAGAGATGGTGCGGGCCAGGAACGGAACGATGCGTGACTTTGAAATACCAGTGACAAACAGCGCATTCTCTTCGGCATCGAAGAAGTGCTTTTCGGCTGCGCGCCCAAGCCTGCGCCCATCAGAGAGGACCACTTCAGTGAG
>CALFYE010000064.1 GCA_937952145.1 uncultured Myxococcales bacterium
GCCACCACGATTCTTTCTACTGCTACGACGAGCCAGACAAAGCCCCCAACCAGACCCAGAAGAAGTGGTGTTTGGAGCGCCCCGACAAGCCGCAATCCACTACCGACTATCTGATGCGTCGCTGGGCCGGCGGTATCGACAACAGCGTTGCGGCTCTCAAAAAGGGCGACGACAAAGTCCGCCTGGGCATCGACGAGATGGCGGCAGGCACGCCGCTGCACGCGACGACTCCCGCGCGCGAGGCGGAATCGGTCGGGCAGAAGATTCTTTCGACTGCGCGGAACGCGACGCGAGAGGATGCCAAGCATGCTGCGCAGGGAGTACTGGATGCCGCCGCAGCGTGGCTGAAGAAACCGTGGCCGCAGAAGCTGGGAGATGCAGTGGAGAGCGTCGGGGATGCGATGGCGTCGCCGACGACGTACGTGCCGACGGTCGGCATCCTGCGGACTGGCGGCAAGCTCGCTGACGCCGTCGAGCATACGGCGGATGCAGCAGGGGCTGTCGGGAAGCGTGGGGCGAAGGCCGCAGCCAAGCAAAGCGGTAAGGCCGCGGCTGGAGAGGTTGCTGAGCACACCGACGAGGCGGCGGCGCGTAGGCTGCTGAAGGAGACCAGAGCAGGCGCGAAGAGTGCCTCTGACAAGAGTGACGTCGCAAGAGCCGCCTCTCCGGCAGAGAAGATCGAAGTACGCATCTCCAGCAGCCGGTATCCCGAGTCTGCGGGCCACATCTTGGATGCTCAGAATGCGGGCCGGCCGGCAAACCTGACCATCGATCGAGCCAGTGCAGCCGCCCGTCGTCGAGAGTCGCTTTCTGGTCAAAAGAGGGTTCCAGGGAAGGACAGAGACGAATACCCTCCCGCCATGTTTCAAGAAGGCGGACAGGGCGCGAGCGTTCGGCCAATCTCCCCCGGTGACAACCGAGGTGCCGGTGCATGTATTGGCGCGCAGTGTCGCGGACTTCCCGAGGGGACCAAGGTCATCCTCAAGGTGAAGCCATGACGCCGAACCTACGCAAGCTGGTCTCGCTTGGTAGCGCGGCGATCGGAAGCGAGCGTGCGGACCAAATCCTGCTCGCTGACCAGTTCGACTCCCATGACGCGCACGCGCTTGCGGCGTTGCTTCGCCATCGCGACGGTTTCTATGCGTTCGAGGGCGCTCTCCACATTCGGTCGCTGCACGGGAACGCACTGGAGCCGGGTATCGTGCAGTGGAATTCAGTCGAACTGTGGCGACAGCACTACGCGGACATGGCAGTTGGTTGCCTGTTCTTCGCGGAGGACATTTTCGGGAACCAGTTCTGCCTGCGTGGCGGTCGAGTGCTGACCTTCGATGCAGAGACGGGTACGCTGGAGCCGCTCGCTGCGGATCTGGAATCCTGGGCCGAGACCATTCTGGACGACTATGGATTATGGACAGGGCACCGACTCGCGCACGAGTGGCAAGAGATCCATGGCCCGCTGCAAGCGGGCTTGCGGCTAGTTCCCAAGTTGCCGTTCGTGCTGGGGGGCGAGTACGTCGTCACCAACCTGTATGCAATGAACGCCGTCGAAAGCATGCGCTACCGAGCGGACATCGCGCTGCAAATTCGCGATGCGCCAGATGGCACAAGCGTGATGCTGAAGACGGCCATGGGCTGAACCGACGGAAGACGCTGTCATACAGCGCGTGGTGCCACCTTGCTTTTCGATTCGAAAGGATGCAGTGGTCTTGGCTGAAGCTAGCGAGGCGCATAAGGCCACGAGCAGGAGGGAGCTGACGCTGGTACGTGAGTGAGGGCGGGTTCTAAGAACGGACGCTCGACAGTGAAGCTGCGGATAGCGTAGCTGCGCGCGGGTCAGGGCTTGAGCGATGGTGTCCAGCTTGGCGCCGTCCTGCCGCAGGGCGAGGGCGATCTTGTATGCCTTCTGTCGGTCATAAGTGAAGGGGCTCCCCGCAGAGCGGGCCTTATGCACGCCGTTGACGCGCAAGAGCGAGTAGACGACTTGCAGGGTCCACTTGTCGCAGTAACGCGGCTTGACGCCTTGCGCGTTGAGCAGGTGCGCGATCTCGGTGGGTTGCTTGCCTTCGGCGTACCACGCGAAGATCTGTTTCAGCCATGGCCCCTCTTCGGGATGCTCGACGAGGATCTTCATCTTGGGTTGCGTGGGATGTGGGGCGGTCGTTTTGCCGAAGGGAATCTTGCCGTAGTGGCCGCCGCTGTTTTGAATGTGGGCGATGGCGGCGGCGGTGCGCTGGCTGGTGTTCTCGCGCTCGATCTGGCCGATGACGGCGAGCAAGTGCAGTAGCAGGGTTCCGCCGACTTCAAAGGTGTTGATGCCGTCGCGGATGCAGACGAGGTTGACGTTGTGCGGGCGGAGGATGTCTTCGTTGAGTTCGCAGAGGTTGCGCACGGAGCGCGTCAAACGGTCGAGCTTGGTGACGACGATTCCGTCGATTCCGCCGTCGCGAATGGCGCCGATCATGCGTTGGAATTCGGGGCGGTCGGTGTTCTTGCCGCTGAATCCGCCGTCGATGTAGAGCCCCGCGATCGTCCAGTTGCGATCGCGGCAGTAGCGTTCTAGCTCTGCCTTCTGTGCGTCCAGACTCATTCCGAATTCGGCTTGTTTGTCCGTCGAGACGCGGACATACAGCGCGACGCGGATGCTGCGCATCTTTGGGAATGTGTCGGGCGATGCGCTGTGAGAGCTAGTGCGGGGAGTGTGGGGGGGGGTGCGTGCGCATGGTCAGTTCTCCGTCGGTGAGTGGCGGTGTCGCCGCTTGGGGAACAGATTTTGTTTTTTCGTGTCGTGTCGCGGTGCACGACTTGCTGGGAGTGCGTGCTCTGGAGCGCGGAGGCGACGGCGCCGACTAGCGCAATGGCTTCGCGCAGCGAGAGCGGGCCGCGCTGCAAGCGGAGTGCAAGGTCGTAGCCATCGAGCCACTCCATCGCCAAGAACGCGCGGCCGGCTTCGTCGTAGCCGTGCGCGACGTACGAGACGATGTGGGGATGCTGGATGGTCGCTAGGATCTCGGCTTCGCGGACGAAGTGCTCAAGGATGTAGGGGGTCGTGCTGTCGGCATGGAGGAGCTTTACAGCGACGATCTGGCCGGACTGCTCGTCGAGCGCGCGGTGGACCACAGCCATGCCGCCTTGGCCAACCTGCCCCTGCAGAACGAAGCGACCGGCGAGTCGGCGAGCGTCGGCCGGCAGAGCTCCCTTGACGGGATGTGCGGACGTGTCCCCCAAACGTGAAATTGTCGCATCGCCGCGGGCTCCATTCAATCGCGGCGTGCCGACAGCTTGTGGGACGGAGAATCGAGAGCGGGGCGGGCGGGGATCAGTTCAGCAGGAATTGCTGGATGAACAGGATCGAGGAGTAGAACAGGAAGTCCTGGTTCTTCTTCTTTGCAAAGCCGTGGCCCTCATCCTTGGCGAGGAGGTACCAGACCGGCACTCCCTGACCGCGGACGGTGCGCACCATCTGCTCTGCCTCGCTGGCGGGGACGCGCGGATCGTTTAGACCCTGCACCACGAACAGCGGCTTGCGCACATCCGCCGCCCGATTGAGCGGCGCGATCCGCAGCAAGAACTCGCGCATCTTGGGATCACGCTCGTCGCCGTATTCGACGCGGCGGAGATCTCGACGGTAGCCTTCGGTACGTTCGAGGAAGGTCACCAGATTCGACATCCCAACGATGGCCAGCGCCGCGCGGATGTACTGGGCGTGATGCGTCGCCGCCACCAGCGTCATGTGACCGCCATAGCTTCCGCCGGTGACCAGGATGCGCTCACCGTCGAGCATCGGCTGCCCCTGGATCCACTTGTACAGGGCCTCGGCGTCGGCATAGGAGTGCTCGCGATTGAAGCCGTCATCAAGCTTTAGGAAGGTCTTGCCGTAGCCGCTGGACCCGCGAATGTTCGGGAAGATGACCGCGACGCCTAGCTCATTGAGGTAGAAGTTCAGACGTCCCATGAAGTGCGGGCGCGACTGTGCCTCGGGACCACCGTGGATGTTGACGATGACGGGTCGCTTGCCGGGAAAGCGGGCCGGCGACGGCTGATAGAGGAATCCGGAGATCAAGCGGCCGTCGAAGCTGCGCCAGGTGACAAGCTGCGGCTCGACAAACTGGGTCGTGTCCAGGCCCCCGGTCTCGGAGGTCGTCCAGCGCTCGAGCTTTCCGGTCTGCAGGTTGATCGAATAGGCATCGGAGTTGGCGCGAGCCGACGACATCGCAAAGCCTAGCTCGGCCCCGTTGCTGTGGAACTGCACGCCACCGATGACCCCCACCGGAATCTGCGACAGCTGACGGAATTTCTTCGTCGCCGTGGACAGGACATACACCCGGCTGATTCCGTTTTCGTTGGTCACAAACGCCAGGCTCTTGCCATCAAGCGAAAGATCAAAGGACTCCACATCCCACGGGATCTCAGTGGTGAGGAAAGTCATCGCTCCGGTCTTGAGATCGACATAGGCCAGGCGATGGAATTCGGAGTCCTTATCGGTAGTGACATAGACTCCTTTTTTGTCGCGGCTAAAGGTTGCTCCCTCATACGACACCTTGTCGCCGCCGCGCGGGGTGAGCAGGAACTTGCTGCGACTTGGGAGATCGACCAGCCAGACATAGGACTCGTTGGCCGACACCGATTCCCCCAGCAGCAGCTGGTTCTGGTCGGGCGAGAAGTCGAGGGCGCCCCAGCCTCCGCCTTGCAGCGTCAGCACCAGATGATCGGTGCGCGGATCGCGCGGGTCCATGATCCACAAGTCGTTGTCTTGGCCGGTGCGACGCGTCGAGGTGTAGGCGATGAGATCGCCTTTGGGGGAAAAGACAGCGCCCGTGTTGCGAGACTTTCCGTCGGTCAGCAGCGTCGTGTCACCGGTCTTTTCGTCATAGCGGTAGAGCTGAAACCACTCGCCGCCACCAATGTCTTTGCTGAACACAAAGAAGTCCGATGCCGTGGCCACCGGCGGATACTTGGCGCCGCCCACGCGATCGCTAAAGAACGTTAGCTGCGTGCGCGCCCCGCCGGGAAACGCGACACGGTGGATCTGAGGCGTGTCGGCAAAGCGGGTGTTAATCAGCATCTCGCGACGGCGGGGATGCCAGCTAGAGAAGCTCGCCGCCCGAAATTCCGTGTAACGCTGCAGCTTGTCGGCCAGGGCTTTGGGAATCGCCGGAACCCCCTCGACGACGAGATTGTCGGCCGGACGAATGACCTGCGCCGCGGCCTCGCCCGGGCCCATCGTCGTCGGACGTGGCGACGGCGGCACAGTCGAGGCGGCAGTCGGCGTGGGGGACGTCGCGGCCCCCGCTGCTGGGGTGTCCTTCACAAGCTCAGCGTGAGCTGACGAGGCAGGAACGGCGAGCGAGAGGAAAAGCGGCAGGAACCAGGGCAGTGACGTGGTGGCACTCAGGCGAATCAAAGGAACCTCCTTGCGGGTGGGAAGTGAATGCGAGGTAGGAAACTCAAAACAGGCTGGCAGCGGCTTTTAGTCCCGCGGGCGTTGCGGCGGCGGCGCGGCTAGTCCGCAAGCACACGCTGCAGGAACGCATTGTGAAATCGACGCTGCGGGTCGAGCGCCTGGCGCAGCGTCAAGAAGCGCTCGAAGTCGGGATAGACGGTGCGCAGATAGCCAGCTCCGAGGTTGAACTGCTTGCCCCAGTGCGGCCGAGCCTGAAAGCGGCGCATGCAATCGGCGAATGCCGAGAAATACTGCTCGCTCTCACTGGGCATGTCCGGCCCGATGTAGGCCCCCAGGCAGGCGCTGTCACGACCGCTCATCGGGCTCAGCCAGCCATCGTCGGCGGCGACAAAACGCAGCTCAGCGGGAAAGTTGATGTGCAGTCGCCGCTCGGCGATCAGATCGCGCAGCGCCCCCAGTGCCGCGGCGGCCTGTTCCCGCGGCAGCGCAAACTCGGTCTCTTCATGCACCGGCGGCATGGGTACCGGCAAAATCGCGGTGTTCTGTCCGCGTCGCTGCCGTGGTCGAAAGTAGGCCGCGGCAACCAGGCGATTCACGCGCGGAATTTGCGTGCGATAGCGAGCCGACCAGCGCAGCACGGAAGCGAAGACGTGGCGATTTACGATCTGCTCATCGATCCACCAAGCGATGCGACTGGCCGTCGCAGTTTCCATCGTCGGCCAGCAGCGCGAGAGCAGAACGTCATCGACGTGGGGCAGCCACCATAGCTTGACGTAGGGCGCACTCTCGACGATCCGGGGCAGATCGCTCAGAACCTGCGACAGCGGCAGCGTGCTCATCTCTTCATGCAAGCGAAAGGCGGGCACGGTCGCGAGCGTCACTTCGCTGATCACCCCGAGCGCCCCCAAGTGGACGCGCGCCGCCGGTAACAGGTGGGCGTTTTCGTGACGGTTGATCGGCAGGACTTCGCCACTCGCCAGTACCAAGCGCATGCCGACGACGCGGCTGGCCAGGTTGCCAAACCCTGGTGCGCTGCCGTGCGTGCCCGTCGCGATGGCGCCAGCGATGCTCTGCTGCGTGACCGAGCCAATCACCGGCAAGGTCATGCCATGCCGATGCATCGCGGAAATGAGCGCGTGCAAGCGAATGCCCGCCTGCACCGTGATCTCCTGGCGCTGCAGATCGACGCGCCGCACCTGGGCCAGGGCATCCAGCTGCAGCAGGTAGCCATCGGTGCAGGCGATGTCAGACCACGAGTGCCCCGCTCCGACGACCTTGACGCGACGGCCCGCCTGCGCCGCGCGCTGCAGGATGGCGACGATCTCGGGCTCGCTCTGCGGGGTAAAAAATGCCTGCGGCTGCGCGGTGGCCGTCCCGGCCCAGTTGCGAAACAGGTGCATGCGTGCCTCTGCCTGTTGCGACAATAGCGGCAGAGCGGGGGCGAGTTGCGAACTTTTGTGCTAGCGCGGCTCGCCGGTCAGGTAAAGGGCCTTGCCGACCACGCCGGCCTCCCAGGTGTAGGACTCGGCGCCGGGAATGTCGCGCACGATGGCCAGAAGCTCATCGGGGCTGTAGGCGCGCAGCGCCGACACCGTGCCGTCCCATGCGACAAGCAGCGGAATCAGCGGCACGACATACGTAAGAAGCAGGCGCGAGAGACGGAACGGACGCAAGAACGGCACGACCACCAGCGTCGCGACAAACAGCATGAGCAGATTCACAGCGATCGGTAGTGGCACCAGCACCGCCGGCAGCTTGCGCATCGCTGGAGACGCGGCGACGTCGAAGAACGCCAAGGCGGCGCGCTTTTGCACGATGCCAGCGATGATCTGGCGCACCGCGTCGGGCGTGAAGTGGTGCAGAGCCCCGGACATGGTCCGCACACCCGACTCGCCGCCGCCGCCGCTCATGGCATCGACCGCTTCACTGCGGTAGCGGGTTGCCGGATCACCCAGCGCAGCGATGCGCGCCTGCCCGGCCTCGCTTGGAAAGCCATCGCTAAAGACGAACTCGGTCGCAAGGCCCGCCCCGCGTACACGGCGGCGAATCTGCAGCGTGCCGCCCCCTCCGCCAGAGGCCAGATCCAGTACCCGCGAGCCTCCGGTGCGGCGCAGCAGGGCCACCAGCTTGTAAGCGACTCCGTCGTAGAAGCCGATGCGATCGAAGGCAAAGTCGAGAAAGTCGGTGCCGCCATCGCGGATGACTCTGGGCAGCCAGCCGTAGTCTTCTAGCTCAAAAAGATGAACTCGCTGCATGGAACAATCCCCCTTCTTGGCTCCACCGTGCTCTGGGTTGCGCAAAAGTCTTTTTCAACCCGACGGCTAATAACAAGTCAAGCATGCTTGACGATTAATCGTCAAGTATACTGAACCAAATGGTCCGCCCAACACTGCGACAAGTGCAACAATTGCAAGCCCGTAGCCTGGGTTATCTGCTGATCCGCTGCAGTCAGATCTGGAGCGATCGGGCGATTCGGGCAGTGAACCTGGAAGCCGGGGCGCCGGTGCTGCGCGAGGCCCACACGCGTCTCCTGCCCTATCTGCAGGACCCAGCGGGCATTCGCATCACCGATCTGGCCCAGGCGGTCGGCGTCACCAAACAAGCGGTGCAGCCCTTGGTGGCAGAGCTTGCGACCACCGGCCTTGTGCGCGTCGCCCCAGATGCAGAGGATGGGCGAGCACGGCGTGTCTTTCTGACGCCGTTTGGGCTACAGGCGCTGGCGCACGGCACCGGCATCCTGCTGCAGATCGAGCAGCTTCTACTGCCCCAGCTTGGCCAGCGCACCTGTGCATCGCTGAAGCGACAGCTCAGCAAGCTCCTGGCGGTGCTGAGCGAACCCGATGAGCCAGCGGAGAAGGCGCGCACCTCGCAGCGCAGCCAGCCTATCCCCGCGCAGCAACCGGCCACTAGGCCGCGGATCGCCAAACGCCGACGCGGGGGCTGAGCGCAGGCTGCAGTGGTTGTTCCGGCCCTTGCCGGGCATGCGTACCGGCTCTGGAACGGCCGAGCGCTGCTGGCGAGCGATGGCCGGCTACCCGCTCTCTGCCGTTCCAAGTTCCTGGCGGATGACTGACTGCCCTACTGTCTGAAGCGAGCGGATGATGGCCTCGCGCGAGCCCTCAGCCGCCAGGCCGACCGCGATCAGCGAAGCCAGGCCGTGGGTGTACGTCCACATGATGTTCAGCAGGCGCAGTCTTCGCTTGCGCTCAAGGCCAGCGAACCGGGGATCCAGTCGCATGTTTTCCGTCAGGGTCTCTAGGAAACCAGCGACGAGTTCCTCAAAGCGATCGGTCTGCAGAAACAGCGCCTGATACAGCCGTGGATGGTCCTTGGCGAACAGGGCAATGCCGGTGCCCATGTTTAGGAACGGCACCGGCGTGTAGCTCTCTTTGGTGTACGCCAAAATTTGGTCGCACACCCCAGCCATGGCCGCGGCGGCCAGGGTCTCCATCGAGCTGAAGTGGCGATACACGGGCGCCGTAGAGACACCGGCCTCGCTGGCTACCCGGCGGGCGGTGAGCGCCGCAATCCCTTCCTTTTCGATTACCTGGATGGCGGCCTGAATGACGTCTGATGCAGCACATTTCTCGGTGGGTGGCATGGGAGCCTAGTCCTTTCACTGACATACGTTACATAACAGATGTTTCTTGAATTCCGATAAATAACAGATGTAACGTAACAGAAATTCTCTAACCGTCACCCTCCAGCCAAGTGAAAGGACTGCCATGGATGCGGCGGCATTTTTCCAGCGCATCGCAGGGGCCTATGGCCGCGCGGCGCAGAAGCCCGGCACGCGCTTCGCCTATTCCAACATCGGCTATCTGCTGCTGGGGGAAGTCATCGCCCGCGTCACGGGCCAGCCTTACCCCACGTACATCGAAGAGGCGATCCTGCAGCCGCTGCGCCTCGGCTCTGGTGAGCTGCTGAGCTTTGATCGGCGAGCGATGCCCGATCACGCGCGTGGCTACATCCGGCGCGTGAGCCTGCTCAACGCGCTGCTCGGCCTGTTCATCGATCGGCGGGAGTTCATGACCGGTAACCACGGCGGCTGGAGCGAATTTGCCGACCTGCTGGTCGACGGGGCAGCGTACGGGGGTCTGCTGGGCAATGCGGCAGGTTTTGCTCGCTACCTGCAGGCCCTGCTGCGCAACGATCCGCCCTTCCCCAGCCCGTTGACGCAGAGGGTGTTCACGGAACAGAAGACGCTGGATGGACGCGACATCCCGATGGCGCTGGGTTGGTTCCGCGGTGCGCTGGGGGGCGAGGCATTTTTCGATCACGCGGGCGGCGGTGGGAGCTACTACTGCGAGCTTCGCATCTATCCCCGTCTGCGCCGCGCCAGCGTCCTTTTGTGCAACCGCACCGGCATCAAAAACGATCGTCTGCTCGACCACCTGGACCCACCGCTGCTGACAGCGGGCTACCGCTAGCCCAGCTTGCTGGGAGAGGCGTTCCTCCATCGCTGTGCAGCGTATGTCGTGGCCGGGCTGGGTCGGGACTGGCCTGCGTGATAGCCTGCAGCTGTAGGCTGTCTGCGCTGATCCCTTCGCCCCTGGAGTCCTCCATGTCGAGCTCGCGAAGCGCCGTGATGTCGGCGCTGTGTTTCCTGTCCTTGAGTCTGCTCACGCTGCCGGGTTGCAAGCTCTTCAGTCCGGAGCACCGCGCCTGCGCGCACCTAGCCGAGGTCTGCGAGGAGGCAGCTGATCGCAAAGACCGCGTCGAGAGCTGCGAAAAAGAGCTGCACGATCTGCGCGGCAGCGCGGGGAACGAAGCGGTCGATCGCACGATCACCTGCATTCAAGAGGCAAAATCGTGCATCTCGGCAGCCGGCTGCATGGTGGGTGGCATCGGCGGCGGCATCCTCAACGAGTTCATCAAGGGCGTGCAGAAGTCGCTACCCAAGTAGGTCGGCGTGGCGAGCCAGGACCGTGTCGTAAAGGCACTGCAGCTGCGCCTGTACCCCGTACCAAGAATAGCGCTCGGCAGCGACGGTCCGACAGCGCTCTCGAAAGGACTCGCGAGGATACAAGCGCAGGAGCTGAGCCGTCGCTTGCGCGAACGCTTCGGGTTCGGCGGGAAGGCAGCGGCCGACGCGCTGAGCCTCTAGTTCCTGCCAGGGGGTGCTGTTGGCCGCTAGGACCGGCGTACCGGCGGCCAGCGCTTCGACGACGACGTTGCCGAAGCTCTCCATATGCGAGGGCAACCAGAGCAGATCGGCCCGGGCGAGCAGCGCGTCCTTGCTTGGCCCGCTCACCAGCCCAAGGAACTGCACGGCATCGCGAACCCCTGCTGCCGCTGCCTGCGCACGCAGTGTGTCGCCATAAGGGTCGCCGACGCGCTCGGGGCCGGCCAAGAGTAGCGTTGCCTGCTCACAGCCGGGCAGGCGCCGCAAGCGCACCAGCGCGGCCACGGCCAGCTCAAGATTTTTCACGGGGTGAATGCGTCCCAGGGCAAGGACATGCGGTGCCGGCAGAGCATCGATCCGTCGTAGCAAGTCCTGCGTCACGACGTCGGGGACGGCGTCAAGCACCGGCAGGTTCACGCCGTTTCCAACGACAGACAGCTCCGCCCGCGGCCCCAGCAGACGAAGGCGAGCGATGGCCTCGGCCTCGGCTTGCGAGGTCGCGTGCCAGCCAGCCACGCGTCGCAGGAGCGGACGCAGCACACGCAACACCGCGGTCTTGCGCTCAGCCCGCTGAGCCATGGCCCAGGGCAGCAGTGCCCCACGCGGCGACAGCACCACCGGCCGATAGGGAGGCAGGGGGCGCCCCGCACGCAGCCTTGTGCCGAGCCGCGAAGGATGCGGCAACAGCGCATAGCTAAGCGCCGCCAGACTGGTGGGACTCCACAGCGCGGTCACGTGCACAAGCTGAGCCCAGGCAGCACTGCGCGGTAGCTCGGCCAAAAGCTGCGCCGAGATGTCTTCCCCAAGGCGCACCGCCCCGTAAAACGTCGGAACGTCGTGCGGAGTTACATAGCGCCCGGTGGGCAGCGGCAGCGTCTCACCCTGCCCTCCCCCAGCGGCATTGCTGGTCAGTACACGCACCTGCAGGCCAGCCGCATGCTGCGCCAGCGCCAAAGCATGCAGCGATGCCGAAGGCCCACCGTAGCGATGGGCCGGAAAATATGAAGGCGTGACGTGAAGCAGTTGAAGTCGGTCCACGATCGGCGGCTATTATGCCCGGCCATGGCGACGGCATGGCATCTGTTCCGCGCGCTGCGGCCCAAGCAGTGGTCGAAGAACCTGCTGCTCTACGGCAGCTTCCTGTTCAACTTGAACAAGCTGTGGCAGCCGTGGTCGCCGCAGATGTGGGCGTACCTTCTGCAAGCCACGCTGGGCATGCTGGTGTTCTGTGCGCTGTCGAGTGGCGTGTACCTGCTCAACGATGCGCGCGATGTCGAAGCCGATCGCCGTCATCCCCAGAAGCGACATCGCCCACTGGCCAGCGGTGCGTTGCCGGTGTGGCTGGCGGTGGTGGCTGCGATCGTCCTCTTGCTGGGTAGCCTGCTTGCCGCCGTGCGATTGTCGCCGCCGTTCGCGGTCTCGCTGGCCATCTATCTTGCGATGCAGGTGCTGTACACGCTGTGGTGGAAGCACGTCGTCATCCTCGATGTGTTCGTCATTGCATCGGGATTCGTGCTGCGGGCGGTCGCCGGTGCGCTGGTCATCAGCTCATGGATCTCGCCATGGCTCTACATCGTCACCTTCCTGGGCGCGCTGTTCCTGGGCCTGTGCAAGCGACGCCACGAGCTTCTGCTGCTCGATGCCGAGGCTGCCTCGCACCGCAAAAACCTGGCCGAGTACACGCCTCAGCTTCTGGATCAGATGATCGGGGTGACAACGGCGAGCACGATCATGGCCTATTCGCTTTACACCTTCACCGCCGATGGCTTGCCGCGCAACCACGCGATGATGGCGACGATTCCTTTCGTGCTCTACGGCCTGTTTCGCTACCTGTACCTGACCTACCGCCACGATCAAGGCGGCAGTCCGGAAGAGATTCTGCTGCGCGACCGCCCACTGAGTCTGGTGATCGGGCTGTGGCTGGCTACCGCGGTGCTGGTACTGGCCGTCGGACGCTAAGCGCAAGCTGGGTTGTGACTAGAAAAAGTGCGTGAGGTAGATGGCTTCGCGCGTCGCCCATAAGAGATCCGCGGGCAGACATAGCCAAATCAGCGCATCGGCGGGATTGTCAAAGTACCGCAGGTACAGCGACGGGCGTTCGTCGCTGTGACGGTGCAGCACCAGGGGCTCGGTGGGGTTTTCGGGGGTTGGTAGGAACGTTCGCTGGTAGGCCTGCGAGCGCACGATGGCGACATAGCGCACCTGCACGTCGGCGGCGGCCTCAGCCAGGAGTTCATCTACCAGCTCGGCGCAGTCCTCGGGCACCTGGCTCAGGCCCGCTAGATCAATGAGCACTCGCCCAGGACGGCCCGCCAGGTGCTCTCTTGCGACGTGCACGATCTCGCGGGCTTCAGAGCGACTGAGGTCGCCACGCAAGCGCACCGTCACCACCGCCGGTTCCGCAAGCCGCAAGACGTGAGCCGCCAAGAAAAGCACGGTGATCATGACCGACCTCGCATCGAGTCTTCGGCCCGCACGATGAGGACACTTGCGTCGTCATGGCGGTGCCGATGATGGCTAAGCAGGTACTCGCACAGCGCCTCGGGCTGCTGCGCTGGGATTCGCTCTAGGTCAAAGCGTTGTGAAATACCGTCGCTGTGCAGGATGACGCCCTGCCCGGGGGCAAGTCGGAAGCGCGTACCGATGCGGCGAGCCGACTGCATACCCAGGACGCCCGGGGTGGACACGAAAGCACAGCGAAAGCCGAGCAGACGAAAGGCAATGTTGCCGACCCCGCACAGCTCGCCATCGCCGTGGTGCAGCGAGAGTGCGGTGGCCACGGCACCGCGCGTGCCGTGCAGGCCCTCATGCAGGGCATCGATCGCCGCGAGCGCCCCGGTCTCTACCGGCAAGCATTCAAGCAGCGCAAGTGCGCGCTGGGCGACCCGATGGGCGTTGGGGCCATGGCCCAGCACGTCGAGCACGACGAACAAGGCGGCATCGTCCCCGACGCGCGCAAACACCGCGTCGCCACCGCACGACTCGCCGTCTTTGGGTAGAGATCGACTTGCGTGAAGGATGTTCATCGGACCCTCTCCAGATAACGTCGGGTGAGGATGCAGGTCCCCCCATCGCGGGACGCCATACCCAGCGCGGCCAGCCGGACGGGATCGCCGATCGTGCCGATCTCAAGCTCGTGCATCAGGCGCTGCACCGCCCCCAGACCGCGTGCCCAGCGAGCGCGATCCTGCAGAACGGTAAGCGGGATGCCGGGCCCGCTATCGGTGGCGAGCACTTCAATCAGCCCCAGCCCTGAGCGAAGCTCGATGTCTCCGCCTTGCGCATGACGCACCAAATTCGAGACCAGCTCTTGCACGACGATGCAGATCTCCCAGCACGAGCGCTGATCGAACCCCAGCTGACGCGCAAAGTTGAACGCCAGTGCGGCGATCCCCGCGCGATCTTCCATCCGATTGCAGCGCATGCGCAGCGCGCCTTGACTATGCACTGGCACGACGAGGCTCCAGCTGGCGACGGGCCATGCAGAAGTCGAGAGCGCGCTTCAGGTTCCGCTGCGTGGTCAAGCCACGGAAGCTAACGCCGAGATCAGTCAGGGTCTGTGCCACGGCGGGCTGCACTCCGCTGATGACGCACTCGGCACCCAGAAGTTCGATGGCGCGAGCCAGCTTCATGAAGCGATCCGCAGTGCTGGTGTCGATGACGTCAACCCCCGTGATGTCGATAATCACAAAGCGGCAGCGACGGTTTACGACCTCGGACAGGGCCTTGTCCATCATCCGCGTGCTGCGCACGGTATCGACCACGCCAACGATCGGCAGGGCCAGGACATCCTCCCAAAGCTCCAGCACTGGCGTGCTCAGCTCATCGATGGCCAGGCGTAGGCGCTCGATCAGCTCGCGGTTCTCGTCTGTCTGACGGCCAAGCTCGGCGTTGCGCTCTGCAAGATCATCTTCCAGGCGCTTGCGCTGGCTGATATCGCGAAACACGGCCACCGCACTGCCGTTGGGTAGCGGCGACGCGGTCACGCTCAGCCAGATTCCCTGCGGCATGGCTGGCGACTTACAAAACAGCTCGTAGTCGCGCACCGTCTCGCCATGCAGAGCGCGCACCAACGGCAGGGTTTCCGTCGGATGCGGCGTCTTGCGATCGGCCATGAACAGTCCGAAGGTCTGTGACCATGCGGCTGGATTAATCGCCGCATCAGCATGCGGCAAGGCCGGTAGCATGGCGCTGCCTACCGGGTTGGTCAGCATGTTGCCGGCAGCATCCGAGATGCACACCCCGTCGGGGTTGTGGTCAAACAGGATGCCCATCATGGAGCGCAGCTTCTCTAGCTCGCTCAGCGAATCCAAGCTCATCGTCCTCCTCCTTGCCGTTCGTGCCGTTGCACAACGACGCCGAGCGCCTCAAGTGCGCGCTCCAAAGTGGTTGCGGTCTTCACTTCGTTCAGCTCAAACCCCATGGTCTGCAGCGTCATGACGACCTCAGCGCTGAGGCCGCACAGCACGCTGGGCACGCCCATGATGCTGGCCGCCGTCGCCAGGCGTCCGATGCCGGCGCACAGGTGGCTATCGACGATCCAGATGCCCGAGGCATCGATAAGCAGGCCCTCAGCACCGCGCAGCGAGATGCGGCGCAGCACGTCGTCGATCATGTCCTGCATCTGGCGATCGCCGATGTCGCCTTGCAGCGGCACCAGTAAGTGCCCCCACAACTCGATGATCGGGATCAGATCACCGCGACGCGGCGCGGCGTGCGAGTCAGCGTTCAACATAGGAGCGTTACCTCCGCTTCAATGCGAGTTCCCTCGGGACCGGACTGCACCTGGAACTGATCCATCAGCCGCTTGACGCCCAGCAGCCCCCGCCCGAGGCCGGTCTTCGAGCGATAGCTGCCTGCCAACACCGCATCGAGATGCGGAATGCCCCCGCCGTGATCGGTCGCGAGCAAGCGCACGCGCAGCGGTGGACCGCGCCGCACCTCGATCTCGATCTGTCCACCGGGGGTGTAGGCGATGATGTTGCGGCCCAGCTCACTTACCGCCGTCGCCACCCGCTGAGCATCGGTGGCTCGCGCAGCGAAGGCCAGACAGGCATCCCGTACGCCCGCCCGGGCCGCCCGCAGATCGTTTTCATCGTGCATGCGGTAGGTCAGCACCTCGTGCGCAACCTGGGTCACTCCCGGCTGCAGTCGGCGCTCGAAATCATCGACGATGGCCATGGCCTTTTCGTCGCTGGTAAACAGTCGAACGGTGGCGCGTACCGAGGTCAGAAAGCGCCCACGATCTTCCGAAGCCAAGCGACTGGGGTCGGTGAGCGAACGACGGCTGCGCTCGATGATGGCTCGCGCGTTGATCGGCGATACATGCCGGCTCAACGCATCTTCTAGTGCACGCAGCGGGTTCAGCATGCCCAGCTGTCATTGCAGCCGGCGTGCCGAGTGCCGGTGCGCAGGCTGGAGAATCGCGTTCTCCGTCGAGCTCAGGATTCGATCACAGGATCTAGAGGCCGGCGCATGCCCCCCCCTACCCTGCCCTGCGATGCGCCGCTGCATGGCCCTCGGGGCCGGCATCGTGCAGCCCTGCACGACGGACGGGAGTAGACAGGCGACCTACAGCAGCCCGTGCCGCTCGCGCTTGCGATACAGCGTCGAAGGATCGACCCCAAGCGCCTTGGCAGCCGAGTCGAGCGTCGGATGACGAGCCAGCACCGAGATCAGGTGGCGCCGCTCGGCGGCCTCTAGCGTCTCTTCGCCGAGCACGGTCTCGGGCCGACGGCGCAGACCATCCTGCAGCTCCTCCGGTAGCAGGTCGACGCCCAGCGTCGTGCCTCGGGCCAGAATGACGACGCGCTCCAGCACATTGACGAGCTCGCGCAGGTTGCCAGCCCAGGAATAGGCCAGGAGCGCGCTCTCCAGATCGGGGGACATCGCCATGCTGACGCCGCGATGGCGCAGACCTAGCTCGTGCACGATGCCGCGCGCGAGCTCCAGGATGTCTTCGCGCCGCTCGCGCAGGGCAGGCATGCGCAGCACAAGGACGCTGAGGCGGTAGTACAGATCCTCGCGGAAGCGCCCGGCTTTCACCGCTTGCTTCAGGTCACGATGGGTGGCGGCGATGATCCGCGCATCGGTTCGCCGCGGCACGGTATCGCCAACGCGGACGTACTCGCGCTCTTCTAACAGGCGCAGCAGCTTCCCCTGCAGCTCAGGCGCGAGGTCGCCAATCTCGTCGAGAAACAGCGTTCCTGCGCCGGCCGTCTCGATGAGTCCGGCGTGCGCCTGCTGTGCTCCGGTGAAGGCGCCCTTCTTGTGACCGAAGAGCTCCGACTCGATCAGCGATGGCGAGATGACGGCGCACTGCACGGTGACAAACGGCAGATGGCAGCGGCCCGAGATCTCGTGAATATGGCGCGCTAGCACGCTCTTGCCGGTGCCCGTCTCGCCGAGGATGAGGAGCGTCGCGGCGGTGCTCGCCACGTGCTCGACCTGGGACAGGATGGCGCGCATCGCGGGATTCTGACTCTCAAAGCGGATGTGGGTGCGCCGCCCCGCCATGCGCCGAGACTCGGCGAGCTCGCTCAGCATCTGCGTGCTGGCCAGGGCCTTTTCAACGGCGTGCCGCACCTGCGAGGGCGACACCGGCTTAATCAGGTAATCGACGGCCCCCGCTTGCATGGCGGCGACGGCATTTTCGACCGAGGCGTGGCCGGTCATGACGATGATCGGCGTGCTCGGGACTTCTTGCGTCAGAGCCCGCGTCACGGCCAGGCCATCGATGCCACCGAGCTGCACGTCAGTGATCACCAGGCCCGGGGGACTGCGTCGCGCCAGCTCGACCCCGGCTTCGCCATCGGAGGCTACGGCCACCTCGTACCCTGCGCTCTGCAGCACCAGGGTCAGCGTCTTTCGGACCGATGGCTCGTCATCAATGACGAGCACGCGAGGCTTTGCTTCCATGGGCCAGTATCCATGGTAGCAGAGGTACCCCTAGCCGCGGACATTGGCATAGGGGCCGAACTCAGCAGCGATGCTTATTGGCTCAACGGCTGGTGAGAAGTTCGCGCACATGGCGCAGGAGATCAGACTTGGAGAACGGCTTCTCCAGCAGGGTCACTCCGGGTTCGAGGGCCCCGCGGTGCACCATCCCATCGTGCGCATAGCCCGAGATGTACAGCACTTTCAGCAGCGGTCGCTTGCTGTGCAGAGCCGCGGCGAGATCGCGCCCGCCCATCTTAGGCATGATGACGTCGGTGATGAGCAGCTGGAACTCGCGCGAATCGTCTTCGCACAGTTGGATTGCCTCGACCCCATCGCGGGCGGCGACCACGCGATAGCCGCTCTCGGACAGCATGCGGACTACCATGCTGCGGACGCTATCGTCGTCTTCGACTAGCAGGATCGACTCGTGCCCGCCTAGCACGTGACTTTCGGGCGGTGGGGGCTCAGTCAGCGGGGCGGCGTCAGAGATAATCGGCAAGTAGATCTTGAAGGTCGAGCCGACGCCCTCCTCGCTGTACACCCAAATATGCCCGTCGCTCTGCTTGACGATGCCGTAGACGGTGGGCAGTCCCAGCCCAGTCCCCATGCCGGGCTCTTTGGTGGTGAAGAAGGGCTCGAAGATCCGCTGCTGCACCGCTCGCGACATGCCGATGCCGGTGTCGCTGACCGCCAACATGACGTAGCAACCTGGCGTCACCTCGGGATGGCTGCGCGCGTACTCTTCGTCGAGCTGCGAGTTGCCGAGCTCAATGGTCAGCCGCCCGCCGCGTGGCATGGCGTCGCGCGCGTTCACCACCAAGTTGACGATGATCTGCTCGATCTGGCTGGGGTCGGCGTGCACGGTTCCCAGCCGCGACTCGATGGATGTCGTCAGCTTGATGTTTTCGCCGATCAGCCGACGCAGCATGCGCTGCATGTCATCGACGGTCGAGCTCAGATCAATGAGTTTGGGCCGCCTTACCTGCTTGCGACCAAAGGCCAAGAGCTGTCGGGTCAGCGTCGAGGCCCGATCCGCTGCTTGCAGGACCTCGGCCAAGTTGCCGCGCAGCCAGTGCTCGGCGGCAAGCTGCTCCATCGATAGCTCGCAGTAGCCCTTGATGGCAGTCAGCAGGTTGTTGAAGTCGTGCGCCACGCCACCGGCCAAGCGTCCCAGCGCTTCCATCTTCTGCGCTTGGCGCAGCTGTTCTTCGGCGCTCTTGCGGCCGGTGATGTTTTCGACCATGCCGATGGCCGACACCAGCTTGCCGTCGGCGCTATGCATCATCGTCACCGTCAAGTGACCCCAGACGATCTCGCCCGACTTGCGCAGATAGCGCTTCTCCATCTGATAGCTGGTGATCTCACCGCGGAAGCCACGAGCTGCTTGTTCCGCATCGACGTCGATGTCTTCGGGGTGGGTAATCTCGACGAAGGTCTTGCTCTGCAGCTCTTCGGCGGTGTAGCCGAGAAAGCGACACAGCGCGCGGTTGACCTTGCGCAGGCGGAAGTCGGAATCGACGTAGGCCAGCCCGATCGAGGCCTCTTCGAAGATGGTGCGGAAGTTCCGCTCGCT
Organism: uncultured Myxococcales bacterium; assembly: GCA_937952145.1. Lineage (GTDB taxonomy): Bacteria > Myxococcota_A > Polyangia > Palsa-1104 > JAEUJZ01 > JAEUJZ01. The sequence continues at coordinate 19,039 of CALFYE010000064.1, forward strand.
CTCGCGCAGGGCTTCTTCGACCTGCTTGCGGGCGGTGATGTCGACCATGATCCCGCGCAGCTTGGAAGGCCGACCGTCTTCGATGACCACGGTCACCACATCGTGCAGCCAAACGATCCGCCCGTCGCGCGCCAGTATGCGGTACTGAAACTCGTGATCACGCATCTCGGCCGTCGTCTGGATGCAGAAATCCATGACCCAGTGCCGATCTTCGGGATGCAGGTGGTTGGCCCAGAAGTCGCGGTCTTCCAGCCAGGCCATCGCCGGGTAACCCAGGATGCGCTCGGCCTGCGGACTGACGTAGGTGAAGCGGAAGGTGGGGACGTCCAGCTCCCAGACGATGCCGTCGATGGTGTGGACCAGGCTCTCGTACATGCGGTGCGAGGCGCGGCTGGCTGCCTCGACGCGCTTGCGATCCGAGATGTCCGTGACGGTGCCAATCAAGCGCAGTGGCCCGCCGCTCTCATCGCGGATGACCTTGCCGTGGCACTCGACCCAGCGCATGGTTCCGTCGGGGCGGATGATGCGGTGCTCGGCGCGGTAGGTCGCGGTCCGACCGGCGATGCAGTCACTTACGGCCTGCGACAGCGCCGGATAATCATCGGGATGGACCAGCCGCCACGGGCGTTCGCCGGGGCCCAGCCGAAGGTCGCCGCTTTGGCCCAGGATCTCTTGCGCCTGCTTCGACCAGGTCAGCTGATCGGTCACAAAGTTCCAGTCCCAGATGCCAACGGCAGCCGCCTCCATCGCCAGCTGTAGGCGAAGCTCGCCCTCGGCTAGCACGCGGTGAGCGCGGTTGCGATAAAGCGCGTTGGCGAACACCTGCGCCAAAAGCGCAATCCGTCGCTGGGCTTCGGCATCCCAGATCGGACTATCGGAAAAGCGCGAGACGCAGAGCCCGCCCAGCAAGGTCCCGTTTTCCTGATACGGAATCGACAGATGGGCGCGCAGTCCATGCTGACGGCAGTACTCGCGCTCGGCTGTAGCTTCGTCGGGCAGGCTGTCGGGCAGGCCGGACAGCAGCACCTTTTCACCGCGCAACAGCTTTTGGCAGTACCACGGCAGCCGGGCCAGATCTGGCGGCGACATCACCGCGGCTGCGCAGCCTGCTCGCGCTGCGGCATAGGGGATCTCAATCAAGCCGGTGTCGACATTGAGCTCGAAGAAGCTCGCCCGATCGATGCCCAGGGTCTCGACAATCCGCTCTAGCCAGCGCATGGGCTGGGCTTGCAGATCGGCGGCGCTGGCCGTGACCTGCGCTGTGGACAGGTCGGCAAGCAGGGTTTCAAACCGCAGCCGTTCGTCTAGCTGGTCGTCCACCATGGAGGGCTCCGCAGGTGAGTCGCAGATCTCCATACTGTACGGTCTAATGCGGTGGCCACGGCGAAGAATGCGCAGGTCGGACGAGGACGGGCGAGCCCCGGCTGGATGCGCAATCCCGGCTGCTAGTTTCGGCCGGTCACTTCTCCCCAGAGCTCGATCAGAGACTGCGCCGTCTTGCCGCGGATGCGCGGCGCTTCGCGTAGCACGGGCTGCACGATGACGCCGTAGCGGCGTAGCGATAGGAAGCGGTTGCTCACCGACTCGTAGCTGCGTAGCGAGACCTCGCTACCCACCGGACGGAAACCGGCGTCGATGGCGGCCTCCTGCATCGGCTTGCTGAGCAGGAAACGCAGCCAGCGCTCGGCGGCGGCACGAAGGTCGGCGCTGCCACGAAACACGACTGCGGGGTGACGCGCCACCAGCGTTGGCTCGGGATACAAGAGGACCAACCGGCCCAGCGCCGCCGCGTGCGCATCGACGCGGTCCAGGTAGGGCAGCGCCAAGTGCTCGTATGTGATGACCCCGTCGTAAAGCGAAGGTCCCACGTTAAACAAGCTGGCAGTCAGCTGACGGGCCGAGGGTGGCGGCAGATCGAGCCCGCCCTCACAGCGACGCAGCCAGCGGCGCAGCGCAATGCGCTGGGTATCGAAGCCCGACTCGAATTCAGGGGCAGTCTGGCCCGGCCCGGCGGGAATCGACGCAGCGACGCCCCCATCCGGCGCTGTACTCGCCGGCAGCGGGGCTAGTGGCGCCGCAGCAGCCAACGCCTGCGGCGGCTGCAGGTAGTCGTAGGCCAAGAGGAACAGGGCTGCGAGGCCTGCCGAGTCGCGCGTCGGACTGGTGTGACCGATCTTGACGCGCCCCCACTGCTCTACCTCCTGCAGCGTCGGCAGCGGCTCGTCTCCCACTGGCCGAATCGGTGCACTGGCGCGGGCCTGTCGACCGGCTTTTCCGCGCGGCGGCGGCGGCACGGCCAGAAGCGACGCAGAGAAGTCCGCCCAGGTGCCGGGCAGCAGGCTCTCCTGCGGCACCCCGGCTAGCTCGGCTTCGCGGGGAATGCCGGCACATAGGGAGCGCGTCCAGCGCCCCTCGGTACTCGACTGGTTGCGCAGCACAGCGCTTAACAGGCGCAGCCGGTCCTGCCACATCAGCAGCACCAGCGGCGAGTGCACAAGCTCCTGCTGCTCGGCGCGCACAAAGGGCAGCGCATCGCCGCGCTGACTCCAGCGGTCTTCGAGATAGCGCAGCGATAGATCGTCAGTAGCCGCCCAGATCGTCGGCTGCACCTTGCCCGCCAAGATGGCGTCGGCGGCTTCGATGTCGGGCAGCGCGGTGAGCCGCACCTGAATGTTGGGACAGAGGCGAGCGAAGCGGTCGGCCGCCGGCTCGATCCAGCGTCGCAGATCCTCGCTATAGACCATGTCGATGGGCAGCGGTCGCGCCCCCAGGCTGACCGTACCGCACACCTCGGCCCCTTGATTGCCTCCCAGGTGGGTATCGGCCAGCGTCGCAGCGGGCGGATCGACGCGGCTAAGGTTGCCCCCCCGGCTGAAGAAATACGCCAAGGCCAGCAGGCCGCCGACAAGCAGGCCAAGCTTTACGACCTCGCGCAGGAGGAACGTGGTAGGCGGGGGCGGCGGCGTGTTTTCACGGAAAGGCCACACGGCGGCATCGTGCCAGGAAGCCCCGAGCGATGGCAAGCGAGTCTCCCTGTGTCGCAGCAAGAACGCTGAATCGACCCGCCTCCTGCCTTGTCTGCGAACGACGCAGAGCCAGCCCCCCGACCGGCGGCGGCCCGGCCACATGTCTCACCTGCGCTGCATCACGGACGCGCTCTCCCCGCGCGATGGCCCGGCCGGCACTTGCCTGTTCTCCCCACGGAGAGCGACGGATTTCAACGCCCCGACTCGCGCGCTATCCTGCGGTAGCGAGTGCATGCTGGCGCCGCCTCGCGCGGGGTCGCTGCGTTCGTCTTTCATCCGAGGACCGCAGTGTCTATCGAACCAGCAGATCCTCCAGCTACGCCAGCCCCCCGCGCACCGTCAGCTGATCTGCCAACTGTTCTGCCGAACACCGCCGATCTCGCGCTGCACAGTCGCATCCTCGCAAACCTGGGCGAAGGTGTGCAGCTCACGCGGGCCAGCGACCAGCGCATCCTCTTTGCCAACCCAGCCTTCGAGCGGATGTTTGGCTACGCGCCAGGCGAGCTAGTCGGTCAGCCGGTCCACGTCCTCAACTCCCCGGAGGTGACCGATCCGGCGGAGACCGCGCAGCAGATCGTCGCTACGCTCAGGCAGTCCGGATGCTGGAGCGGCGAAATCGTCAACTGTCGCAAGGATGGTTCCAGCCTCATTTGTCATGCGACGGTCACCGAGAGCTACCACCCGCAGCACGGCGTAGTCTGGATCTCGATCCAGCATGACATCAGCCAGCGCGTCCAAGCCGAGCGCGAGCGAGCCACCCTGCAGCGCAAGCTGATGGAGGCCCAGCGTCTAGAGAGTCTGGGCCTGCTGGCCGGAGGGATCGCGCATGACATCAACAACGATCTCCTGCTGATCCTAGGCAGCGCCAGCCTGCTGCTGAGCGACGGTCGCAACGATCCCAGCCAGGCCGAAGCCCTGCATCAGATCCAGGCCGGGGCCTACCACATTCGCGATCTGGTGCAGCAGGTGCTCGCCTTCGCCGGCAAGGGACAGTTCGTCAACCAGCCGATCGCGGTGGGCGAGCTGATCAGCGACCTCCTGCCACTTCTGCGCGCCAGCATTGGGAAGGGGGTCCGGCTGCTCTGCAACGTAGGCCAAGGACTGCCGGCCATCGACGGCGATCCTGCCCAGCTCCGGCAGCTACTGCTGAACCTTGTCGTCAACTCCTCGGAGGCCATGGAGGGTGCACCGGGCACGATCCGCATCTCGCTTCACCCGTATCAGCCCAGCGAAAATCTGCGCCTTCCGCACAATGCCCAGGCCGGCTTGATCATCGAGATCGCCGACGATGGGCCCGGCATTCCAGGGCACCTGCTGAGCCGCATCTTCGAGCCCTTTTTTTCCACCAAGGCGACAGGCCGCGGCCTGGGCTTGGCGGCTGTGCTCGGGATTGTTCGCTCGCACCAGGGGGCGATCTTGACGCACGCTCCGCCGCAGGGAGGAGCCCTGTTCCGCATCGCTCTGCCCACCGGCAAGCTGGCCCCCGCTGCGCCGCCACAGCCCCCTCGCCAGCCCTCGCCGGCCAGTCGGAGCGTCCTGGTTGTCGATGACGAGCCAGGCGTGCGCAACGTGCTCAAGCTGTTCCTGCAGCGCGCGGGCTATTCGGTGCTGCTGGCCGAAGACGGAGAGCAGGCCCTGCAGCTGATCGGCCAGCCTTCACAGGGGATCGCTGCGGTGCTCTTGGATCTAACGATGCCCGGGCGATCCGGAGACGAGGTCCTGCGCGACATCCGCCGCAGCGCGCCCCGACTGCCGGTCATTCTGATGAGCGGCTACAACGCCAAGGCCGCCCTATCGCCCGAGGTCATCGCTGAGCTGGCCGGGCTTTTGACCAAGCCGTTTGAAAAATCCGATCTGCTGCAGATCTTGCACACCGTGCTGCCGCCGCCCGTCCCCGCCAAGGCCTAGCAGCACAGCCCGACCGACTGTTCGAACGGGCTAGCTCGCCGTCGCTGCCAGGAAGCGTGGATAGTCGCGCGCAGTGCCGCCCCGGCGCATCGCTTCAGCCATCGCGCGCAGCGTTGGCAGCGTGTGGGCATAGAACAGCATGTAACCTTCGCAGAGGTGATTGAGACCGGGCTCACCGCTGGGGGTGTTCTTGATGCGATGGGCCGGGCAGCCGCCGTAGCAGTAGCGCTGGTACTGACACTCGCGGCAGTAGCGCGGCAGGGTGTTGCTTTTGTCGGCGCCGAACTTCTGCTGTGCTTCGCTATCGACTAGCACCGCCAGCTTGCGCTGCTGGATGTTGCCCAGCCGGTATTGCGGCGTCACGAAGTGATCGCAGCTGTACAGGTCGCCGTTGTGTTCGATAGCCAGCGCCCGGCCACAGGTCTGCGAGTGCACGCACAGCGTTGCGGGATAGCGCAGCGCCAGGCCCAGCATCATGTCGAAGTGCTGCACAAAGACCTGGCCGATGTCTTCCTTCAGCCACTCGTCCCAGACCGCGTTGAGGAAGCGTCCCCACTGCTCTGGCCCGACGGTGCGCTCGCTGACCTGGACCTGGGTAGGCAGGTGCGAGGGCCCGCTCTTACCGCCTGAGTATTCGACGATGGGGATGATCTGCAGGAAGCGGGATCCAATGCCGCGCAGGAAGCGATAGACCTCGGCGCCGTGGTCCCCGTTGTCGTTCTGCACGACGGTCAGCGTGTTGTATTCGACGCCGTGCTTCTGCAAGCGCTCAAGCCCCGCCATGACGCGGGCAAAGGTGCCGCGGCCGTGCAGGTCGACGCGGTAGCGATCGTGCAAAGCCTCGGGACCGTCGATTGACAGGCCAACCAGGAAGCTCTCTGACTTGAACAGCGCGCACCACTCGTCATCCAGCAGCAGGCCGTTGGTCTGAAACGCGTTGGTCACGCTCTGTCCCGGCCGCGCGTACTGCTTCTGCAGCGCCACGGCGCGACGGAAAAAATCGACACCCAAGAGCGTCGGTTCGCCACCTTGCCAGGCAAAGTTGATCTCCGGCAGGCTCTCGGGCTGCGCCGCGATGTACTGCTGCACGTAGCTCTCTAGCACCTCGGGGCTCATGCGAAAGGCGGCGCGGTTGGGGTACGAGTACAGGTGCTCCTTTTCCAGATAGAAGCAGTACGCGCAGTTGATGTTGCAGATCGCGCCGATCGGCTTGGCGATGATGTGGAATGGCCAGCGGGACGTGGGCATAGGGAGGGACATGCGGACTCCGCAGAGAAGACGGCTTCCCAATCGTAGCCCGAGCAGCGACGCAGCGGCGAACTTTCCACCCCATGGCCAGCGCGGTCGGCCGGCGGAGTTTTCCAGCTGGGCTGGCCGACTGGGCAGCGGCGCACACCGGGTCTGCGCGATGCCCACTGCGAAGCGCGAGCCGCAAGGGCCTTCCCGCCTGCTCGCGCTTTCGGCAGGCTGTCGTCATGGCTTGGCCCACGCTGTCTGCCGACTGGCTTGTCTCGCGCCGCACGCCGCTTGAGCTACGCCGCCGCCTGCTGCCGGTCGGTCCCGGCCGCCTGGGCATCGCGCAAGAGTTTGTCGCCCCCACCGAGCACGAGGCCCGGCTGGCGACGGCGCACAACTGGCTGGCCTCGCTGGTCATCCGCCAAGCCGGGGCGATCGGCTTTCGCGACGGGCGCGGCCTACGCCAGATCCCCGGCGAGCGCTTCCTTTTGTATCTGCCCCCCGGCTCGCTGGTGCGCATGCAGCTTGGCGCGGCTCGCGTCGAGACCATCGGCATCAGCGCCACCCAGCCGCAGCCCGGCTTCCCCCAGGTCGCCCTCGCCATTCCCTGTCAGCTAGAGCGCGAGCAGGCGCTCGACCTGCAGGCGCTCTCGGCGATCTTGGCCGGAAGCCGGCTGCCCGACCGCCCCCACGAGTCGGACCCGCAGCACCGCATCGATGCCGATCTTGGCCTGCCGCTGCGCGTGCGTCGGCTGCGCGGTGCGCTTTACGATCACGCGCTGTCGCCCGCTGCGATTGGCCGCGTCGCCCGCGAGCATGGCTACGCCCCGGCCGTCCTATCTCGTAGTTTCACGGACGCCTACGGGTTGACTCCGCGCGATTACTTACAGAAGGTGCGCGTCCACGCTGCCGTCGTCTCGCTGTTTGGGGGGCTGTCGATTGCGCACGCGGCCCTCGACAGCGGCTGGGGTGATCTCAGCCGCTTCTATCGCCAGTTTCGCCTAGCCACCGGGCAGACCCCAGGCCGCTATCGCGCCGCCTTTGTCCACAGCCAGCGCCGGCCCCCCGACCCGTCCAACGACCGCCCCCGCGACCCGTCCAACGATCGGCCGCAAACCGTCAAATAGAGCCAAGACGGCCGAGCGCCTCCCCGCCATCCTAACGCCATGCTGATGACCTCAATCGTAAGCGAGCTGGGCCTGGCGTCGGGGGCAGCGCTCGCTGTGCCGGCCGGCTTTCTGGGGAGCCGCGCCGATCTGCTGACCGACCTGGCCCTTTTGACCTTCATCGTCCTGCCGCTGGTCATGCCGCTGGGCTTTCGGCTCGCGCGAAAGCGGCGCTATCTGACCCATCGCCGCGTGCAGATCGGCTTTCTGTGCGTGATGACCGTGGCGGTGCTGCTGCTGGAAATTGACGTCAGGCTGCGCGGCGGCAGCGGCGCTCTGGCCGGGCAGGCGGTGGCCATCCCGCGACTCACCGCTCGGCTGCTGCTGTCGCTGCATCTTCTGATCGCGGTCAGCACCTGGGTGGGCTGGATCGTCTTTGCGGTGCGCTCGGCGAGCCGCTTCCGGCAGAGCCTGCCCGGCGACTTCAGCGACCGTCACCGCCGCTGGGGACGTCGCATCTGGGCCGGCGTCGCCGCCACCGCCGCGACCGGCACGCTGCTTTACATCAGCACCTTTGTGCTGTGACCCGCGCCCTCAGACCTGCCGCGACGCCCAATAGCCGCGACGGAACATCAGCCCCCCCACCACCGCGTGCGATGAAAAAGACAGCGCCGCCGCCACCGGGATGCCCACCAGTCCCAGCGAGGTCCGGCTGGACAGATACCAGGCCAGCGGCATCTGCCCACACCAGAAGCACAGCAGGTTCAAAAGCGTCGGCGTCCAGGCATCGCCCGCCCCGTTGAAGGCCTGCGAGAACACCATGCCGTAGGCGTAAAAAAGATAGCCCGAGGCGATGATGCGTAGGCACGACTCGCCCGCCGCCTGCACCGCCGCCTCGTCGGAAAATAGCCGCACGATGGGCCCAGCGAAGATCACGAACAGCAGGCCCAAAAGCCCCATCACGCAGAGGTTGATGAAGCCGGCCCGCCACACCGACTGCCGGGCCCGCTCGGGATCTTTGGCGCCCAGCGACTGACCGACCAGCGTTGCCGCCGCATTGGCGATGCCCCAGCTAGGCAGCAGGCCAAAGACGATGACGCGGATGCCAATCGTGTAGCCGGCCACCGCCACCGCGCCAAAGCCAGCCATCAGACGGGCCATGCCGATCCAGCTTGCCGTCGAGACAAAGTGCTGCAGCATGCCCGCCGCCGAGAGCTGCAGCAGGCGGCGCATCACCCCGAAGTCCAGCCGCAGGTGCCGGAGGTGCACCGACAAGTGACCGCCCGGTCGCGTCAGGCGATAGAGCTGATACAGCACCCCCAGGCTCCGCCCAGTCACCGTCGCAACAGCCGCCCCACGCACCCCCATCGCCGGAAACGGCCCCAGGCCAAAGATCAGGCACGGCCCGAGCAGCATGTTCAGGGTATTGGCGAAGATCAGCGTCCGCATGGCGATGACGGCATCGCCAGCGCCACGAAACGCCGCGTTGGTGATGAACAGCAGGATCAGGCTGCCCGAGCCGGCCATCATCGTGCGGGTGAAACCCCCGCCGCTCTGCACGACGTCAGCATCGGCGCCCATCAGCGCAAGCAGCCGGCCGGCGTTCTGCGCCCCAAGGATGCCGAGCACCAGCGACATCAGCGCCGCGAGCCACAGCCCCTGCACCGCCGAGCGCGCGGCGGCCTCGGGATCTTTTTCGCCAATGCGCCGCGAAACCAAGGCTGTCACGCCGATGGAGAGGCCCATGGCCAGCGTCTCTAGGACAGCGATCAGCGACTCGGTCAGGCCGACCGCTGCGACGGCGTTTCGCCCCAGTCGCGACACCCAGAAGATGTCGACGATGGCAAACAGCGACTCCATCAGCATCTCGACGACCATCGGCACGGCGAGCAGGATGATGGCGTCGGTTAAGGGGCCGGTGGTGTAATCCGCGTGATCACCCCGCAGGGCCTCGCGGACCGTCTGCATAAGCTTGCGGAATGTGAGTTTGCGGTCCATGAGCCGAGGTTCCGAAGATCTACTGCGGGCGACTGACACGGCTGGGCCAAGGACCGAGTCGGGCCACCGCCCACCTCGTAACGAGGTTGTCAGCAGGGGGGCGAGCAGACTACTTTGGTTTTCAACCTTTTTCCATGGTCCCGACTGCCGTGACGCCAACTCTTCCCCTGCTGCCGACCCTCCCGTCTGCGACGCTCCCCACCCTGCTCGGCAGCCCGACGCCTGGGAAAGAGATGGATCTCTTCCAGCTTGTCCTCAGCTCGGGCGGGGTCGTGCTCTTCGTGCTGTTCTTGCTCATCGCGTTTTTCGTCGTGACGACCTTCGTCATCGGCTTTAAGGCGTATCAGCTGCAGCGCGCCTCGCGCGAGACCGACGCGTTTCTTGACGCCTTCTTCGCGAACAAGCGGCTGGAGGATCTGCACGAGCACTCCCGCAAGCTGCATCGCTCGCCCGTCGCGGCGATGTTCCGGGCCGGCTTCTTAGAGCTCAAGCGCCTAAACAAGCGCGGCCGCGGCGACAGCAAGGTCGATAGCGGCGACGAGGCCGAGGGCGATCGCGGCGTGCTGGAAGGTGGCGACGAGGGCGGACTTGAGAACATCGAGCGCGCCCTGCGACGCAGCGCGATTGCCGAGCAGACCGTGCTGGAGGGCCTGACGCCGCTCCTTGCCACCGTCGGCTCATCGGCGCCATTCATCGGCCTGTTCGGCACCGTCTGGGGCATCATGGATGCCTTCCGCAACATCGGCGCCAAGGGCTCGGCCAACCTGGCCACCGTCGCTCCCGGTA
>CALFYE010000065.1 GCA_937952145.1 uncultured Myxococcales bacterium
AGCGGGAGCCGCCGCGCTCGGAGTAAGGCCCCTTGACCCGGGGAGGCGCTTTAGCCCGAGGCATAGCGGCCTCCAGCCTGTACAGGGGATAACCAGCAAGGGGAGATATGGGTGCCAAAGGTCAGGAGAAGAGGAGCGGAGAAGGGCATGAGGCCTCCGAAGCGGTGCGCTGCTGACGGCGCGCAGAGCACCCGTGGTTGCCTGGCGTCACCGGGCCAGGTTTGCCGTCGAAAACTTGTCTCGACCCGCAAACCTATCCGCAGCCCTCTTCGACGCGGTGCGGACGGATTCAGGTAGCATTCTCCTCGGAGTTGACTCTCTCGTAGGAGATGTCGAGCGCCTGCTGCGACGCTGAATCTGCCGTCGGGCACAGATCAAGCTGATGCCCCTCTTCTTGAAGACCGCGACGCAATAGCCGCGCCATCTGCTCTTCATCCTCTACGATCAGGATCTTCACCGGCCCGTTTGTAGCATGAGCCGGATTGGCCGACAGCATCGCTCACTCCGGCGCGGCCGATCGCGATCGCGCCTCTGCGCGGCGCGCTCCTGACTAGAGCCTCCGCCAAATGTGTTGAGAAAGTGTTGAGCCGTCGCAGAAAGGCCGCGATGACCCCCTTTTTGGCGCTAAGATCGTGAAGCTCTGCAGGGGGCGATCATGATCACTTTCGAACGGAGCGATGCTCCGAAGATTCTGCTGATCGAAGATGACCGCGCGATCGCCGCGGGTATCATACGCGGCCTCTCCGCGATCGGATTCTCCGTGGAGCATGCCAGCTCGGGGCAGCGCGGCGAGGAGCTTGGTCGGCTCGGCAGGTTTGCGCTCATCATCCTTGACCTGATGCTCCCGGAGCTCGACGGGTTCGAGATCCTCGCGCACTGGCAGGGGCACAAGCTGCCGCCGATCATCGTCTTGACGGCGCGCACCGATCTTGATGCGCGCTTGCGCGTATTCAACGGCGGCGCCATCGACTATGTGTCAAAGCCGTTTTGGGTGGAAGAGCTGGTCGCGCGCATCCGGGCCCGCCTGCGCCTGCCGCAGCTCGCCGCGCCGCGTCGCATGGTCTGGGATGACGCGGTCCTTGATCTTGACGCGCGCACGCTGAGCCTGAGCGGCGCACCGATCTTTCTCACCGGCGCAGAGCTTGCCATCCTGACCTTCCTTGTCGAGCGCGCCGGCCGTGTCGTTTCACGCGGTCAGCTCGCCGAAGCGGCGCTTCCGGTCGATGGGGAGCGCTACGATCGCACCATCGACTCCCATGTTGCACGCATTCGCAAGAAGCTCGGGGCCAGTGGCGCTCGCATCGTCACGGTGTGGGGAATTGGGTACCGCTTCGACCCACCGGAGCAGCCATGAAGCTTCTGCCGCGTGGCATCCCGGGCCGCGTGTTCTTTTCGTCCGCGATCTGCGCCGGGCTGAGCGTGGTCTTGGTCACCGGGTTTCTCTTCACCCTCATGGTCAAGCAGTCGCTGCAGCGGATCGCGCAGCTTTCCCCCGGGGCTGATCCGTGGATGCAACAGCGCTGCGAGCGAGATCCGCAGGGCCTCTATCGGCAGTTCTCGCCCGGTCAGCAGCTCGATATCGGCTTTTATGACGCCGGCACGCTGCGCCCGGTGCTTGCCGCCATGCCCCCCATCGACGCCAGTCTCGTGCGGCGGCTGCTCCAGGGTGAAGCCACTCCCAGCCGCATGTACTTCTTCAGCGAGTGGGGCGGGGCGGCGATCAGGCGAACCGCCGCGACCGGGCCGTGCTCGCTCGTACAGATGCGCTGGCGGGTGGCTCGCTTCGAGCGCCGGCAGGCCTGGGGTATGCTGTTCGGCTTGCCGATGCTCACCGGCGCGCTGGCCGTCCTTGCCGCCAGCTGGTTCGCGGTGCGGCCGCTGACCCAGCGCCTGCATCGCCTGCGCAAAGCCACCGAACAGGTCGGCCGCTCGACCGGATATGCGTCCGCTAGCGATCCGGAAGCCGATGATCTGGGGCAGCTCTCTTGGCTGCTCGATCAGGCGCATTCGCGCATCGCGACCGACGCGGAAAAGGCCATCGAACGCCAGAAAGCGCTGGAGCAGCACCTGCTCAACGTCGCCCACGATCTGCGTACGCCGCTGGCTTCTTTGCAACTGACGGTCGAGCGACTCGGCGAATCGACGCAGCTCACCATCGACCGACTCACCGACTCGACGACGACGCCGAGCAATGAGCTAGTGCGCAACGCTATCGACGATGTCGTTTACATGGGGGCGCTGATCGGAAACCTGTATCTGGCGTGCCGGCTGCAGGATGGGGCGGATCCGCTGCATGGTGATCCGCAGGTAGATCTGTGCGTGCTTATCGAGCACGTCACGCGCCGCTTCCGCAAGCTTGGGCAGACGCGCGCCATCGAGGTCGCCGCCAACGAGCTCGATCATCCGGTGTGGATCCGTTGCAACCCCGCCATGGCCGAGCAGATCGTGCAGAACCTGGTACACAACGCCGTGGCGTATGGGGATGAAGGCGGACATGTCGCGGTGCTGCTCGAAGCGCGCGCCGAGGCGTTCACGCTGACCGTCGTGGACGACGGCCCCGGGGTGCCGCCCACCGAGCTGCCGCGCCTGGGCGACCGCACGTTCCGCAGCGATGCCGCCAGGCAGCGCGAGCCGCAGGGCAGCGGCCTGGGTTTGGCGATCACCAGCGAAGTCTGCCGCCGCGCTGGCTTCATCCTGCACTTCGCTCGCGAAGCGCCCCGCGGCCTGCGCGTCACCGTCACCGGCCCCCGCCTGCGCAGCGACAAATAGCGCGCTAGGTCAAAGTCCGTAGACGGCGCCGCCGGTCGCACTCTCGATCCATAAGCTGTGCCAGCCGAGGCGGGTGTAGATAGCCGGCGTTGCCTGACCGCAAGTGCTAACCGCCACGATCCCCACCGCCATCGACCCGCCCCCGTTCATGAGGGGACCTCCATCGTCTCCTGGGCAAGAGCTCTTGTTCGCCGTCCCGGCGCAGATCACGGCGCCCGTGATCGGGACTCCCCAGGACGATTGGCAAGTAGTGCGGTTGACTACTTTGACGGTGGCCATTAACAGGTCGGGCGAGTAGGTATACGTGTTATTCACCGCCGATGTCGCTCCCCAACCGAAGAGCAAGTCTTTGGCGCCATCGGGCTCATCACCAAATTGCTGGGGCAGCTTGGTCGGATGCGCACTACCGCTGTAGGGGATGCGGCTCGCGAGCTTGAGGACCGCGATGTCGTTTTCGATGCTAAACAGCGAGAACTTTGGATGGAGCACAACCTGGCTTACCGGCACAAGCGTTCCACCCGAGGCATATTGTGAACTCCCAACTCGTACACTCAGAGTGGCAGGGGCCGATGCGTAGACGCAGTGCCCGGCCGTAACCAGCCACTGGTCGGCAACAATGACAGCGCCGCATTTATGTTTCCCCGAGGTGCCCTCCTGTACGGAAGCCATAAACGGGGTATACCCGGCCGGAGCCAGCGTACCACCGTAGACGGCGTTGAGCGATTGGTCTGTCTGCACCTCATCAAGCTCACCGCCACAGCCTGCGATCAGCAGCGAAGCGGCGAGCGTCGAGAAAAGGGGGCTCCTAAAGCATGGGCGCTGAGTGTTTGCTCGGTTCATGACACATTCTCCTTGGGTACACAGCGAAGCGGTTGTCACGTCGCGGATCCGGCAGAGCCGCTCGCGCGCGTGCGATGTGGGGTCAGACCTCAGGCTAGGCTGCAGTTGTTGAGAAAGTGTTGAGCCGTCGCAGATCGGGGTTTGCTAGCGCGGCGAGTCACTAGCAGTACGACTCGCTCCCCAGGGAGATCGGCAAAGAGGGTCCGGAAAAAAGCTGTTTGTTCCATCGGAGATCGCTAATTCATTCTCAATGGTAGTGAGGTTGAGTCCATCGGCACTGGAACTCAATCGTTCCCTCGCTACGGAGAGTACTTGGGAAACCGGCATATTGGAGCCAAATGGGTTTCCAGTCAGTTACGGTTGATGTCTAGCCTGGGGGCATGCTGAACCTACAGGCCGGGATGCCCAAAGGGGCCAACGGGCGCTGCCGGCTTCGGGTCGTCAAGGATGCAGGAGCCGACTCGTTGCAAGGCTTTGTACGAGACAATGTCACGCCGGGGTCCGCGGTGATCACCGACGGATGGCCGAGCTACCTTGGGCTTGGAAGCAGCGGCGACTACAAGCACAAGGCGATCAATCTCTCGGCCTCCCCAAATCAAGCGCATGAGGAGCTGCCAGCGGTCCATCTGGTCGCATCCCTGCTGAAGCGTTGGTTGCTTGGGACTCATCAGGGGTCGGTGTCTCCCGAACATCTCCAGGCCTATCTGGAGGAGTTCACGTTCCGCTTCAACCGCCGACGCTCTTGTCGACCAGGACTGCTATTCTACCGTCTTCTCGAAGGAGCCGTGTTCTGTAAGCCACTGCCCTACACGGACCTGGCCAAGCTCCGCAAGCGCAAGCGCCCGGGTCATTCACCC
>CALFYE010000066.1 GCA_937952145.1 uncultured Myxococcales bacterium
CCGTTAGAGACATAGGGCCCTGCGCCAGGCCGCCCCGCGAGGCGGAACCCGGCGTTCGGGTCGTCCGTCAGCTTCCACTGGTAGTTCTTGGGTGCCCGCTCGGCCACATCGAGCGGGATCGGTGCGCCGCTCTGTAGGGCCACGAGTTCGTAGGTCGTGTCGGCCACCATCCACGAGCCCGGCACGGGCGTCCCAGTCGTGCCACCCGTCGTAGTCGTGCTGGCGGGGACCTTGCCTGCCTTGATGTCCTTGGCGAGCTGCTCCCTCTCTTTGATCTCGCGCTCTTGTCTCGCCCCCTCAATCTCTGCGTCGGCTTTGTTCTTTCTTTCTGTGTTCTCAGCGGAAATCTCTGCGATCGACCGGCCGATGACTTTGTTGTACAGGGCCCAGTTTCCCTCGGCGTCCAGCTTCTTAAGCTCCGAGTTCCAGAGGGTCTCGGCGAATGGCACGGGGCCGATCTTCATGTACCAGCCGGCCATGAGCTTGTGCCCATACCGCTCGGCTACGTCCTGCGCGTTCTTGTCACTGACGTTGAGGACCCAAATGCCGCGCTCCGGGCCGTTCCCCACGACCCAGAGGGTGTTGGGCTTGGCAAAGCCATGCGCATCGGGCGCGCTGACGCCGAGTTCGACGAGCCTGATGCCGCCGTAGTCCTCCGGCAGTTTTTCCTTAATCGCGCTCGCTGGGGGGCCCCAGAAGCCCGTCCCCGTCCCGAGGAGCTGCTCTGGCGTGCGCAGAAACTGCTTGTCGTTGTACTCCATCCGCTGGACAGGCGTGATGAGGTTCGTGTGCCACATCGTCATGAGCGGGTCCCCCCGGAAAACTTTGCGAAGAGTTGCAGAGCCTCGTTCAAATCCACGTTGCCGGACGACGGAGGTCGCGGTGGGCTCGGTGGCGACGGCGGTGGTTTCGGTAGATTCCGGCTGGTGCGGATCGGTGCCGGCCGTGGGTCCTGTTGCAGCGCGGGCGCCGCGTAGGCCCTCGCTGCCTCGCGTTCCCTGCGTGCGGTCTCCTGCGCTGCAGCCAGCCGCTCGTCCACGGGCCTGACCTCGGACGCTGCAGGCCGGTTGGCAGAGGCATCGCGTGATGCGTCCGCCTCCTCGGAAGGCGGGCCATACGGCGTGCCTGGCTCGGACATCGAACGGAGGTCGCGATCGGCCTGCTCGGCCACGTTCTGCGTGCGGACTCGGTCGATCGCGCGAGACGTTCTTATGTACCGGGCCTCGGGCGAGTCCTCGGGCAGCGCATCGAGCTCGGCATAGGCGAGCCCCACGCCGGCAGTGAACTCGTCGATTGACTTTGCCGCGCCGAGCTGTCCGCCCGTGAACAGATCCACAATCGAGCCGCCGCCATGAGCGAAGCCTTGGCCCGCGCGATGCAGACCCAGGAGGATGCGTTTCCCTGCGGCCTCAAAATCTGCCTCGTCAGCCACGGCGACCTCCTCGGACCAGCAATGCGACAGAACCGACCACGCCCACGGTGAGCAGGCCCCCCACCACCAGCACCGTGCCGATGCTCGGTGGCGGTTTAGGGGGCACGTACGCCTCGGGCAGCAGGCCCCCGGCCGAAAATGTGCGGCCGACGCTTTGGGTGAAGCGGTCGACCTCGGAGGTCAGATAGCCGAGCGTCCCGTACTGCTGATCCAGCTTCTCGGCGCCGAAGTGCGCCGCCAGCGTCCCGACGCGGTGTAGGGCGCCAAGCTGCTCACGGCCGGCTTCGGCCAGTTGCTCAGAGCTAGGCAGCGCTGACGACACGTACCTTGACCTCCTGGGAGCGTCCCTTGAGCAGCAGCACCGCACCGACACCGGCCGCGGTTGCGATGAGTCCGATCGGGAGGAGCACCTGGGCAAGCGATAGCTCCGACACCGGGCGTGCGACTCCGCCCTCGCCCATTGCCGTCGCCACCTTCTTGGCTAGACTCGTCTCGGCGGGAGGCGCCTTGTTGTCGGTCGGTGACTTCTCCACCGGCTTGTCAGTCGGCCTCTCCGGTCGCTTTTCTGCGCTGGCCTTGGCCTCGGTGGGCCGCGGCTCTGGCGCCGTGGCGCGGTTGCCCATGGCGCTTTTCAGACGGGGCACAAGAAGACTTCGTGCGGCTTTGAAGGCCCCTGCGGACAGGATGCTCATAATCGCCGTGCTGCCCAGGCGCGAGAGCGCAAGCGCGAACTCGTGCCCAGCGGCTTTGATGTCGTCGTCCGTCTTGGCTGCCACGGCGAGCTTCACGAAGGTCGCCATGTTGCTTATGATCGTCACGAGGTCGCGGCCGAGATACCAAAGGCCGGCAGCCGCGACTCCCATCTCGGCCACCCAGGCGGCCGGGCCACCCCAGGCCGCACCCAGTGTGGTCACGGCGATCAGTGCCGCAAGAAGGAGTAGGGACTCGGGGTCCAGCAGGTCGAGCACCTCTTTTTTGAGCTGCGTCAGAAGCAGCGGATCGCGCACGCCGACTTGCATGGCGAGATAGATCCGCTCCCAGGCGCTGAGCTCCGCGAGGTTCACGACCAGCTCCCCGTTCTACTTGGGCAAGGGACTTAGGAGCGCATCGCCGCCGCGCACCATGCCGACGGTGAGGAGCGAAGCAGACATGTTCCGCAGGAACTCGTCGCCAGCGCCATACTCGGTCGTCTGAGAGCCAGCCCGCCAAACGGCGATGCCGCCCAAGCCGCTGCCGAAGATGAACCCCGGCAACGCCTCAAAGAAGCCGCGGTTGCGCGCCACGAAGTTCGCTTCCTTGTCGCCGGGGTTGGGCTTGGCGAGCCACAGAACGAACTGGTTGGAGCCAAGCGCTACGCCGGTGGCGATGACCGAGGATAAAAAAACGGTGGCCCCAACGCCCGCTCGGCTGTTCTGGCTGCTGACCGATCGCAGAAGCGACTGGTTCTGCTCCGAAGCCGCAAGGGCGACTTCCTGCGACTTGCGCGCCATCGCAGCGGCGTCTCGGCTCTGCTTGACGAGCTGCTTGTTTTCGTCCTTCAGCTTCGCCACGGTGGCCTTGTAAGTGGCCTGGGCGTCCTTGATCGCCTGTTTACGGATGGCAAGTGCGCTCTGCGGTTTGTCGGCCATCGGTTCCTCGCTTGGTGGGGTGCCTGTGCGTTGCTGGTCTGAGCTTGCACGGCGAGCGAGGTCAAAGCATCAAGGTGTCCCGCAAGTATCCCGCAGGTATCCCGCAAGTATCCCGCAGGTGTCCCGCAAGTATCCCGCTGAGCTCCGCGAGGACGCGGGCGGAACCCCGGCAGTGGGGCGCCAAACCGCGGTAAACTACTGTTCGGTGGCGGGGAAGAAACGGGGCACGAACTCCTTCGCAGAGATTCACGTCCGCTTGCCGGCTGACCTTGCAGATTGGTTAGAGGAACGAGCTGCGCGACGGGGAACCTACGTCGCGGTTGAGGTTAGGCTCATCCTCGATTCTTGTCGTTTGGCGGACGTGCTGCCGCCTCGCCGCCCATAACGATACGCGCTCCCTGCGCGAGGCCCTGACTGGCTCCTCGGAGCGCTTCTCCAACGACAGTCTTCCAGCCGCCCTGCTGTGCGAGCCGATCGGCAAGCCCTTCGACGGCCGCTTCGGTGGCCACGACGCCGGTCGCTACCGCGAGATCGGAAGAGCGTCGTGTAGGGAAAGAGTGTCTTCGCCTGTGTAG
>CALFYE010000067.1 GCA_937952145.1 uncultured Myxococcales bacterium
GGGGAAACGCGACGGGTATGCTTCCGATGCTGACCTCAAAGGCGCCTCGCTTGCCTCGCGCTCGGGTCGGGCCTGGCACCCACGATCGCGGGATATGCCAAGCAATGGTCCTCGCCAGTGTGTCGACGTTGAGGCGATTCTGTGACCACCATGTCTCAAGACGTAGTCGCTGGTCGGGAGACGCCTGCCGGCGGAGCAGCGCATACAAGACCCCTTCGGCTGCAATGTTGTAGCTGCCGTCCGCTGCAATGGCGTCACGCTTCAGCACCTGCTTAGCCAATAGCTCCGCCACAGCGGGGTTCGTCGCTGCAAAGCGGTTGCCGATGCGCACGAGCCGCCGCACCACCTCTTTCGCTGGGAACACGGCTAGCGCTCGTAGTCCGGTAGGCTCTGAGGCGCTAGTCGCCCAATGAGGGCAGCCGTGAGGCGGGCAGTTTCGTCACGTTGGCCGATCAGCGAGAGAAGCGGGATGCCGATGGCCCTCAGCGTGTTGGCGAGCTTCCTTGCCGCCTGCGGAGGTCGATCACTGACCACAGAGGTCAGGGCCTTGAGGAGATGGCTTCGCATGATCGGCGCGAGGTCCCCATAGACAGGCTGGAGTTTGTCACCCCACTCGCCGAGCAAAATTCTTCGGCTGTCGTCGGCATAGGGCCAACTGCTCAGCAACAGCGCGAGTCCCTTCCAGACCATGGGCGAGACCCGCTGAAGCTCACTCTTCTCGTCTGAGTTCAGAAGGGCGATCGCGGGCCCCAGCGTACGTAGGAGCTGGCCGGCGATGCGCCGAATGCGGGCCCTCAACTCGTCCATCTCTTGCGCGGTCATGTGTTCCCCCGTTTTTGAGCCCGTCGACTAGGCCAGCCAGCTTCGGCGAGGAAGCACGGTCAGCGGATCGATGGGATCGCCATAGTCGCCCCGCAGCCGATCCCAGTCGGCCGCGCGAATCTCGAAGTGGACATGCGGGTCCGAGTGCTCGACTCCACTCTGTCCGGCCGCGCTGACCGTACCAAGCGGATCGCCCGCCCGCACAAGGTCCCCCTCGCGCACGACGGCAGACCCGAGGTGCAGGTAGCGATACACCCAGCCGTAGAAGGAGATCACATCGACAAAGAGGCCCGCGCGCAGAAGGCTCTCTCGCTCGCCTGCGCGACCGTCCACGACGCGGGCTACATGGCCAAAGTCGGCGGACAGCACCTTCGTCCCGGCGTCTGCAAACACATCGATGCCCTTGTGAGGGCGCCCGCTGCCGGCGCGTCGAGCCGTGACAGACTCTCCGACCCGCCGGGTGTCCTTGAGCGCGATGGGCCATACCAGGCGTGACATCGATCCCTCTAGCGCCGGGCGGGCGCGCGCGGCGTCCCAGAAACGGTTGTTTTTGAGACTCGCAACCAAGCTCGGGCCAGAACCCGCCCATGGGCCAGAATCCCGTCCCAGAATCGCGTCTCAAAAAGTAGGTCCCGAAATTGGCCCTCAGTGATGAGTTGTGGGACGTTGCGGCCATGAGAGTGGGCTATGCGCGAGTCTCGACCCTGGACCAAAACTTGGATGGGCAGCTTGATGCCCTGAAGGCGGCAGGCTGTGACCAGATCTTCTCGGACAAGAGCACCGGGGCCAAGATGGAGCGCCCCGGCCTCGCGGAGGCGCTCCGGTACTGCCGCGCCGGGGATGCCTTGGTGGTGTGGCGGCTCGATCGCCTCGGCCGCTCCCTGAAGGATCTTCTTCGCGTCGTCGAGGAATTGCGGGAGCGCAACATCGCCTTTGTGTCGCTGACCGAAGGAGTGGACGCCTCGGGTGCTGCCGGCCGGCTGGTCTTTCAGATCTTTGCCGCCGTCGCCGAGTTTGAGCGAGCTCTCATCCGCGAGCGCACTCAGGCGGGCTTGGCTGCGGCTCGGGCGCGCGGCCGGATGGGGGGACGACGGCCGAAGCTCGGCCCCTCGCAAGTCGCCCTTCTGCAGAAGCTGGGCGCGGACCCAACCCAGGCCCGCGGACCCATGCTTCAACTGCTCGGTATCTCCAAGAGCACGTTCCATCGCCTCTACAAGCCCCCTGCGTCGACCGACCCAACCTAGGCGTAGCGGTACAGCGCCACCCACGAGTTGCCGTCGTAGTAGTAGGACGGGATGCCCAGGTTGGTAAGCTCCCGCACCTTTGCTTCGGCCTGTGCCTTGTCGAGCTGGTCCCACTGCCGCCAGTAGTCGTTGATGGGCAGGATCGGGTTCTCGGGCACAAAGTAGGCCCCGATGGCGTAAATCGCCCGGGGCGCTGAGGTCGGCGCTGCAGCGACAACGGCGCGGCGGCTCTGCGCCACAGCCGGGCCGCTCGGTGCAACGGGCGCCTGGATTGTAAAGACCTGGCGTCGGTTCACGGCTGCCATCGGCGCGGGTGCGCTGGCGACTGGCGTCGCCGATGGTTCCTGCGCGGGTGTAGCGCCCTCCTGCGCTTGTCTAACGAACTGCCCCGCGTCATCCGCCAGGCCCTGAAAGTACCGTCGGGGCTGATACCAGTAGACAAGCGGCGTCGAGCCGCCCACCTCGGAGACGACTTCCTGTGGCGCTTCGGCGGCCGGCTCGCCAGAGGGTGCCGGCTCGCCGACGGCGATCGAGGGCGCAGCCTCGGTTACAGAGTCCGCCGTCGGCGCGTTCTCTTGGGTCATCGTGCGGGCTTCGCCGACGAGCTGGTCAGCGTAGCGGTTGAGGTCTTCAAAGAATTGGTCGGCCATGTTCATCCCCCTTCATGTTCGTCGTCGGCAGCCCCGCGCGACAGGCCCCGGGGCAGTTCGCGTTGCCACCAGTCCTTGACGAGGGCATTCGCCCGAGACCACGTAAGCTCTGTGCCATCGGCAAGCCGCTGGCCCAGCAGCGTCGGCACAGCCCGTAGAAACAGCGCATAGCCCTCCTCCGTGAAAGGCAGGAGCCGCAGCCGAGCAAGCGCCGAGCCGGCCCAAAAGACCTCAAGCTCACCCTCGGGCGTGAGTCCCGGCAAAAGCGGTGGCTCTTTGCCGGGCGACTCCTGCCGGAGCGCGGCCATGATGCGCTCTGCGGCAGTTTCCCAAAGCCAGCGACGGAAGCGATCAGACGCGCCTTGCCACTCCAGCGAATCAGGGAACGCCGGGCCGCTGCGCTCAAGCAGCTTAACAAAGCTCGTCCGCGTTTTGGATGCGTCGCTGCTCGGGCCTGATCCGGCCCAGTACTCCTGCACGGCGGCGCGCTCGCCGTAGGATGCGCCTGGCGTGGCCGTGGCATAGTCGCCGGGCTGCGGTCCGTCGGGCGAGAGGACGAGCCCAAAGGGCAACTCACTCTTGTTCCGCAGCGCCCCGACGGGCAGGCTGTGCCAGATCAGAGACCCGTGCGGCCGTAGGGAGGCGCTCTGGCCACTCACCAGCCCCACTTCAAAGCCTCCCGTGGCCAGCTCGCCTTCCACTCGCGTGATGAAGCTGTCTTGCACGACGGCGATTTCTGCCTCGGCATCGACCGCCATCGCAATGCGCTGGCGCGCGGGGCCCAGCAGGTGATGCCAGGGCCACAGATCGGCGGGCACCTGCTCCAGCAGCGTGACTTCTCGTTCGATGGCCTCATGGGCAGCGGCCTGGGTCGCGGGTTCCTTCTGCTTGGGTAGAGTGCCGATGCGTCGCGCGATTCCGGCGAGACCCTCCCAGGCCCGCTTGCGGGTCTGCTGCTCCGTTGCCCGCTCGCGTCGGGCCTTGAGCTCGGCGAGCGCCCGCCGGCTGGCCTCGGGATCGTCGCTGCCGAGCGTCAGCATCTCTTCGGCTGACATCTCCTGATCCGCTGCGGGGTTATTGGTCTCGCGGTCCGAGGAGGCGAGCACATCCCGCATCCATCCCAGCTTGCCCTGAATCACATCGAGTCGGACTTGGTCGTTGGATCGGTCAGCGACGAGGTAGTAGATCGCAATGACGGCCTGCGTGTTCCCTTGCCGCACTGCCCGGCCGTTGCGCTGTTGCAGCGTCGCGGGCTCCCACGGCAGATCGAGGTGGATCACCTGACAGGTGCGGATTTGGAGATCGATGCCCTCGTAGGCTGTGGCGTTGGCGATGACCACGTCGAGTTGGGGCGGCACGCCCTCTTGCTCCACACGGCCGCGCTCATCCGTGACGGCCGGGGTGCCGTTGAAGCGCTCGGCGATCTCCTGCCGCGCCAGCGCGGTCGGCGTCACTTCGCCGTTGAGGATGCCGATGCGCTCCGCGGGGATGCCCGCCTGCACCAGGAGCTCCCGCATCCAGTAGTGGACCGCGATGTTGTCGCAGAAAATGATGTGCCCGCAGCCTGGCTGCGCCCGCACCAGCTTTACGGCCGTGGCGAGCTTCGGGCTTGAATAGTCTTTGGCCAGCTTGGCATTCCGCCAGGTCCATGGGATGCGTGCTGGCTTGGTGCGCTTGGGCTCCTGTAGCTCGGTCTTCTCGCCCACCGGAAGCGGCCTGCCAAAACCATCGACCTCTGGCTCCTCGTCAGCCGTTGCTGGCGCGGCGATGGCCATCGCCAGGTTCGTAGCGTCCGCCACAAGCGAGCTGACTTCCTCCTTCGGGGGGGCGCCATCGCCGAGCTCGGGGTGGACCGCCACAAGCGCCATGCGCTGCAGGAGCCCCAGTGCCGCGAACCGAGCCCCCGGATCTTCGTCGGCCCGCTCCATCGCGGACCGATACGAGTCGAGGAGCGCTGAGAAGAGGCTCCGCTGCTTGTCCGTCATCTGGACGGTCAAGGTCTGTGGTTTGACCTCGGGAAGCTTCAGGCCCACTTCCTCGGCGGTGCGAAACTCGGCGAAGCGGAACAACACATCGCGTAGCTCGTTGAGGTTGCGGAAGCCGGCCACCACGCTCTGTCGCTCGACGCGAAGGGTCTGCTGCAGGACTTGGCGCATCTCCAAGCGCAGGTAGCGGTCGATAAACTGCTCGGGATCGCCAATTCCGACGCGGGCCCACGCATCGGCCGCCACCATGCCGACGAGGCCAAAGTATTCCAAGGGGCTGTTCTTCGCGGGCGTCGCCGAGAGCAGCACCACGCCGCCGCCGTGGTTGCGCTCGCGCACATCGAAGGCCCGGAGCGCCAGATCCCACGCGCGCTGCGAACCCTCGCTGATGGCCCCCAAGTAGCGGGGGATGCCGCCTTCGCGGTCTTCGACCGGCCAGAGGTTTTTGAAATTCTGGGCCTCATCCACGACCAGAAGATCGACGTTCAAGTCTTCCCACACGACGCCGGGGTCGGCGTCTGGGTTGTCGGTGCGCTCGGCGATCCATTCCTGTAGGCGCAACTCAAAAATGGCGCGCTCCCGCTCGGGCACGGTCTTTAGCGTGGCGAGCAGGCGGTCAAGCTGCTCCTCGCGCAGCGCCTTTTCCCGTTGGATCTGGGCGCCGACCTGGGCGCCAAGCTCAGCCAGGCGCGCCTCGTCGATGTTGGCGACGGCTTCGGCTCCCAGCGCCTTTCGGATTTGGTCGAGCGTGGCGAGCTTGACGGTGTCCTTCGCTTTCTTGGGCTTTCGCTTGCCGGATGCGACTTGCTCTCGCGCATGGAGTTCGTTGCGGGCGCGGAGGCCCAGGCTCCGCTGCACGGTCGGCGAAGTCGTCACGAAGCGCCCCAAGGTGTCTTTCTTGAGGGAGGAGCGACCAAAGGCCGAGAACGTCACCAGCACGCAGTCGTAGGCGCCGGCTTGAAACAGCCGATACTTTAGCGCCCGCTCGGCTGCGGTGTCTGTGCGGCTCTTGAGCAGTCCATCCCGGCCGCGGTATCGCACCGACCCGATGACGCCGACTCGATAGTCGGGCACCGCCCGAGAAAACTCTTTGTGCCACTTCCAGACGATTGAATTCGGCACTACGACCATCACGCGGCGGGCTCGGTCGGTCTGCCGCAGGCGGGCGATGGTGGCGATCCCGGTCAGGGTCTTGCCGAGCCCCACGTCAAGCGCCACCAGTCCCCCGTTGAGGCTGACCAGGCGCCATGCGGCCGAGAGCTGGTGCGGCCGTAGCTTGAGGTGTCCGCGCCATCTCACAAGCTCCAGGTCCTTGGCGGGATAGACGGGTTGCACCCAGCCCCGCGCCATGCGCGCGTAGCTCTCTTCAACCTCGGCTTGCCGGTCTCCGCGACTGCCCATCCACTCCCCGAAGTGCTTCACGGCCGCGGCGTGGTATTCGAGGCGGGCGCGATCGAGTGCCTCCGAGGCTGTCTCCTCCCGTTTCTCGTCGGGCAGAAACTTCTTTACGTACGTCGGGGCAAACAGCCCCAAGTCGTGATTGAGGTAGCCGAAGGCCCAGGCGAGCCTGGGGGCCAGGTCGAGCAGCGCCTGGAGCGGCTTGTCCTGAATGCGCAGAAGGCCGTCTTTGCGCTCCAGCTCAGGGGCCCGCACGCCGGCGTAGTCGGCCAGCCACTCGCGCAAGAGCGGGGCCGGCAAGAATCCTGCGCGCGGCTCGGGGGCGATCTCGGGATAGGGCACGGGCCCAATCGCGAGCAGGAGCTTTTTGGCCTGCTGTGCCGATGTGATGTCGCCGGCGTCGGCCCTGGCTTTCGCCCGGTCGTACTTCGGCCACAGATCGCCGGTGTAGTACGCAGACTCGGGAATCCACTCGTCCCCGTCGTGCGCAAAGCTTGCCGCGAGCAGGGCCGCTTCGACCGTTTCGCGCGGCACCAGGCGGTCCCGACCGAGCGAGGCGCGGAGATCCAGGAGGCGGGGCAGGGTGACGCGCCGCTCGGTCTCGTAGAGGAATAGCGCCATGCCTGCATAGTCGTCGGGGTCGCCGTGGTACTTCGGCCGATAGGTCGGGACCGTGGAAAACGCACTGGCGAGCGACCCGTCGCGGTTCCAAGCAGCCACGAAGGCGACGAGCGCCGGAAACGATTTGGCCGCGGCCTGGAGCTTCGGGTCCCGGACAATCGACTCGCTGCCTGGACCGCCGAGCTTCTCCTTCTGGTAGGTGCTGGCGAAGGCCAACAGCGCCTCGCGGAGCTCGCTGTAGAGACCCGCTGCAGCGCGCTGGTTGGCTTCGTCTTGGCCCGAGAGGGCCGCTAGGTACTGGCTGACGCGCTCTCCAAGTAGGGCCGCATCCTGTAGCCACTCCGGCAACTCCGCGAGCTGAAGCCCGGCCTTCTTGGGCGCGCTGACGCGCAGAAACGGAGTGACTGCACAGCTCTCGCACAGCGGCCGTAGCTCGGTCTCGGGCAGGCCCGAGAAACTGCCGGCGATTTCGTAGCCGCGGCGTGCGCGCTTGTCGCCCTCGTCTTCCTCAGATCCAACCACCGTGCCGAGGATGTGCCGGGGATGGGTCACAAAGTAGTTGCCGGCGACCACGAAGCCATCTTCAGGCAGGGAGGCCGACAGCTCGCCGCCGCGGGCCTGAAAGAACACGAGGTCGGTGACGATGTTGCCGCCGGGGAATAGCCCAGAGGGCAGCCGGAAGGCGCAGAGGAGATGGTGGCGCCGTAGCACCCGCTCGCGCTGGTCTACGAACCGCTCGACACGACTCGACAGGAAGCCGTAGGGAATGAGATAGCAACCCACGCCCCGCGGTGCGAGCAGATCGAGCCCGCGGCGCAGAAAGTACAGGTACGCCTGCGACTCGCGATACTCGGGGCTGGGGTCCACCTTCTCGAATGCGCCGCGTCGGCCGTAGGGTGGATTCGACGCGACCAGCGCAAAGCGCCCCGCCCAGCTTGCCTCGTTCTGCACCACCCACTCCTCAAAGCTGCCCTGGGAAACCTGGGCGGAGGGGTATAGACGCGAAAGGATCGCGGCCGAGACTTTGGAGTACTCCACGGCGTGCCAGGACAGCTCGGGAAACGCCGCCACAAAACGGCCGATGCCGGCCGAGGGTTCGAGAGCCAGAAGGGGCAAGGGAAGCCGGTCTGAGAGCTTTGCGAGCAGCGGTTGAAGCAAGCGAGCCGCTTCCCGCGTCACCGAGAGCGGCGTGTAGTACTCATGGGCCAGAGCTTGAATGTCCGGCAGCCACTTCTCCGGGATGCGAGCAGTGACCTTGTCGAGCGACAGACCGCCCCAGCCCGAATACTTGCGCAGCGTGTCACGGTCGCTGGCCGACAGTGTCGCGTCGGTGTCGAGCAGTGCAATCGCGGCCAGGTTCGCGGCCGTGCGCGCTTGGGGCGACCACAGCTCGGGAATGTCTGGCTCCGCCAACACGACGGCGGGCGCTGGGAGGGCAGTCGAGAGGCGACGCGCGATGAGGGCAAGCAGGGGCTGGTTCCTATCGAACCAACTGGTAAGGAGCTCGCGGGCCGAAGGCGCTGCTGCGGCCGTGAGCTCGGCGCGGACATCGGCGATGATGTTGCCCGTGCCCGTTCGCGTTCGCGAGAGGCGATCCGCCGTGAGTAGGAGCAGCGAGGCGTTGCTCGAAAAGAAGCGGCCAATCTCTTCGGCCCGGGCTGGCGCTGAAGCGAGCAGGCTCGCCTGCACGGATGCGATAACTTCACGACTCATCGCCCGCTAGCTCCTCAAAGTCTTCGCCGAGGTCCGTATCCAGCCTTCTCGCTAAGTCAGGAGTCATCTGCCGCAGCGCCTCAAGCAACACGGACTCGGCGGTGTCCGCCTTGAATCCGGGCAGAACCGGCTGGCCGGGTGGGTTGTAGTCCGCGCGATCTCCAACGAACTTGGCGACTCGCCGGAACGCCTGTCTGTGAGCGTCTGCGCCAATCCCGCGAAACAGCAACGCGAAGAACAACACGCCAGAGACTCCATGCGCCAAGCACGCCCGCTCTTTTGCCAGGAGCCAGCGTCGGATGACGGATTCCTGACGCTCGGCATACTCCACCTGGATCGCGTCAATGACCGCGGCCATCATGGGCTCTCGATAGTCCCAGCCGGCCGCCCGTCGTGCGTGCTCTAGGTGAGGAGCAACGGAAGCGAGAAGCGACAGAAGGGGACGGCCCGCGCGTGCCAGGAGCAGCCGACGGGGGCAAATGAGGTACGCCACATCGCCTACGGCCTCGGTGTATTGGTCCTCGGGCTTGGATGTGCCAGTGGCATAAAAGGGATCATACAGGGCCGCAAACTCGTCTTTTCTCCCATGACGCCCATCGAAATGGGCATCAAAGTCCCAGTTCTCGATCTCGCGCACCGCGGCGAGAGACTCATCGTCCCAGGCATGGGGCTCGCCGAGCGCGTCGAGCACTTCCGCGGGTTCGAGATCGCCCTCCCCGTTGAGGTAGACCTCATCGCCAAGTGGGCTCTGTAGCTCTGAGTCCGTGAGCGTAGGCTGGCTCGTCGGCTTCTCCGCTGCCCTGGCAAGCAGGTGCTGGGCAGCCAGCGTCAACAGCGGCCGGTTCGCGTCGAACCAGCGAGCGATGGCCTGAAGCGCTTCCGGCTTGCCCTTGGCCCCGTCCGTAAGTGCCTGCTCGACCTCATCGACAAGTTTTCTTCTCGCGTCTGACATCGCTTCCCCCGTGCTCTCCCAGCTCTGGCGCCAAAGGGCGCCCCCCACTTCTTTGCGATCCCGCTCGCGCTCCGCGGCAGCAAGCAGAGGCGCGGACTCGGCGACCAGGCGCTCCTCATCGGCCCCGAGCGGCTCCGCACGGAGAGCTTGGTCTGGCGTGATATGGACCGTCCGGGGACGCAGCGGCTTCCCCGTCCCACGGTGCCGTCGCAGTAGGTCCACAGCTAGGCCGGGATACGCGGTGCCGTAACGGCGCCGAACCCGACCCAGTGTGCCGTCGAGCGTTAGCCAGGTGCGGGTGGGCGCATGCCACTCGGTCTTGGGCATGCCGCGCAGGCGTACGAGCTCGCCGGTGTCCATCAAGCGCTCTCGCCCTGGCAGTTGGGCGAGCAGTCGGCGCAGCCGGCCGCGGCCTCCTTCAACCACCTCAGCCGCTGCCCGATCCCCATGCCGTCGAGCGGCTCCGAGAGATTGAGGCCGCCAAGCCCACCTAGGTAGTCGCGTCCCGCTAGGCCAACAAACTCCACGTCGAGACCGTGGTACGTCTGGTCAAGCCAGTTTCGATTGCGACGCCAGTACGCCTCAAGTTCCGACAGACGCATCGATGACAGCGTGCGCTCGTACGGTTCAAGGACGGTCTCTGGCTCGACGACACCGTGAGACGCCGAAAGGATCAGCCACTCGTCAGCGCACCGCTCGGCGTAGGAGCGGGCAGCCTGGAAGAGGTTGCCTGTGTACAGATCCTTGGCCTTGGCGGGTCTGTCGAGTTTGGACTTGCCGCAACCCACCAGCGCCACCCGCACTCTTCGGCCGGTGAGCCGAGCCCTCCGAGCCTCCTCCTGCGCTTCGCGGGCAGCCTGGCCCGCGGCGACTTGGGCTAGCGTGGCGTCCCTCGCTTCAATTTGCTTCGGCGTCGGGCTGTGGCGCTCCTTCAGCATCCGCCGCGTGCTCCTGCACTTCTCGCATGCTGGATTGCTCCCCCGAGGCTTCCGGCAGATCGAACACTTCGGCTTGGTGGTCCATGCCTCGCCGGCATCGTACGCGGCCGTTGAAGCAATCAGCTCTTGCGCCACAAGCAGGAGGAGCGGCCGGTTTGCCTCAAACCAGCGATTGATCGCAGCGAGCCGTTCAGCCCCGCCCCGAGCTCCGCGCACAAGGCGGTGCCGGACGGCCGCGACAAGGTTGTCTCGACGTGCCGCGTCCACTCGACGCGCCGACTGGCCCATCGCCTACTGCTCTCGTAGCAGTTGGGCAGCGAGCTCATTAACAAGCGCTGTCCCGTCGTCGGTCGGCTCGTTCTTCGGCGGGCTCGGAGCCTTGCCGCGCTTGGGTTCGCGTGGTGGCTTCGGGGACGGCTCGCCGGGTGCCGCGCCCGCTTTGGCGGTGATTGGGGGCATCCTGGTCCCTTGCTCGCGGCCCGGTGGCTGCGTCTCTATGGTCGTTCTGCTCGGGGCTGCCGCCTGCGGCCCCTTGGGAGCCCTGGGAGCCCTTGGGGCCTTGGCCAGCTTGGGCGGCTTGGGCGCCTTGGGAGCCTTGGCAGCTTTGCGAGGCCGCTCGCGTGGCGCTATGACCGGGGTATTCGCAGCCTTCGCAGACTTGTCCCTGTCCCTTGTGCCCTTCGCTGGGCTGGGCTCTGCGCAGGGCGGGCATTCGGCTTTCTTGGGTCCGCTGTTGGCCTGCGCGGCTTCGGCGTCGTGCTGCGCAAGAAGGGCGCGCGCACGCTCTAGTGTCGCCTTGAGCTTCGCATCCTCTGCGGCACCAATCGCCGAGAGCTCCTTGGCCTTCTTGTCCCACGCCTTTTCTCGGCGGAGGGCCTTGAGCTCAAAGACCGTCGTGTTGTGTTCGGCCGCCACCGCGGCAAGCTGCCTCTCGGTGTCAGCTACCTCCAAGACCACCTCATCGAGCGCTTGGCTCAGCTTCTCGATCCGCTTTTGTACGGCTTTTTTCTTGCTGCGGGAGAGGCGCTTGTCTCCGAGGCTGCTGTGTGCGGCGGTTGCTTTGGCCTCGATATCCAGCGTGTTTCGTTCGAGGATCGCGAGCGTGCTCAGCAAGACCCGTGCGGCCTTCGGCATGCGCACCTGGCTTGCCTTTGGGTTGGCTGTGGTCTTCGGCTTGGCCTTCGCCTTCATGGCTGCCGCCTTGGGCGAGCTCTCGGTTTCCACGACGCGCGAGAACTTCACCGCGGGCATCCGGGGCGTCTTCACCTTGCTTACGGCCGCGGCCTTGGGGATCGCCATCCCGCGCAGCCGAATCTCATCGGGCGATGGGATGCGGCTCGCCGGGGCTTTGGATGCCTTGTCGCCCCGCACGTCTATGTTGGGCAGCGGGGTGAGGCACTTGTTCTTCCCGCCGAGAACGCCGCACATGAAGCGTGCTGCCGCCTTGCTGGACCGGAAGGTCGCGACGGCCTGCTTGACCAGCGCCAGGTCGGCATCCGTGAGCGAGACGTAGCCCAGGGCCTGCAGGTGTTTGACGAGCTTGTTGACGGCACCTTGCGATACGTCACTCATGTCCAAAACTCCACGCCTTCAAGGGTTCCAAGGAGCCGCGCACCTTCGCTGCTCCAGCTCTTGCGGATGCCATCGGCATCCTTGCGATAGCCGAGGAGCCGCGTTTCCTGCGGGGTCAGCTTCTCGCCGGCCTTCTGCTTCCTGCGGGCGCGCTCTGCGACGGCGAAGGCCGCGTTCTGCACGGCCGGCTCAAAGAACTTTCGCGCCAACGGAAACTGCGCGGCCGGCGCCGATCCGCTCAGCACCTTGCGCGCGAGCTCGCGGTCGAGGGGGGTGGCCGACTGGTCCGTGCTCACTGGGCGGACGTCGTTCTGCGGGCCATAGTGCGCGCCGCCGGTGATGCGCTCGTAGACGCTCTGGCGATGTCGCTTCGCCTGTGCAATCTGCGTGTAGAGCTGCTCGCGCTTGAGGGCCTCGCTACCTCGCGGGTTCTCGCTCGCCACCATTCGTGCTGCGGCTTCGATGTCGAGCGCATCGGCGGCTACAGGGTCGAGATAGGGAGAGGGGCGGCCCGCCGGAAGCGCTGGGCCCTTCTGGCGGGTGGCTGCGAGGGCCACAAGCCCGATGGCGGCGCCCGCGCTAAGGACGGAGACGGGCCAAACCCAGCCCGGGAGTGGGGAGGGGGCAGAACGAGGTCGCATGGGGGCGCCTTTGGGCTTCGATGGCATGCAGGGCCCCCTTGAACACGGCTAGCGAAAGAGGAAGACGCGGTATTTGGCGGTGGCGTCCACCCGCACCGTCACGGTGGTCTCCGTCTTCCCGACCGTCGTGAAGGTTGCGTCTCCCGTCACCGGCACGAGAAGCACCAGCTTGGGCACAGCGCCTAGGGTGTGCGGCAGCACCTGATCTGCGCCGTCTCCGGTGAACGGCGTCCCGTCGCCCAGCTCCAGATAGAGCGCCTGAGACTCCAGCGCGCGGAGCCGCAGTTCGATCGTCTGCAGATAGGTGTCGCCGGCGTCCGCACGGGTCTTGAGGGCGGCGTGTCGTGCGTACAGCTCGTCGATGTTGCCTGCGTTTTCTACGTCGGTGGCGCGGACTCCGCCCACGTCGTGAATCGCCTGCATGATCGAGTCGTACAGCTTCCTGGGATAGTTGATGCCCTTGTATTTCTCCGCCATTTGATACCCCCAGTTGAATGGGAAAGAGCAGCAGAGCCCGCGGCCGATCTGGGGCCGCGGGCTTGCCGCTGGAACAGCTTCCGTCGCGCCAGCGACTAGCCGGCTACTTGCTACGGGCCGATGATCACGTCGCGCCAGCGACTAGCCGGCTACTTGCTGCGGGCCGATGATCAAAAAGTCGTAATCGGCCTCCGGCTCGCCGGCCACCCAGCTATCCACGTACATGTCAAAGCTCGTCTGGCTGGCCGAGTCGGGATACAGCTCGACGGTGCCCGAGGTGGCCCCAACCTTCTGCATGAAGACCTTGGGTGGCGCTACGAAGGGCTTGCCGAACTTGATCGTGCCCAGCTTTGATCCCGCCACGACGGTGTTTCCGTTGTTGTTAAAGTGCATGCGGAACCCGCGATCGTCACCGCTGACCAGCGTGACGGTGCCGCCGTTGGCTGTGAAGCTGCCGAGCAGGTTGATCGGCTGCGGAATGCCCGGCGAGACCGGCGGCACAAACACCTGATCGACCTTGCCTTCGACGGCCGAGAGGCGGTTCTGCAGGTTGGTGATGTCTTTGTTGAGCTTGTCGACCTTGTTCCGGGCAAAGCGGGTGCCTTCGGTGATGGCGGCCACCAAGCCGCCAAGGGCCGCGCCCCACGCAGTGCCTTCGACCGCCTTCATCTGACGCTGCGCCTCGCGCAGGCTGTTCTCGATCGTATCCCACATGGCCTATCCCCCAATTCGTTGTGGCGCCCAGAGGCGCTTGAGTTCAGATCGCGCAAAGCGCGGCTTCGATGCGTATTCGCGGGCTACTTGCGGTCGCTGGTGAAGGCGTTGGCCAGCAAGCCACCGCCGATGCCGCCAATGAACCCGCCGACGATGGGGCTCCATCCCTGACCCTGGATGTAGACCATCGGCGGCTGCTGAGCCGCCACCATCATGGGCTGCTGAGCCGCCACCATCATGGGCTGCTGCGCCGCCGCCATCATCGGCACGCCGCCGCCAAAGCCCGAAAGGCCCGGATAGGTGCCGCCGCCAAAGGACTGCATGATGTCGCCGACGCCGCCGGCCGTGGTGTACAGCGACGAGCGCGCATTCTCGATGCCGAGTGCGGTCTGCGCGTCGTTGACCTTGCGCGTCGCTTCGTTGAGTGCCGACTGGGCGCGCATCCAGGCGAGCTGATTCGCGGCGGTGCCGCTCGCCGAAAAGACGTTGAGCGCCGCGTCCACGTTGCTCTTGGCGGTGTTGTATTCCGCCTCGGCATCGGACACGTCTTCCTTGAGGCTCTCCTGGTTCGCGCGCTGGAACAGACCCGCCACCGTGAGGAAGCCGCCCTTGATGGCCTGCCACGGGATGTTCGAGAGGCCCCCGCCGCCGCCCATCATCACCACCTGCGGTTGCTGCGCGTACACGGGCTGGCCTGCCGGCGCCATTTGTCCGGCGAAGATGCCGCCGGCGATCCCGGTGTTGCCCCCACCCAGCGCCAGGGCCGCCGGATTCGCAAACAAGGTGCCATCCGCACCAACTTGACCAATTGGAACCAAACTCTTCTCTGCCATGATGCTTCCCCCTTACGGTTTGGCCCAATCCGGGCCGAAAAGTGCGGTGAGTGCCGAAGCAGCGATGACGCCACTCTGGCCGGATGAGGCGCGGCCGACGACGTAGGCGGGCAGGCCATAGGCCGCGGGCGTCTGACCGCCAGAGACATAGGGACCTGCGCCAGGCCGACCGGCGAGTCGAAACCCTGCGTTCGGGTCGTCGGTGAGCTTCCACTGGTAGCTCTTGGGAGCACGCCAGGCGATGTCGACCGCGACCGGCGGTCCGCCCTGCAGCGGCAGCGTCACGAGCTCGTAGGTTGTATCGGCCACCATCCACGAGCCGGGCACGGGCGTCCCCGTCGTGCCTCCTGTCGTGGTCGTGCTGGCGGGGACCTTGCCTGCCTTGATGTCCTTGGCGAGCTGCTCCGCGTCCGCGATCTCTTTCTTCTGCCGAGCATCCTCGATCTTGGCTGCGGCATTTTTCCTAGCCTCTTCGTTCTCAGCGGAAATCTCCGCGATCGACCGACCGACGACCTTGTTGTACAGGGCCCAGTTGTCCTCGGCGCCCTGCTTCTTGAGTTCCGAGGTCCATAGGGTCTCGGCGAAGGGCACAGGGCCGATCTTCATGTACCAGCCGGCCATCAGCTTCTGCCCGTATCGCTCGGCCTGTTCCTTGGCGTAGTTGTCGAGATCGGAAGAGCACACGTCTGAACTCCAGTCACGCCAATGTATC
>CALFYE010000068.1 GCA_937952145.1 uncultured Myxococcales bacterium
ACACAGGCGAAGACACTCTTTCCCTACACGACGCTCTTCCGATCTGTTATGTTTCAATGAATCTTCTGCTAGCTTCTTCGCTTCCTGAATCAACGCCTCAGCATCAAATTTTTTATCTTGCTTCCGTCGCAAATCGGCAGCACGTGAGAGGAATTCAGCGCGAATGACAGGGTCCATGAAGAGTCGTCCCAATAAAGAATGAGGAAATCGCTCAAGTGCGCGTATTGCTGATTCATAGTCTTCCCGAGCAACGTACGCGTCAACAATAGCCAATATGTTTTCTATGTAAATTTCAAATTTATACTTCTTCTTCCTTCCCCGAAGAGCCTCTTCCCCAAGCCTGATAGCTTCTGTGTGATTGCCCAATTCACGATAACATTCAGCCATTCTTTCAAGCAGTTGCTCATATAAATAACCATTTTTCAGACCATTGTGATTTATGATATCTATCGCTTCTTTATAATTTCTTATTGCGTACTCGTAATCATCGCCATGTTTATATGTATCTGCCATTTCTTTTCGAATTTTTGCCCGCAGCAGTGGCGCGGCATTGGCTGCCTGCCTGCTCCAGATTTCTTGCAATTTTGCATTCGATAGCATATTATTTATATAGGAGGAATTATGTGCAATACGATACAATAACTGAACGCTAAATTGGTCTATTTTACCTAGCACTTTATCAGCCAGCCGAGAGGCACGCAAATATAGACCTATGGCACGATAAGAATCCCCGTAATAGGAATAGAGGTCCGCCAGATGCGCCATTGCCTCAATGGTGACTCGATTGTTTTCACCCGGCTCTTTTAGGAGGCGGGAGGTGAGTTCTTCTTGCAGTTCGATGGCTTCGACGACCTCTTCGTGTTTCTCGTGGTGGGCGATGGCGCGGCGCAGGTCGGTGAGCGTGCCGGTTTCGGGGGAGGTCTTGAGTTGTGCGTGGCAGCCGGAGAGGGTGAGGGCGGCCCACAGCAAGGGGACGATTGCAGCCAAGGGGGAACGGGGCGTGCGGGAGGGAATCGACATGGGGGACTCCTAAGGGCTTAAGTCCGGCGGGGGGTGAGGTCGGAAGCCGGTTCAGACCCGGAGTGGGTAGCACAGGGCGTGCCTAGGGCGAGGGGGGCCGGAAGTACGACAGCGAGGCTGCCAGCGGGGCCGTTTGGGCAAGGTTTGGGCGTCTGGGCCTGCCCATTCGCCCACTTTTGGGGCAATGGGCAGGAATGTGGGCAGGGAACCAGGACGGCGGTGCATGGGTCTGTTCTGCGTTCTGTCCGCGCAGCCTAGGAATGACCCTGCCGCGATGGGCAGCCGGCATTTTGCGGCCCTGCGGCGGCGGTGATTGGGCTATGGATCAGCCCATGGAGCCGAGCGTATCCGCACGAACCACGGAGACCGGAAAGTGGACGGCCCCCATGCCGCAGTGGGTGGCGAGTGTCCGCGTCCTCTATAGCGGCGGAATCGTCGAGGCTCCGCCGCGCGTCCTGTTCCCGGGGAGGCTCGCGATCGGCCGCGCGCTGACGGAACAGGAGGGACTGGCGCTCCCTTGCGACGCGCAGGTCTCGCGCCACCTGCATGCTGTCTTGCAGTGTCATCCGGGGAGCCCCAGCGAACCTCCCGTTGTCGAGGTGCTGGATGGCGGGAGCAAAAATGGCCTGTTCGTGCAGGGGCAGCCCGTCCTGCGTCATGTGCTGCGTGACGGGGACATCCTGCGTCTAGGACGTTCCTTTTTGCTGTTCCGCTGCCAGCCCCACGATGCCCGGCTGCAGGACGCCGTGCTGCCCGAGCTACCGGGGCGATCCGCCGCGATGTGTCGGCTACGTCACCAGCTAAGCCAGGCCGCGGCGAGCGATGCGAGCATCCTATTGCTGGGAGAAACCGGAACCGGGAAGGAGCTCGCCGCCCGCGCCCTGCACAGCCTGCTGCGGCAGCGACGCACGGGCGATTTTGTGGATGTGAACTGTCCGGGCATTTCTGACTCGTTGGCGGAAGGACTGCTCTTCGGCCATGGCAAGGGGGCATTCACCGGCGCGCTGGGCGAGCACCCCGGTTTCTTCCGACAAGCCGATGGCGGGACGCTATTCCTCGACGAAGTGGCTGATCTCTCCAAGCGGCTGCAGACCATGCTGCTGCGCGTACTCGAGCAGCGGGAAGTGCAGCCGGTGCATACGACCCGCAATATTCCCGTCGACTTTCGGCTGATCTCGGCCACCAACCGTCCCCTCGAACAGCTCAGCGCTGAAGGCAGGTTCCGGGATGACCTGTACGCGCGACTGGGCGGCCAGGTGATTGAGCTCCCCCCCCTGCGCGAGCGCCGCGAGGACATCCTGCTTTTGCTGCTGCATCACATGCGAAAGCTGGGCCTGGCAGCAGAACGCAACCCACCGCTTTCGGTGCGCCTGACCGAGACGCTGCTGACCCATTTCTGGCCGCACAACGTGCGTCAGCTGGTGCATGTCGCGCGCGAGCTCATGCAACAGCTGTCGTCTGGGGAAGAGCTGGATCTGTCCCCGGCCATCGAGCGGCTGCTCCGGGTTGAGGATGTGCACAGGTCAGAGTCCGCGAGCCCCCAGCCATCGCCCCCCCGGTCTGCCCCGCCTTCGCAGGCGTCGCTCGACGGCCAGCCGCCGGACGAAGCAGGCTTGCATCCGGGCAGTGACTCGTCGGAGCAGCCGCTCCCAAGTCGGGAGTCGGTGTATCGACTGCTCGTGCAAATGCGTGGCCGCGTGAGCGATGTGGCCGCAGCGCTCGGCATGTCGCGCCGCAAACTGGGGCGAGTCATGGAGCGCTACGGATTCGCTCGCCAACAGTTCCGCCGTCCCCGGTAAGCCATGCTCCCCGGCCAGCGTTCAGGACCGCTTGCGGGACAGCGGTGCGGAAATTTTGAGCTCGTGCACGAGCTTGCACGCGGCGGAATGGGCGTCGTCTATCTGGCCGAGCAGCCCCTGATCGGCAAGCGGGCCGCGATCAAAGTGCTATCGAGTCCCTATGCCGCGGAGCCCACCTCGCGGGCGCGGTTTCTGCGCGAGGCGCGCGCCTGCTGCGCACTGCGCCACGACAACCTCGTCTCGGTGTTCGACTTCGGCGAGCTCCCGGATGGCGGCCCGCCGTACATCATCATGGAGCTCTTGGAAGGGGAGTCGCTGCGTCAGCGGGTCGAGCGCTCTCCGGGACGACGGCTCGCAGCACCACAGGCTGCACGGCTCATCGGGCAGGTTGCATCCGCCCTGGTTGCTGTCCATACGGCTGGCATCTTGCACGGCGATCTGAAGCCGGACAATTTGATCGTCTTGCCTGCGCAGGGGGTTGACGGCGCCGAGCGAGTGAAAGTGATCGACTTCGGAATTGCCCGCGTGTCGGTGGTTCGTGAGCCAGAGTCCGGTCTCGATCGGCCAGGGGAACGGAGTGGCGAGGGCCCTCGCCTGTCGGTGCGACAGTCGACGGTGGTCGGTACTGGCCTGTACATGGCCCCCGAGCAGTTCGATGCCGATGCCGTGCTCACCGAGCAGTGTGATGTGTATGCGCTGGGCATCGTCCTTTATGAGCTGCTGTGCGCAAGGACTCCGTTCGAGGGCTGCGAGACGGCAGCTCTGCCCCTGTTGCACGCCGTACAAGAGGTGGTCCCTCCGGCCCAGCTGCAGCCGGATGTGAATCCGGAGCTGAATGATCTCGTGCTGCGGATGCTCGCCAAGGCCGCGAGCGTGCGGCCAAGCATGCAAGAGGTCGAGCGCAGCCTGCACTCACTCGCTGCGGGACGAGAGGTTGCGCTCCGCGCATCCTCTGATCCTGCAGCTCATCCTTCCGCCGATCCTTCCGTCGATCCGCTTCCGGTGAGTGGGGCGATGGATGATGCTCCGCAGCTGAGTACGCAGACCGACACCGCACCGGGGGGAGGGAAGTTCAAACATTCCGACCCGCTGCCAATCCAGAACCGGCCCCGGGCCCGCGCGCGGGTTATGGCCTGGCTTGGCTCACCTCTTGCTTCGACACGGCTCATGGTCTTGTGGAGCATCGCGATGATTCTCTTGCTAGAGGCCATCTTCCGCCCTAGTCCGCGCAACGACATTCTCTATACCCGCCCGCTGGAGACGAACATGGTACCGATCGCGGGCGCCACTTACGTCATGGGATCCTCCCAAGAGGAGATCCGCTCGCTTGAGCAAACCTGCAAGGAATGCAAGCCCAGCGTGTTGGAACGCGAGACCCCAACCCACCGGGTCATGGTGAGTCCATTCCTTCTCGATCAACGAGAAACCACCAATGCCGAGTATGTCAGCTGGCTCAATTCCCGGAAGGATGTGACGGTCGATACGCAGTACCAAGCGGTCGCTCTGGGGGACAAGTGGATCTTGAGCTTGAAGCCCACTGCGAAGAACGAGCAGCAAGATGGTGAGCTGAGCGGAATCTTGCACGATGGCTTGCGCTTTCGCGTCCGTCCGCAGATGGAAGACTATCCAGTGACCAACGTGAGCTGGCAAGGAGCCCGCAGCTACTGCCTGGCGCAGGGCAAAGATCTGCCATCCGAGGCACAGTGGGAGCTGGCAGCGCGCGGACCCCACGGCCGACGCTATCCCTGGGGTAATGAGGAGCTCAGCTGTCGAGCCGTGGTCATCGAACGAAATGATGGTCGCTGTCAGTCAGAACGCAGAGGCCCTGAGTCGGTATCGACTAGCCGCGAAGACCGAACGCCCGATGGAGTCTTCGACCTAGGCGGTAACGTCGCCGAGTGGGTGCGCGATCGATTTCACCAGCACTATCGATCCGAACATCCGCTGTCGATCGATCCCATTGAGGAGACCCCGGAAGGCAAGGATGACCAAGAGCGCCATAGGCGAGTCAAGCGCGGGGGTTCCTGGTACGGCTGCTTTGAGGCGGCCCGGGGAGCCAGTCGCTCAGCGGAGCATGAGCAGCAGTTTTTATACGATACCGGGTTTCGCTGTGCGGCCCGAATGCCGAGCTCCGCCCCGCTATCACGCTGGCTCTGGAGCAGAACAGAGCTAGCGAACCTGCTGCGCGAGTCCTTCTGGAGGTTGCTATGAATTCCGTTCGAGATCGCTACCGGTCTCTGGGGTTGACGATGCAAGGCTGGCTGCTGCTGATGCTGCCGCTGTTGATGTCAGGCAACGTCTCTGCGAGTCCTGCCTCCCCAGCAACCTGGACGTTAGCTGTCCAGGTACAGGTGCAGGAACCCGACAGCGCGGCACGGCGAATCCTCGCGAACGACCGCGAGACACTGCCGGCTCGGACCTCGGTCGAGTTTCATGTTCGCGTCGATCGCGACGCGTATATCTATGTCATCGACTACTCAGAACAGGAATATTCGAGCTGTCACTATCCGGAAGAGTGCCAACCGCGACTGACCCATGCGCATGGCGAAGTCAAGGTACCGGAGCGAGGCCGATTGGTCATTCCCAGGGCGGCTGGAATTGAACACTTGGTGATTCTCGCCAGCCCGGTCCCGCTTGAATCTGCACAGGCGGCCCCGCTGCACCTACCCATTTCGCCGACAAATCAGCTGGCGAGCGAGCGGAGAGGAACGACCCGCGGCGGCAATAAGACAGCGCCCCCGCCACCGCAGATTCCGCCCAAGCCGCCGGCCCCACCGCGTGAACCCATCGAAGGCAGAGGCCCCAAGGACCGAGCGCCCAATTCCGCTGCCCTATGGCGGGTTGGCGAATATTTCTCGGTGTCGGCAGGCCTGCAAGAGGTCACCAGAATCGACCTCAAGTTTGCGCACAATTGACCCTCCTTTCGCCTGCACGGCCGGCTCATCAGAATGCCGCCAGGTTCTGCCACCGCGGGTGACTCAAGAAGTGGTCGCACCGACGATCAGTGCGGTTCTCGCAGGGGGGCCGCCCAGTGTACGCGACCAAGTCGCCCCCGCCGCCGCCCTCAAAAAAACTGCACCGCATGTCCCCGTCGGAATCCGATATGCAGCGCTACTTCCGCGTGACCCCGCCCAGCGTGCATCAAATGGTGCTCACTTTGGAACGCCGCGGCCTCATCCACCGCACGCCTCGCCAAGCCCGCAGCATCACGCTCCGCATCCCAGTCGAGCAGATCCCCACACTCCGCTGAACGGCAACTGATCAGAATCAGTGGGGTGGGGTACTAGCAGAGCTGCGGCGAGCCGCCGGAATTGTCAGAGCCCGTCCGCCGTCTGGCTGATGGCGTGTTCTGCAAGAGGCCATGCTCCTTTGCTGGCCAGGGAACAGCGCTATCTAGCGTGCTGCCTGCGTCGTTGCCAAAGATATCCAAGGGCAATCAGACTGCTGAGCATGACGCATAGTGTTCGGCCCGACCCATCGTGCTTAGAAGCCATGGTTAGTGCGCAGCCGCTGGGCGTTGTAGCGGGCGCGGTGCGAGCCGGGATGCCCAGCTGATCAGCGTAGATGTTCCAGGCCATCGGACAGATTCTCGCGACCGGGGACTCCGCCGGGCAGCTCTGCGGGCCCGCCGTGTCTTGGTATTGGAACACCCGGGTTCGCTGAGTCGCTGACTGCTGCAGCTGGACGACTGCTGCGAGATCCGGCTGAAAGTTCCAGCCACAGGCGTAAAGGCTGTCCGCATGGGCTGACAAGCAGCGCGATGTCGATAGGGTGGACAGTGAACTGAACGGACTGTCGGCGGTCTGCGAATACAGTCCGCCAGCCGTCGCCACCACGAGCGTTCCGCTCTGAGGATCGGCCAGCATGTCGAAGATGCTAACGGTCAGGCGCAGATGCTCTCGGGGAGGTGTGCTGCCTTGCAGTTGCAGCAGGACCGACACTGCATCGACTCGACCGGCCAACCAGATATCGTGAGGGGGTAGCGGGTCAATCCACAGCGGTGTGAGCTGTGACAGAGGCTGGCCACCGACGAGGTGAAAGACGGTCTGCGTAGCGAAGGTCCTGCCGCCATCTTGAGAGAGCAGCAGCTGGGCTTGCCGTGGAGCTGCCGAGGTCATGACGCCGGCGACAATGGTCTGTCCATCCGCCGAGACACGCACTCCGGCCGGCCAGACATCGCGCACGTCGAGCCGTTGCTGCCAGCTTTGGCCTTGGTCGTCACTGGTCCATAGACTAGCTCCGCCACCGTCGCTGCTGGCCAAAGCCCAGACGCGGGAGCTCTGTGCTATAGCCTGCATGTTCACGATGTACAGCGTCGAGAGCGGCCCCGTGATGCTCTCCCATGTGCAGCCGCCATCGCGCGAAACCTGCATCCCGGCCCGATCGGTTACGTACAGAGTACCGTCGCTGCCTACCGCAAACGTGTGCTGCTGGTAGGCGTTGATGGCCTCATCGCAGATCCAGTGCCACTCCCCTTGGGGGCTTCTGACGAACAGACCCCAGTAGGGGGTAGGGAGCAGCAGGCTATCGCCGCGCCACAAGATCTGTTGGGGCGCTGGAACACCGCCGTGGCCGTGTGCAGCGAGGGGGAGGCCGGCGAGTAGTCCAATAACGACAGCGAGAACAATGCCAAGTCCACGGGAGCGCATTAAGGCGGACTCTAGAGGGGCTTGCCCGCCTCAGCAAGCAGCATGCGCTCGACGATCCGCTGCAGGTAGCCTCGGACGTGGGTCTTGGGGATGGCGTCATCGGCTCCAGCTGCCAAGAGGTACCGGTTTGAGTCGCTAGAGCGCGAGATTCCAACTAGGTGCAGCAGCACGCCCGAGCTCTTCCGGTAGTGGTGCAGCGCGGCCATCGCTTCTGCGCCACTCTGCTCACCGCGCATCGAGTAGTCCATAAGCACGATCTGCGGGCAGCGCTGCTTCACGAGTCGCAGGGCTTCATCAGCGTGCTCAAAGACATGAAGGTCGACGCCTGGCAGACGATACTGATGGGCCCGAGCATGCAGCTCGTCGTCGAAAAGAAAGACGGTGGCGGATCGGTCCCGATTCATGGCGCAGCAAGCTCCGGGTCCTCGCCGTGGAACTTTTTTACAAGGACGGAGCTCAGCCAGGCGGCAATGAGCCCGTTGGCGATGCCCGCCACGACATCGACGACGTAGTGCATGCGCAGGTAGATCGTCGACAGAATCAAGACAACGGCGGGTAGCATCGTCAGGTAAGGCAGAGGCCGGAATAGGCGCCGCAGACGAAAGCTAAAGGCGATCGATATGACGCCGGTCGCGGTGTGCAGCGACGGAAAGGCGTCATCGGTGACCACCTGCATGGCGTTCCATCCGGCAATGGCCCAGTCGTAGTAGCCAAATGCCCCGTGCAGTGGCGACACGTCGGGAAAAAAGTATCGTGGCCCGCGCGCTGGCACGAGCATGTACAGGAAGAACCCCAGCCCAAGCTCCAGTACCAGGGCTAGCTGGGTGGCGCGGAACGCCTGTCGGTAACGCATGCGGGGCAAGCCATCGCTATCCTTGACCGTCGGAATGTACGCCGGGGCCACCGTCAGCATCAGTATCAGGTACGACGAGTAGCCAAGAGCCATTACCTCCGTCAAAAGCGGACTGCGAAAGGGCGCGAGCAGCTCGCTTGGGACGCCGCCGAACAGGAAGCGGTCCATGGCGGCAAGCTCGGGGTCGAGGGCCCGCCCATGGACCAGTCGCGTATAAGGGTCGACCTGCACGTACAGCGCGATGAGCGCCACGAAAGGGCCCCACTCGGCGAGCCCATGCCAGAACGGGCGACGGCACAGGAAGCACACCAGCATGCCGAGCGCGGCTCCGAGCAGCGGTTCCCACATCACCGGTAGGTTGAAGCGCAGCTGTCCGCCCACTGCGACGACCATCCCGAGGATGAGGACCCAAAAACTGAGGGCGACAAAGCCATCAATTCCCAAGACCTCGATGATTCGGCGCGCAGCCGAGGGCGCCGCTGCACTCGGAGGATCGTCGAGGACAAGCGGGGGATGGTCGATTTGTTCAACCTCTCCGGGAGGGGCGGTGTTCTCGTCGATCACGGATGGGCCTGCTCAAGAACTACATATCTGAAGTCGAGCCGACGGCCAACGAGGTTGCGCGGGAATGTTGTAAGCATGGGCTGTGCCGCTCTCTTGACGGCGGGGCAAGCGTGCTTAGCTTGCGTTGCTGAAAACCTGAACATCAACGCAATCTAGCGCGGTTTCTTGCATGCTCTCTGGTCGATACGCCGACCTAGTGGGCGCAGCCGCTCGGAGGAGAGCCAATGGGAAAGATGATCGGCATTGACCTGGGTACGACGAACTCTGTCGTATGCATCATGGAAGGCAAGGAGCCGAAGGTCATCACCAACGAGGAAGGCGGACGCCTGACTCCATCGGTGGTCGCCTTCGACGACAAGGGCGAGGTCCTGGTTGGCCAGATTGCCCGTCGCCAGGCCATCACCAACCCCGAGAACACGGTCTATTCGATCAAGCGCTTCATGGGCCGTCGTTTCGAGGAAACGGGCGACGAGACCCGCCGTGTGCCCTACAAGATCGTAAAGGCCAGCAACGGCGACGCCGGTGTCGAGCTACGCGGCAAGCGCTACTCACCGCCCGAGATTTCGGCGCGCATCCTCGGCAAGCTCAAGCGCGCAGCCGAGGAGTACCTGGGCGAGAAAGTGACCGAGGCAGTCATCACTGTCCCGGCCTATTTCAACGACGCGCAGCGTCAGGCGACCAAGGACGCCGGCCGCATCGCAGGCCTTGACGTCAAGCGCATCGTCAACGAGCCGACGGCAGCCGCTCTGGCTTACGGTCTGGACAAGGGCAAGGATCACCTGATCGCCGTCTACGACTTCGGCGGTGGCACTTTCGACATCTCGATCCTCGAAGTCGGCGAGAAGGTCGTCGAGGTCATCTCGACGAACGGCGACACGCACCTCGGTGGCGATGACATCGACCAGCGCATCATCGACTGGCTGGTGGCTGAGTTTAAAAAGGACACCGGCATCGACGTTAGCCGCGACAAGATGGTCGTACAGCGTCTGAAAGAAGCGGCAGAGAAGGCCAAGATCGAGCTGTCCTCGGTCATGGAGACCGAGATCAACCTGCCGTTCCTCACCGCCGACGCCACTGGGCCTAAGCACCTGCAGATCAAGCTGACGCGCAGCAAGCTTGAGCAGATGATGGGCGACCTGATCGAGCGCAGCCTGGAGCCTTGCCGCAAGGCGCTCAGCGACGCTGGCAAGACGGTGCAAGAGATCGGCGAGGTCGTGCTGGTCGGTGGCTCGACGCGCATCCCGATGGTGCAGAAGCTGGTGCGCGAGTTCTTCAAGAAGGAACCGCACAAGGGCGTGAACCCCGACGAAGTTGTGGCACTTGGCGCCGCCGTCCAAGCTGGTGTGCTCTCTGGCGAGGTCAAGGACATCCTGCTCCTCGACGTGACGCCGCTGACCCTGGGCATCGAGACGCTGGGCGGTGTAATGACGCCGATGATCCCGCGCAACACCACCATTCCGACGCGCAAGTCCGAGACGTTCTCGACGGCAGCGGATGGCCAGACGACGGTCGAAGTGGTTGTGACCCAGGGCGAGCGCCCGATGGCGCGCGACAACAAGATCCTCGGCCGCTTCCACCTGGAAGGCATCATGCCGGCCCCGCGTGGCATGCCGCAGATCGAGGTCACCTTCGACATCGACGCCAACGGCATCGTCAACG
>CALFYE010000069.1 GCA_937952145.1 uncultured Myxococcales bacterium
CCGCGGTGTTGCACCTGGCAATGCCGCACAACACGACAGCCGGGCGGTCTTCTGGGGATGATCGCTGCGCCGCGGACGACAGGGCAGCACCCGAGCGGCCGGCTACGCTCGTCTCTCATGGCGTACTCCTGCGCGTAAGGGGCCTCCGTGCGTCTTCCTGCACCGTTTGG
Organism: uncultured Myxococcales bacterium; assembly: GCA_937952145.1. Taxonomy (GTDB): domain Bacteria; phylum Myxococcota_A; class Polyangia; order Palsa-1104; family JAEUJZ01; genus JAEUJZ01. The sequence goes on from CALFYE010000069.1 coordinate 171, forward strand.
TAAGTACCTGCTCCTTGAGCGCATCTCCGTCGGTGGGATGGCCGAGGTGTTCAAGGCCAAGGCCTTCGGTGTCGAGGGCTTCGAGAAGATCATCGCGATCAAGAAGATCCTGCCCTCGATGGCTGAGGACGCGGACTTCATCCAGATGTTCATCGATGAAGCCAAGATCTGCAGCCAGCTCAACCACGCCAACGTCTGCCAGGTCTTCGAGCTTGGCAAGATCGACGACAGCCACTTCATCGCCATGGAATTCATCTGGGGCAAAGACCTGCTCCAGATGCAGAACCGCTTCCGTCGCCTGCGCAAGCAGATGTCGCTGCAGCAGGCCGCCTTCGTCGCCTCCAAGATCTGCGAAGGTCTGGACTACGCGCACCGCAAGAAGGACGCCAACGGCAAGCCGCTCAACATCATCCATCGCGACGTCTCGCCGCAGAACGTCATCGTCAGCTACGACGGTGAGTGCAAGGTCATCGACTTCGGTATCGCCAAGGCGGCATCGCGTTCGTCCAAGACCCAGGCCGGTGTGCTCAAGGGCAAGTTCGGCTACATGAGCCCCGAGCAGATTGCCGGCAAGACGCTCGATCGTCGGGCCGACATTTTCGCCATCGCCACCATCCTCTACGAGCTTCTGACGCTGGAGCGCCTGTTCTTGGGCGAGAGCGACTTCGCGACGCTGGAGAAGGTCCGAAACGTCGCCGTACCGCCCCCCTCGCAGGTGCGCAAAGACGTCCCGCCCGAGCTTGACCGCATCATCATGAAGGGGCTCGCCAAGGAGGTAGACGAGCGCTACCAGTGGGCGAGCGAGATGCAGGACGACCTCGCCGACTTCCTCGCGCTGACCGAGCCGGTCTACAACGCCAAGCAGCTCTCGATTTGGATGCGCGAGAACTTCGTGTCCGAGCTCAAGAAAGAGAGCCAGGTCCTCGAAGAGCAGCGCAAGATCGGCAAGGAAGCGATGGCGGCCGGAGCCGGCGGAGCAGCCAAGAGTGGAGCTCCCCCGTCGGCGCGCCTGCGTCCACCGACGCTGGCACCCGGCTCGGGACCGGTTGCCGCCCCCAGTTCTTCGTCGCTGTCGGCCAAGCCTGCCAGTGCGCCGGTTGTCGCCGCACCGGAAGAAAACGAAGGCCACACGCTGATCGAGGAGCCGGCCGAAGAGATCGCCGAGCCCGACGCAATCGAAGGGCCACTGTCGAACGAGAAGACCTCCATCGTCCAGCCGGATCAGGAACCGGGGGGCGGTGAGCTGCGCGGGGAAGCGACCCGCGTGCTCGATCCCAGCTCGGATCCGCAGCCGGGTGGCGAGATGCCGGGCGCAGCGACCGTCGTCTTTGATACCAACGCCCATCCGCCTGCGGCGGCTCCGGCTCCGGTTCCCGCGCCGATGCCGGTTATGCAGCCGCAGATGCCGATGGGGATGCCGATGGCCGATCCCTATGCTGCCGCCGCGGCTGCCGCTGCTGCCGCCGCCGCCGGTTATCCGCCGGGCCAGATGCCGATGCAGATGCCGATGCAGATGCCGGGCCAAATGCCTGGAATGCCGCCAGGCATGCAGGGGGGGTATGCATCGGCGGTCATGTCGGCCATGCAGATGCCTGGGCCGTACGGCACAAGTCAGTTCGGTGCGATGCCGGGACCCGGCAACACCGGCATGATGATGCTGCCGCAGGGCGGCCTGATGCCGGGTCAGGGCATGGGCATGTTCCCCGGTCAGGTCGCGCAGCCGGCAAAGAACGCTCTACTAAAAGACATCCTAATCGGCGTCGGCGTGGCGATTGCCGTCGTGGCGCTGGTGCTGGGCATCAAGTTTGCCCTGGCGCCTGGCAAGGGCACGGTCATCGTAAACATCGTGCCGCCCCGCGCAGCGACTATTTATGTAGACGGCGCCGAGCACGGGCGAGCCGATGCCAACGCTGCCTATGTCATCCGCGATCTGCCGCGCGGCAAGCACCTGATGCTGGTCCGGGCCGAAGATGGCGAGGCACAGCAGCCCTTTGACTTGGCCGCCGAGCTTCTGCAGATGGCGGTGCCTCTGAGCGCGAGCGGCAGCAACCAAGCGCTCCCTGGCACACCGACGACGGGAGCCGCTGGCCAGGGCAGTGGAACGCTGCGCTTGAAGCTGCCGCCCGAGGGCGCCCTTGTTTCGATCAACGGCAAGCTGGTCTCCGACAAGGAAGTAAAGGCCGGCATCCTGGTTCCGGCCGGCGTGCCGAATGACGTGAAGGTCAGCAAGGCCGGCAAACGCGAGGAGCGCTTCACCGTCACGCTGTCACCGGGCCAAGAATTCGAGCGCGCGATCGAGCTCAAGGATGGGCGCGGTCGACTATCCGTGGTGACTCGTCCCAGCGGAGCTGAGGTGCAGATCAATGGTCGCGTCTATGGCCGGTCGCCGCTGACGATTGACGACCTTGATCCCAGCAAGCCAGCCAAGGTCACGATCAAGAAGAAGGGTGGTTCGCTGAGCCGCGTCATCTCGTTCGATGCCTCGCTGGAGCAGACGCTGGACATAGATCTCAGCAGTGGCAAAGAGCGAAGCGACGATCGCGGTAGCAGCAGCTCCAGCGGCAGCTCCAGCAGCGGTTCTAGCAGCGCTTCGGCGAGCAGCGGCTCCAGCAGCAGTGGATCTAGCGGCGGCGGTAGCGGCGGTGGCGAGGGTTATCTGATCGCCAATACGCATCCTTGGGCCAAGGTCTTTATCGACAACAAGGACAGTGGCAAGACGACGCCGATTGGTCCCCGCGATCGCATCCCGCTGAAGTCTGGCCGCCACGTTGTCACCTTTGTCACGAACGACAAGCGCGTGAGTGTTGAGGTGAACATCAAGGCTGGCGAAGAGACCAAGCTCGTCAAGGATCTCAACGACAGCAACTAGCCGGCTCTGTGCGGGCGGCCGACTCACCGGCCGGAAACGCTGTTGTCGGTTGTCCGCTGCCCTCGTGAGCCCCGGGGCCAGTGTTCCCTCGACACGACGGTTCCATCGACGAGCGCTCCGTTATATCCTGTGAGATATCGGCGTTTCGTGGCGTCGATAGGGGGATGCTCCAGGATGATGCGCGTCGATCTGTGGAGGGTATCGACGGGGCTTGTGATCGCGCTCTGGCTGCTGGTTAGCGCGCACGCCGTAGCACAGCCGGTGTCGTCGTCGACTCCGGTGCTGGAAAACCGCGAGCCTCGCGCCGCCGATGGGCCCGAGCCGCCTCCTGCGGGATACGCTGCCGACGGCTCGCTGGACCTGCCCGAGCCGCCCCCGGCCGGTGAAAGCCCGTCTGGCCCAGACCCCGTGAGCTCGGCAGAGCATCTTCGTCGCAGCGTTGAGGCATTCCAGACCAAAGACTTCCTACGCGCCGCCAGCGAGCTGCGTGCTGCCTATCGCCAGGATCCCAAGCCCCTTCTGCTTTTCAATATCGGCCAAGCGTATCGTCGGGCGGGACGCGCGGGCGAGGCGCTAGAAGCCTACGAGCAGTTCCTGCGAGCCGATCCCAAGAGTCCGCTGCGACCCGAGACCGAAGGCTACTGCAACGACATGCGCACGCTGCTTGAGGAACAAGCGCGCAAGGCGCAGGTCGAGAGCGCACTCGCTAGCGAGAAGCAGACCACGCAGGAGAAGGAAAAAGCCCTGCGAGCCGAGCAAGAGCGCGCCGCGCAAGCGCAGCAGAACCTGTTGGTGGAACGTCAGCGCTCGGATGCCGAGCTGGCGCGGCAGCGGGCGCGCCGTCGCCTGATCATCGGTGTGAGCATCGCGGCGGTAACCCTAGCGGTGCTCGGCGGAGCGGCGATTACCGTCGGTGTTGTGCTGCGTCCGCAGGATCCGACGACCGATGGCGGTTTCGTCAACGTGAACTTCGCACTGAGGTTTTGAAACCTGTAGCGTCTGTTTTTCTATCCAAACCAGGAGGCGCCATGCGGTCTCTGAGATCACTCCCACGGCCTGCGGTGCCGGCTCTGCTCTGTGTGCTGGTGTTCATTTCGCAGCTCTTGGCCTGCTCTTGGCCACCGTCGATCGTTGTGGTCGTGCCCGTGGTCCCTCCGGGTTCGGCAACCTTCTCGGTCCTGGTCAGTACCGAGGACAAGCCCGCGCAAGAGATCCCATCGCTCGACGTGGCCGCGTTCGTGGGGCAGCCCTATCGCTTTGGCATTCATCCGCCGCTGGGGGCGACCGGAAACTTTGCCGTGGCCGTGGCTGCCTTCGATCGCAGTGGCTGCCTGATCAGCACCGCCACCAGTGCGATTGAGCTGGGTGCCGCCGACAACGACGGCTTCGTCTACGGTCGGCCGGAGAGAACCCTACAGCTCACGCTGGATGCCGGCCCCGCCGACTACGCGACCAGCTGCCTGAGCCAGCGGCCAAGCGTGCGCACCTTTGTACAGAACGAAGACGATCCCACGCTCGCGGTGATCACTGGCTGGGGATTTGCCCCTGGCGTCAGCGTGTCGCTAGACGGCGTGCCCGCCACCAGTGCGGTGCGCAAAGACGCGACGCGAATCGAAGCACGCTTCGCGATTACCCCCAGCCCCAGCGGTCTGCGCCCCGCGATCCTTGGCGTGAAGAACCCCGACGGCAGCAACACCACCAAGTCGGT
>CALFYE010000070.1 GCA_937952145.1 uncultured Myxococcales bacterium
TGCTGGGTCGCAAGACCCGCCAAGAGCTCGAGATCGGCATCTGCGGTGAGCACGGCGGCGATCCCGAGACCATCGGCTTCTGTCACCGCATCGGTCTGGACTATGTCTCTTGCTCGCCCTATCGCGTCCCGGTGGCGCGCCTGGCCGCCGCGCACGCCGTCCTGGCCGCGAAAGACTACGCGAGGTCTGCAAGCGGCAAGGGCCCGCGCGAAGACGGCGCCGAAACCAGCACCAGCACACGCGCTGCCTCGACCCGAAAGAAGCCCGAGAAGCAGACCCCCGTAAAGACCTGACGTACTGCGAGCGGGCGCCAGTCGCCGACCGGCTGCGCCTCCAGAGGTAGCGTCACCCGATGCGTCCTGCTGCAGCCACCGAGTCAGCGCAGCCCTTGCCGTCCCGCTGGGGAAGCTGCGCTCTCATCACCACCTGCTCGATGCCCAGTCCTTCGGTGAGCGGCGCCAGGTGATGAATGATGTCGCTTAGCTCGTCGGGGGCCAGGTCGAGCGGCGGCCAGATGAACAGCAGCATGCGGTTCCACGCCGGCCGCTCCTCGGGCGTGAGCAGCGACAGGTGGCCGCGCATGCCGCCGAGCGCCTCCATGAGCATGTGATTGAGGTCCAGGTAGCCTGGTTCGCACACAATGCGGAGGCGATGTGGCCCGAGCGCCTGGGTCCACCCTGACACCTCCGGCTCGACCACCCGTGCTACGGCTCACTGCGCGCCCGGATCCGCGGCGCGAGAGGAGGTCGAGGGCTTGCCCGAAGGTCATATAGCGACGATCGCGCCCGTCTTTTGCTGAATGGCTTATTTCTGTGCATAAGTCATACTGGCGAAGATGGGGATTTTCCAGCTCGCGGCAGGCAGCCTCTTTGCCAATCGCTTCGAGATTGAATGTCCCGCCGGCAGCGGCGGCATGGGCAGCGTCTATCGCGCCAAGGACCGTTACACTGGCGAAACGGTGGCGCTCAAGCTCCTTCACTCCCACGGTGGCAGCTCTGATGAGGCCGAGCGTTTCGGCCGCGAGGCGCAGATTCTCTCCGAGCTTTGCCATCCCGGCATCGTCTCTTACGTCGCCCACGGTCGGGCTCCCGACGGTCAGCGCTTCCTCGCCATGGACTGGCTCGAGGGCGAGGACCTCGGTGCGCGCCTGTCCCGCGGGCCGCTCGCGATACGCGATTGTCTTCGCCTGCTTAACCAGGTTGCGGATGCGCTCGCGGTCGCCCATCAGCGAAGCATCATCCACCGGGACCTGAAACCCACGAACTTGTTTCTTGTCGAGCAAGATGGCGGCTGCGTCAAGATCCTCGACTTCGGCATCGCCCGCCGCATTGGAACCGCGCAAGCAATAACCCGGACGGGCACGGTGATCGGCACGCCGGAGTACATGTCCCCCGAGCAGGCGCGCGGCAGTCGCGACCTCACGCCGGCCTCGGACTTATTCTCCTTCGGCTGTGTCCTATACGAGTGCCTGACCGGGCAGCCGCCCTTTGTCGCCGAGCATATCGCCGCAGTGCTAGCGCGGATTCTGTTCGAGGAGCCTACCCCGCTGGAACAGCTCCTGCCCGGTGTGCCGGCCGCGCTTGTAGGCCTCCTGGGCCGTTTGCTGGCGAAATCCCCAGCACAGCGGCCGGCTGACGCGGCGGCGCTGCGAGCCGAGCTTGGGAATCTGGGCGAGCTCCCCGAGTCGGTCTTGGCCGTGACCCTGGACATTCCTAAGCCCAATGCAGAGCGCTTCGCCGAACAGGAACAGATCCTGTTCAGCATCGTGCTGGCGGCGCTGACCGAGGAAGAAAGTGAGTTGGGGTCGACCCTGCCCGGAAGCGTCGTGCGGCTTGGCGACCCAGAGCGGCAGGCGCTGCTGCAAGCGCTCGCTGGCCTTGGCGGCATCCCAGACTTTCTGGCCAACGGGACGCTGGTGGTGACGGTGCCGCCTCTCGGCAGCGCGCAGGATCAGGCGACCCAGGCGGCGCGGGCGGCATTGCTCGTCAAAGAGCGCTGGCCCCAAGCCATGGTGTCGATGGCGACCGGGCGCGGGGCGGTTCGCGGGCGAACTGCGGTCGGTGAAGTAGTGGAACTGGCGGCGCGCTCGCTCAGGACCGGAAGCCAGCCAGCGCCTGGAAAGCGGATGGCTGGCGTAATGATCGATCCATTATCGGCGAAGCTTTTGGAGGGCCGGTTCACGCAGACTCCTTGGTCCCAAGGAGCGCTGCTCCTTCACGAAGAGCGCGAGGTAGATGCGAGCCGGCCGCTTTTGGGCAAACCGACCCCGTGCGTGGGGCGCGAGGCAGAACTCGGGACCTTGGAATCGATGCTCACCGGTTGCATCGAGGATTCCCAGTCGCGCGCGATCCTGATCACGGCGCAGCCCGGCGTCGGCAAATCGCGCCTGCGCCATGAATTTCTTCGCCGCGTGGAAAAAAGGGGCGACTCGGTCACTGTACTCCTTGGACGCGGCGAGCTGCTGAATAAGGGGGCTGCGTACGGGATGCTCGGGCGAGCGATTCGCAGACTCTGCAAGATCTCCGGGGGCGAGCCGCAGGAGACACAGCGAGATCGCCTGCGCGAACGCATTTGCAGGTATCTGCCCGCTGCGGAACAGGAGTCGGCGTTTCTGTTTCTTGGCGAGCTATGCAGCATCCCGTTTCCGGCAGCCGAGTATCCATTGCTGCAAACAGCCCGGCAAAGTCCCAAGCTCCTTCCCGAGCGGCTTCGGCAGGCCTTCCTGTCCTGGCTGGCGGCAGAGTGCGCAGCAGCGCCGGTCCTGTTTGTGCTGGATGACCTGCACTGGGGCGACGAACGAACGGTGGCGCTATTCAACGAAGCACTGCGTGAGCTGCGCGGGGCGCCCCTGCTCATCCTCGCTTTGGCGAGGCCCGAAGTGCACACGACCTTTCCTGACCTGTGGCAGACCCATGACGTCCCTACGATCGCCCTCAAGGGGTTGAGCCCGCGGGCCTGCGAGCGCCTGATTCATCAAGCCTTGGGCAAGCAGGTGTCTACCGAGTCACTGGAGTGGATGGTGGCGCAGTCCGGGGGCAATGCGCTCTATTTGGAAGAGCTCATCCGCGCGGCGGCGGAAGGGCAGCTCGACCGGAAAGCGGACACGGTCATTGCGATGCTGCAAGGACGAATGGGACACTTGGAGCCTGGCCCGCGCCGCACGGTGCTGGCCGCCTCGGTTTTCGGCCAGATATTATGGCAAGGAGGCGTGGCCCGGCTACTGAGCTTACGCGACCAAACGTCAGAGCTCGAAGGCTGGCTGCGGATACTCATCCAGGCGGAGCTGCTCGAGGCGCACGGTAGCAGTCACATTTCCGGTCAGAAGGAGTATGTGTTCCGGCACGCCTTGGTGCGCGATGCCGCCTATGGGCTCTTGACCGACGGCGACAAGCGGCTCGGACACAAGCTGGCGGCGGCGTTCTTGGCGGCAGCGGATCCGCAGATCAATCCTGCAGTCCTGGGCCATCACTTCCGCAAGGCGGAGCTTTTCGAGCAGGCGCTCCAACACTACCTCATGGCGGGAGACAGGGCGAGCGGCTTATCTCTGCTCGAGGAAGCACATACCCACTACGTAGCTGCCGATGAAGCCCTTAGGCGACTGCCAGATAGCGTGGCCCTCTACCGGCTGCACGTCGATCTCCTCATCAAGCTGGTGCATTCGGGCGCACTGAGCGTGGGAGGGGACTCTCACTTTAGATTGCTCGACGAGGCGCGGGCGCTACTACAGAAACTGCACGAGCTCGGTGCCACGGAGGATAAGGATCGACTGCGGACAGCGCGCGTCGATTTTTACAGTGGGCGTATTTACAATTACGTAGGCCAACCCGGACGAGCGATTCACTACTTTCAACGCGTGCTCCCAGTTGCACAGGAATTCGGCGATCAGGAGATGCTGATTCTGACGGCCCAGGTCTTTACTTTGAGCGAGTTCGCCCAGGGACAAGTAGGCAAGGCCAAAGAGGCGATGAAGCCCATGCTTGGCCCCGTCGAACGAGTGCTTGGTATCAATCCGGACACCATACGCTGCCTTATGTGTCCGGCCGCGGTGCTCGCCGCCAATGGTCAGGTTCAAGCGGCTCGCCAGGTGGTGGGCCACGTCACCAATCTGCTCCTGCCATCCAAGCAGGAAAGTACGACTCGCGTCGCATGGTTGATGCTGAGGATCGTGTGCTCTTTCTGGGCCGCCGAGTGGTCCGAGACCATGCAGCTGGCTCAGGAATCGATCGAAGGTGTCAGGAAAACAGGTCAGACGGTATACGTCTATGTTTTACTGGATTACCTCGCATGGGCGCAAAGTTACTATGGGATGCATGCGCAAGCGCTAAATTCGCGTGCGCAGGCGGCTGAGCTAAGAAGGTCCTTTGGACGGACATTCGGGGATGACCTATTCCAAGCCGCTGAAGCCGACATCCTGCTCAATGCCGGCCGGAGTCAGGAGGCACTCGCCAAGGCGCGTTCCCTTTCAGCAGGTTCCAAGGAGGCTGGCCTCTTGATGTCCTACTCAATCGTCGAGCGAGTGTGGGGCTGTGCGCTTTGGCAGCAAGAAGGAAGTCGATCCGAAGCCGAGGAGCATCTAGCCACCAGCCTGGAAATCTGCAATCAGACCGAACAGGTCACAAATGCCATCCTTACCGAGCTGTGGTGGGGCCGCATGTTACACAAAGGTGGCCATCAAGCCGCTGCCCAGAAGCACTTTGAGCAGGCTTTTAAGCGCCTGGAAGCAGGTGGATACGAAAAGGGCATT
>CALFYE010000071.1 GCA_937952145.1 uncultured Myxococcales bacterium
CGGCGGGTGATGACTTCGAAGAGCAGGTCGGCGGCGCGCGCGTCATAGCTGAGGTAGCCAATTTCATCGATACACAGCAGCCGGGGACGGGCGTAGTGACGCAGTCGCTGCTGCAGCGCGTAGGAGGTGTGGCGCTCGGACAGGTCGGCCAGCAGCGCACTGGCGGTGGTAAACAGGGCCGGCACGCCGTGGAGCACAGCCTGGTAGCACAGATTCTGGGCGAGCATGGTCTTGCCCACGCCGTTGGGACCCAGGAGCACCAGGTTGTCGGCCTGGGAGATGAAGTCCAGGCGGAAGGCCTCCTCCACTGCGTCGCGGTCTATCTTGTCGGGCCAGGCCCAGTCAAAGTCGGCCATGGGACGGAAGCGACCGATGTGCGCGGCCCGGATTCGACGGGCCAGGCCGCGAGAGGCGCGTTCGGATTCTTCCCACTCCACAAGCGTTTCTACCCAGGATTGGGAGTGCACTTCGGACAGGTGGGCCAGCAGGCCATAGAGGCCCAGCGCGGTGAGGCGGGTGTTCAAGGAATCAGCGGGACTCATGGGAATCCTCCTTGGCCAAGGCGTCGTAGGACGACAGGGAGTGCGGCGTGACCGTCAGTGCGCGCAAGGGGGAGTCGTCCGGTAGGTGCACGCCTACAGGCGGGGGCAAGCTGAGCTGGCGCTTGCGCTGGTCCAGCAGCACGTGGACGGCGTGGACATCGGGAGACGCCAGCTGGGCGGCGGCCTCCAGCGCGCTTTGCAGCAGGGCGGCGCCAAACAGATCCAGCAGGCGCTCCAGCCGCACGACGGTGGGACCGATGGCGCCGCCGCGCTGGGCCACGCGCTGCAGAAAGGCGTGGGCCGCCGGAGCCGCCACGGTCAGACGGCGCAGCGTGGCGGGCTCGCGGGCTTGCTCCTTCTGCTGGCGCAGGGCCTCGATATGGGCGGCGTCCTCGATGGTCTTGCCCGACTCCCAGCAGCGCGTGTGCAGGGCGAGCACCGTGTCGTCTTGGCAGATGCGGACGGCGTCATCGGTGGCCAGCACGGTCAGCGTGCGACGGACTGCGGTGTGCGGGACCGAGTAATCGTTGCGGTCGAAGCGGACGTAGGGCGTCTTGCCCACGCGCACTTCGATGCGCTCCTGGGTGGCAAAGGGGACGGGGGGAAGCGCGAGCAGCCGCGGCTGCTCGTTTTGCCAGGCCGCCTGCACCGTAAGGGTCGAGTCCTCGGGGCAGCGTCGCCGAGCTGCCTCGTTCTGGCAAAAGGCCAGCGCCTGGGAGTTCAAGTCCTCCAGATTCGTAAAGGTGCGCGCGGGGAAAAAGGAGGTCCGCAGATAGCGGATCGCGCGCTCGACGCGCCCTTTCTCATTGCCTCGGGCCACTGCGACGGGGCGTGGCTCGTAGCCGTAGTGGGAGGCAAAGTCCCACAGCACGGGATGGAAGCGGATGGCCTGGCCCACCCGCTCCAGCACCGCCGACTTGAGATTGTCATACAGCAGCACGCGCGGCACGCCGCCAAAGAAATCAAAGGCGTGCTGGTGACCCTGGAGAAACAGGGGTTGGGTCTGGCCCAAAAAGAAGCGGACAAAGAGCATGCGGGAGTAGCTCAGGACCATCACAAAGGCCGACAGATTCCGCAGGGCCTGCCCCACGGCGAGCTTGCCGAAGCTGGCCCAGTCGACCTGACCCTGCTCGCCCGGCAGCGTCTGCAGGCGCAGATACGCTTGGGCCGGGGGGCGCGGCCGATGGCGGGCCACGATCTTGCGGAAGTGGCTGTCGGACTCGCCGGTGTATCCGCGCTGCTTGACCATGCTCCACAGCCGTGCGGCACTCAGACCCGGGTAGCGGCCCAGGGACTCTTTGATAAATGGGACAAAGGGGTCGGCCAGCGAGGGGCGTGGGGTCACCGGGTGCTCCACCCCGCCTTCGCGCAGGGCGTTCTCCACCGTGGTGTGATGCAGCTGCAAGTGGGTCGCGATGGTGTGGGGCTTCCACTTCTCCTGGGTGTACAGACGCACGATGCGGGCGCGCAGCTCGGAGTCAATCATGGCGGCCTCCTGGGCAAGCTCCCTGGGGACGAGGAAGCGTGAGCAGCTCGCCGGACCAGACGGCGGCGCAGGTCGCAGAGCGAAGCCCGCCGGACCAGGCGGCTGCGCGTGCAGCCGCAGAAGTGGCAGAGGTGCTCGGTTGCACGCGCTGCCTCTGGAATCGAGGCGCTCGCGGCGGGATGGGTGCAAACCGGGACGGCACACGCAGGGGGACGCAGAAGCGACGGGGGCCCAATGGGCACAAGCTGGGGACAGACATGGGAATCCTCCTTCTCCGGCAAAGGGGACACGCCGGATGGGGACGTAGGTACTGGCGGCTCGCTTTGTGGGGGAGCCTGATGCGTCACTTTCTGCTTTTGCTCTCGGCGATAGCGCTGCATTCGGGCCGCGTGCTTGCGTTTGCCGTGCAGGGTTTGCTGGTACCGCTGCCCGGCGCGGCGTAGCGACTCCTGCCGGGCCTTGTGGGCGCAGCCGCGGGCGCAGTACAGCTGCCCGCAGTCGCACCGGCTGCAGATCAGCACCACGCGGCCACAGCGCTGGCAGCGATACAGTCGCAGCGCCCCCAGCTGCTCACAAATCCTGCAGCCCGCACGACAAAGGCTTCCCCCGGGGCGTAGGCCGTGGCAGTCTGCGGCGTGGAGACCCATGGTGGACCCTGGGAAGCTCCCAGCGACTCGCATGGTTTCCAGGCCGGTGTCGAGTCGCTGCTTCTTCCCTCCTCTGCCTTACCACAGCCCCCGATCCTGCCAGCGGGCGTTGTGCTGAATCGACGCCGCTGTGCCCGGTTCCTGCTCTTGCACCGTGAGATCGTTGTTCCTTGATCCAGAGCGCTGATCCAGCTGGGTTCGCTAGTTCCAAGCCGGAGGTTTGGGCACCGCCTTCATCGCTCTCTATCCGCGGTCTTCACCGAATAGTAGCGGGATCTGCGCGCCGCCAACATCGGGCTAAGCTTGGGGCTCGGTCTCGGGCCTGTCTTAGGGCTTTCCTTCGGTTTGAATGCGATAAAAATAGAGCCAGTTGAAGAACTGCGTTGGTCTTGGAATAAAATGCGAGAGAATTGGCTATTTACTATGTTATTCGTACCGTTTGGTGTGATGGCCGGCGCGTGGATCGGGATAGACAAAACGCTGTCCTTCGGGTTGGTCGGCGGGCTGGTCGGCGGGCTGATTGTTGCATCGATAGGCATGGTCTTGAACGGATGGGCAAGAACGCTGAAGGAGCGATCAACTCAGCCGAACCAAGGAATCCGAGCATCCATACGCAATGGAATAAACGAGGGAGTGGCCATCGGATTGGTCGGCGGGCTGAACATCGGATTGGGCAGCTGGCTGATTAGCAGCATGAACGTCGGATTGAGTAGTGAACTAAGCAACGGACTGGCCCCCGAGCTAGTCGGCTGGCATGGTAACGGGCTGGTCGATGGGCTGGTCAGCGGGCTGGTTGGTGGCCTGTCAGTCGGACTGTTTGGAGGGATAGGAGAGGCACTCAAGCACTACTTGCTACGAATACTTCTATGGCGAGAAGGTGGCTTGCCCCTACGGCTCATCCCTTTTCTTGAAGACTGTCGGTCTCGCCTCCTCCTTCGCCGGCAGGGCGGCGCGTACATGTTTTGGCACAAGAGCTTACAGGACTACTTCGCAGAGCTCGACGATGCGAGGCTGGCGGAGTTGGCGAAGCGGATCGAGGCCAAGCCCGTATACGAGCAGAGCTACTAATGACTAAGTCCGCCAGCTAGAAACCTGGCTCCGCCCAGCCTGTCAAGAAAGCCTCGTATTGATAGCCAGCCTGGGACCATCCGGCCGGAAGCGGGCAGCGACTCCAGCGGCTGCCCCCGTGGCGGCCCAGTGTTCCCGTGAAGATTGGCGAGATGCTGGCAGCGGTGGTGCTGGGCTGCATCGATGCATGCGGCCAGACTAACCGACGGGTCTGACATTGGGTGCGCGACCCAGACCTGCGTCTGCCCCTGTGCCAGTACGCGGAGAGGGCCCGGGCGTAGAGCCTGATTCGCCTATCCGCCAGCCCTGGCAGAGTCAACAACCGAGGGGCCAACATGACCGATGAGACCAAAGAGACCATCAGCACCACCGATACCGACCTGACCTTTGCCCGGTACCTCGACCAGTGGGCGACCGTTCACAAGTGCATCTACACGGGAATCTGCGCCGAGGGCGGCGCAACTTGGCACCGAGGCATAAGGCGGCGAACCCGTGGCATCCGCGCAAGCTCACTCGGTCAGCGGAACGCTTGCCGGCCTGGCTCGACGGAGCGACCATCACTGTTGCCACTGCCGCAGTAGGCGATCTCCGTCGAAAAATCGGCTGAAATGTGGTGACAGGGAACGCTCTGGGGAATTGACGTGTTTGGTGTTTATCAGAGCTGAGCGCGGAGCGTGTTATCGGTTCGCGGTCGCCCATACAGCGACGGTAGCAGACATCACGCGCGGTAACACTGACTCGAATCAGCAGTGACAACAGATCAATGAGCAATAGCCCTGCCGACCGGCCAGGGCCGCGCGGCACGATTGGCGCCGCCGCTTCTGACGGGTACCATCGCCCTGCTGTCTACACGCATGAGAAGCCCTGTTTTCGACGAGACGCATGAGGGGATTAATCAGGAGTCAGGGGTCTGGCCACAGCCGTCGTTAGTGGAGTAAGAAGTGGCAGTGTGTAAGAACTTGAGAAAGTGCTATCTCTGCCATCTACCTTATGTCGAGATTCAATGACTTTGCTAGCTCTTTGATTTCCTGCTTCTTCAGCTCGACTTGGGTCTTTGCCTCTTCAAGCATTTGTGCTGCCTGGGCTGCCTCCTCTTTCTTTTGGGCATCCCCTGGATTTCGAGCTGCGTCTTGTTTTGCTTGATCAGCATTTTTTTGCGCACCGTCTAGATTCGTTTTCTTTGTTTCCAATTGCGCCTTGAGTTCATCGATATTCTTTTTGATCTCGGCGAGCTTGTTTTGTGCGCTAATGGCAATCTGATCCCGGGCGCGGATCGACTTGGCGCGGATTTCTAGACATTGTGACCTGGCATCATCATCACTTTGGGCACCAAGTGCCGAACCGGCGGCCGCCGATGCTTCCGACACGGATTGACTTCGCATAAGCAGTAGGGTCGCAGGTAGAACCATCAAGCTACCTGCGGCGACCGTCAATGAATTACGGTTAACCTGGGCCCAGTTGGCGTCTGGTGAGGTATCCGGGCCCATGGCTGTACCTGCAACTACCAACCCCGCGGCAGCGATGGTGGATAGAATACCAGTTGCTAAGTACGCTGTCGAAGAACGGTCTGTCTGTTGAGCCAAATCATGGCAGAATTTCTTGCCTGGTAGTGTCGAATTATATGGAGGTAATGAAGTCGCACACCCCATCAAGAAAACGGTTCCCATGCATGCCAATTGCCAAATCTTTGCAGCTCGCATACTTATCTCCTTTTCGTCGAATGCGAGATGTTTATGCATTTGCCATGCCAGTGCCCAGGGTCACTTATTGCGTCACGGGCTCCTGCATAATTCACACGAGAGATACGCAATTATTGCGGCATGGTCGAATCGACTGCAGAATTTGCGCATAGTCTACTGGCGCAGGACTGTCTCGGAGCAGCAGGTCATCCTTATCCCTTCACGATCTCCAGTTTCCGCCGCTCAACGTGATGCTTGCTGCCAGGTTGTAGCCTGCAGTACCTGGAATCAGACAGCCGGAGATGCCCTCGCCTCCGAGGCTGACGAGCGGGCACCAAAGGTCATGGAAACCGCATACCTACAGCCTCAATCGACCCACTGCGGGAGGACACACCCTTCCGCACAGGTTCGCTCCGGTGGCCACGACCCCGATCAGGGTCCCCTCAGAACCAAGTACCAGCGACGTAGCTCCTCTCCCGCGCCCCGAGGCACCCACCACCGGCTCACCACTCTATACGTCCCCGTACGTCTTAGTTTGAGGCATTGCCCCTCCCGGCGCGCTCGGGTCCGTACGATGTAGGCAGCCTGCGGACCTGTGCGATAGGGGAGCCCAACCGGCGAGCCTCTACCTCCAATCGCCAGCGATCGGCCTGCTCTCGATTCTTGACCTCTTGTCAGACCCCGATGCTATGAGTCAGATGTTCAGGTTCATCGCTTGACCCCCATTCAGCGAGAGCTCGCCATGTCGCCTACATCCGCCCTGACCTCCTTCGCGCTCTATCGGTGGAGCAACCCCCTCACGACCGCCGTGTATCCCTTCCTGGCCGTCTCGACCGATGCGTCTGCGCTGCTGTCCTTCGGCGACCACGACATCGGCTTTGACTTGGGAGTCCCGACCGAGTCCGCTCACTGGTTGGCGCATGACTTCCAGCGGACCGGCGAGGGGCTGCTCTTGGAGCTTCCGATGGTGCGTTATCTCCTCGAGGCGACCTTTGTCGGCGGCGCCGAGTTTGGTCTGCTCTCGTTCGATGAGCAGCTTGGGCCGAGCCGGCTGCAGCTCTCGCTGCGCAAGCAAGCCGCGGCAGAGGAGGGCCCTGAATACGTGATCGAGCGCCTGGGTCAGTATCAGCGTCTGTTTCGGGAAACAGACACCGTCGGTCCAGTTGCCCCGACCGAGCGCGCCATGCTCGATGTCTGCATTGCGACGTTCACCGAGCTGGCGTCCCGGTGCGCTCGGCTGGTGCTCGAACCGCCGCCGCCCCGGTACCGTCCGGGCGCAAAGAAGTGGCTCAACTAGCGCGACAACGAGCTCGATCGAGCCGCGTGCTGACTCTCCGGTGAGCGGTTTTACCAAGCCCATCCCTGCGAGAGAAACTTCGACAGCGGGGACCAGCCTACGCGTAAACGATCTGCCGCCAGCCCGTCCCGAAAATCTCTACCAGCTGCGTCCCTGGCACCGCATAGGCACGTGACCCATCAAAGGCCACCACGCCCTTGTCCGGATCCAGCCCCCAATCCGCCGGCGAGCGAATCCCATACAGCTGCGCCCAGCTCCCCGGGGTGCCGCCCAATCCATACCCCTCCGCGGGGCTGTGGCTGATCAGGATCCGTCCGCCCTGCTTGATATGGAACACCATGCCGTCAAAGCTCAGCTCCTTCCAGAGCGGGATCTGTCGGCCGTTCAGCCGCCCATAGATCTCGTAGGTCATGACGACGCCGCCCGTGGGGACCGGAGGGGGTCCCGGCGGTGGGATGTAGACGCTAGGTCCCGTCTGGCCGGCGCGCGGTTGATACGCCGGCGCGGCGCGCACCGGGTACGCCGGAGCTGACCCGTTCGCGGCCGGCGGCGGATTGGCCCAGGGGTTTGGCGCGGCGTCCGGGCCGCCCACCACCTGGCGCTGCGCTCCGCCATTGTCGAGCCAGATCGTCTCCGTGCCTGTGCGAGACGGCACGCCCGCCCAGACATCTTTGACTCCCTCGTTGGACCACCAAATCGGCGTGCCTGCGGCGGGGTCCGCCGCCAGCGGTTTTTGTGCCTGATAACGCGCCAGGCCTCTGCCATTGGCGTAATACTGTGCGTTCGCACCCGTCGGAATCGGTGACGGCATGTTCGTTCCTCCATTTCAAATTAAAGTGGATGGGAAGGTCGGTCACAGGAGCTGGAATCCGCCCCCCGAGGATCCCGAGGATCCCGAGGAGACGGACTCCAGCCCTGCGGTCTTCCCGCATCTTCCAGCGACGTGCCGGCGCGCCGAGAGGCCTCTCGCTCGGCGCGTGGCTAAGGTCCTGCCGGAATCCGACTATCCCGCCCCGACCATGAAGCCTACGTCCACCGTGGTCGCCGCGCTGATCCCCTGCACCGTCTTGACAGTAAACCCGCTGGAGGTCACCGCCGAGATGGCAAACAGCGGCGACGAACAAAGAACCACCGGCTGGTAGGGCTTCCCCTCTTTCACCCACGGGCTGGTCCCGAAGCTGATCTGAAAGGCCACCCGGTCCGCCACGACATTGGCGCCCACCGTGACGCGCCACTTGGAAACGTAGTCCGTGTTCTGGTGCGCATACCCATAGGTGGGAAGATGGGGCAGCCCCAGCGGCACGACCGAGACGAGGCCCGGATCGATGAGGTTCACCACCGGCGGACTCGTCACCGACCCATGCGCATCCGACTCCGTGGGACCGCCGATACTTCCCGAGAAGAAGCTCTTCCACGCCTGCAGGTACTGACCCTCCGTCAGGCTGAGGCCGTACAGCGCCGAGGTCAGCGCGTTGGCGGCATAGAACATCTGGATCTTCTGCGCGGGCGTGGGCTGCTTGGACTGCACCAGGCCTTGCAGGAAGGCGCGCACCTCCTCGTAGGTCAAGGCGCTGGCCAAGGCCGTCAGCTCGCCGATGGCCAGGATGTTGCCCCGCTCGTCGTACTGACCGGGCTTGGGTGGCCACTTCAGATCCGCGATGGCTGTGGACATGTTCGCCGCCAAGTCGGGACGGCCCACCCCAGCCGTACTCGGCGTGACCGAAGGAACCGGGTTTGGCTGGTTGGCGACCGATAAGCCTGCGTCAAAGTCCATGACCACCGGCATCCGCGATCGGATGATCTCGCCACGTGTGTTCAGCTCTTCGACCTCGCGCAAGGCCCGAGTCGAGTCATCGCGCGCAATCCGAATCTTGCGCTGCGTCTCATCACCCTCTCGTGCAAAGCCCGCCGCCGCGGCCAGCGCCGCCCCGGAAAGAACCCCTTCTAACGTCTCTAGCTTGTTCATGTGATTCCCCCTATCCGAAGTTTGGTTTCTAGACGCCGCGATCGCGCCGCCCGCGGCTGGAAAGAAGAAGCCCGATGCCGATTCCGACACCGCCTGCAGCCAGGGCCGAAAACCCATCGCCGCCGGCCCCATAGCCCTCGCGTCCCATGCCGTCCCACAGGTCCGCCATGACCCGCGCGACCCCCGTGCCCGCCTGCACATCTACCCCGAGGATCTGGTCGTCCAAAATGCCGAGGGCCGCGGCGTTGACATCGCGCTCGGCCTGCATGTAGTCGATGAGCCCTTGGACCAGGTCGGGGTAGCGTGAGTTGAGGCCGGAGATCTTGTCGCGGGCGACATTGGAAGCGGAGACCGCGCGCCAGAGCTCATCGCGCTTCTGGTACAGGTTGCGGGCGCGGAAGAAGCCGGTGATGGCGTCGGCGGCATCGGCGCCGCCGCGCAAGAACCGCGCGCCGGGGCTGCTGCCGCCGCCGCCGGCTCCGCTGCTGCGATTCCAGCCGCTATTCAGCTCGCGGAGCCCGGCGCCGCCGCTGCGCATCTCGCTAATCGCGACGCCCGCCACTTCAGCATCCGCCTCGCTAGCGAAGGTGACGCGGCGCCCATTGATCATGGCTACATACCCTCCGCCAGTCACCGCGGGCAGATTCGGCGAGGAGCCGCCACCCGCATACGGATTCCCCCCGCCGCTCACCGCGCGGACGTTGTAGGTGCCGTCGTCGTTCTGACCTACGACTTCAAACGTGACATCTTTCGTAATCGGTGCCATGTGTTCCCCCTTGCGCCACGGTGGCGCTGTTAGTTTCCGTACACAACTCGACGCCAATCGGCGCCGAAGATCATTGCCAGGTAATGGGCATTCACGACCCACCCGCGCGAGCCATCGCTCGCCAGGATGGGCTTATCGGAGTCCAGTCCATACAGCGCCGGGTCCACGCCCGGATACAGGTCCTCCCAAAGGCCCGGCTCGCCGCCCAGACCGAAGCCTTGCGACGCCTGCGCGGTGACAAAGACGTGTCCGCCCGGAGACAGCTGCTTGACGCCGGCGCGGAACCGAAGAATCTCGGCGAGTGGGACGACTCGCCCCCCGCGCGTGCCAAAAATCTCATACGTGCGCACCAAAGACCCTGCGCTTGGGACCGAGTCCTCCGTGCTCTGCTTTTCGCCCGCGTCACTGCGTTCCATGGAGGGAGGCAGGTCTTCGAGCTCCTCTTTCACTGGCTGGCGCGCCAGCGGCTCTCGCGTCCTCGCAAACCGAAACAAAGGACAGGCTCCGTCGGGATCGCAGCTTCCGCCCTGCGCCGTCCATTGCCGCCCGTCGGAGAGGTTCACGATCCTGATCCAGTCCGGTGCCCATTCGGTCCGTTCGGATTCCTGCGTTCTCAACGAGCCCGTTTGCAACTCTCCCAGGTCCGCGCGAACTTCGAGAATCCCCGACTCGACGGTACCCGGCTCGTAGGTGCGGATTGGAAGCTTCAGCTCCCGCGTCGCCGCGTTGAGTCCGTGGAGCGACAGATATACATCTCCCACGGGTCCGGGGGCCTCCTCGTCGGCCGTATGAATCATCCAGCTGTATTTGGTCATGTTGATTCCCCGTCCTCTGGATACAGGCCCAGCTGATGCGCGGCTTCTCGAAACGCCGACAGCGTGGGAGCAAAATCAAAACGAGTCCGGGGAGCAACCGCGGGCAGGCTGAATGCCACGGCGTCCTGCACGACGGCTTGCTTTAGCGTCAGGTAGGGATTCTCATACGGGTTGGTCGCGGCCTCGATGGGAAAGCCCCAAAAGACACTTACGCCCTCGTAGCCGGGCCGGACTTGCTCCTCGGCCTTGCGCACGGGCAGAGCGTTGGCTTCGGTGAGGGCGACCCCAATGGCCAGCCCCAGCGCCATCACCGCAGACACAACCTGACCGACTACCGGAACCGCATTGGCCGCGGCCGCGGCGGTCGCCACCGCGGTCACGACGCCGACCGCACTTCCCGCGAGCGCCGCGCCTTCTTTCTGGTCCTTCCCTCGCTGGGCGGCTCGCTCGATCTGAGCGCGATCAAAGTCTCGCTTCCACGCGACCAGGTCCTGGTAGTAGCGTTTCACCTCCATGGAGGCCGCCAGCAAATAGGCTTGCAATGGCCCTGGGAGGTGCTTGAGCTGGCGCGCAATCGCGGCCAACGGGACGGGGTCGCCCGCGTTGACGCTCGCCCAGACCGCGTCCGCAATTTCCTTCTGGCCAATCCCGAGGTCGGCCATCGGCGCCGTTTCAGCAGGCGCCGGGGCCTCTTGCTCGCTCGGAACCTCCGGCACGGGGCTCGCGTCGACCGTGTCCACGGACCACGCCTCCACGAACGGCCCCGCAATCTCGTGGATCGAGCGTTTCTCCGGGCCGGCGAAGATCTTATCGATCGCCTCGCTCGACCATCCCAGGCGCTTGAGCAGGTCTGCGCAAACCGCGGCGTCGCCTGAACCGCCCGCGTCGCTGTTGTTGATGACCGTCATGATTCCTCTCCCTTAA
>CALFYE010000072.1 GCA_937952145.1 uncultured Myxococcales bacterium
CGTGTCCGAGGCCGGCGCGTCCGTGTACTCGGCAGGGGGAATGTCGACATTGGCACCTCCGGTCATTGCGCGTGGTGACAAGACAGTGAGCCTTGCTGCGTCGGCCCTGCAACCCCGCCGGCAGGCTGCGACCGCCAAAAAGCGAGAGGGCAGGCGGCATTAGCGGCGGCCAAGTTCTCCGACGGGTAGTCAAGCCGACATGGTACGATCAACTATAGCTCTCCGTCGGATAGAGAGCAGCACATGTTGATTTTCTCAATATAAGGCAGGGCTTATGTTTGATTCAGCGAAGAAACCGGAAGCCAAGCTTGATCCCTGGCACAAGGACGACAAGAAGGCTTCCGGCTGGGTCGAGGCGGGTCAGCAGCTGGTCGACAACACCGTCAAGTGGGCAGCCGACAGTCTCGCCGGGGCGGCCGGCAGCCTGAAGTTTGATCCCAAGCAGGTGCGCGACCTGGATCTGCAGAACCTGTTTGGCAGCGCGTTTGGCGATGACAAAAAAGCCGCGCCCGGGACCGCGGCCACCCCCGCAGGAGCGACGGCAGCCAAGGCCGATCCGGCGCCCGCCGCGATAACGCCGGTTAAGAAGGTCAGCGCCGCCGAGCTGAAGGAAGAGTTCACTAACAACCCGCGCGCCCTCGGCTGCCTGAACAAGCTCACCGGGGACGCGTCGTTCAGCAAGCTCTCGGCCGACGATCAGAACGCGCTGCTCGCGCAGCTAGAAGCCGCGCCCAATGCCGCCACCAACGAATACCTGCTCGGTGTCGCCGAGTATCGCGCCGCCAAAGCCGATGACAAAGGCCGCGATCCGGCCACCGAAAAAGCGCGCCTCGACAAGCTCACCGACCGCAAGTATCCCGACGCGGGCGAGCTATCGGTGCGCGGCGTGACCTACAGCATCAAGGATGGCAAGCTGCTCGACAAAGCCGGCAAAGAGGCAGGCAGCGTCGACAACTTGGGCAACTACCAGCTGACCGGCGAGAAGACGCCATCGAGCTACTACGACGATGTCCACGCCCGCGTGCTCTTGAAAGAAGGCGAGGGCAAGGAGGCGCGGACGCTGCTCGATCTGCACGACATCGATCCCAACGCCCAGCTACACGATGCCGGCATGAACGACACGTTTGTTGGCAAGGTCGAGAGCACGCTGCGCTCAGCGCGACGCGAGGGCATGGACATGGGCGTAGCGCCGCAGGGCGGCTTCCGCAGCTTCAAGGACCAGAACGATCTCTATGCCAAAGGACGGTCGCGGCGCGGCGCCAAGGTCACCAACGCCGAAGGCGGCGAGAGCTATCACAACTACGGCATCGCCACCGACAACGCGTTTTACAACGCCGCCGGGCAGATCACCTGGCCCGAGCAGGGCGACTACGCCAAGCTGTGGACGCGCTACGGCGAGCTGGCCAAGAAGCAGGGCCTGGAGTGGGGCGGCGACTGGAAGAGCAGCAAAGATCGCCCGCACGTCGAGTATCACCCCGGCCTCAACGCCAGCCAGGCCTCCACCCTCAAGCCCAGCCACGCCCGCGGCGGCGACGAAGGCGCCTGGGATCACATGGGCATCGGCGAAAAGCCCGGCGACAGCGACATGTCGCGCGTCGTCTAGGTCCCAGTTCTCGCGCCCTCCGTCG
The DNA here is from genome assembly GCA_937952145.1 of uncultured Myxococcales bacterium. Classification (GTDB taxonomy): domain Bacteria; phylum Myxococcota_A; class Polyangia; order Palsa-1104; family JAEUJZ01; genus JAEUJZ01. The sequence continues at coordinate 1,629 of CALFYE010000072.1, forward strand.
TCGCCGGGCAGGCCGTGGCTTCCTGCGCAACCGTGGCAAGGTGGGCGACCTCTTTGCCTGGCCCAGGTGCCGCCAGGATCTGCTCCGCCGCTGGTGCACCCATCGCATCCGCCAGGCACAGCAGCTCCGCCGCTAGCTCAGCTGCTGTCGGACGCGCCGCCGCCGACTTCTCCAAGCACAGCATCACCACCACCGAAAGCGCAGCTGGCACCGCCGGAAATAGCTGCTGCAGCGACGGCGGCTGCTCATGAATATGCGCTGCGCACAGCGCCCCCAAGCTGTCACTGACAAACGGCGGCCGGCCACACAAAAGCTCAAACAGCATCACTCCTAAGCTGTACACGTCCGAAGCCCCCGTCACCGTACTCGCATCGCGCACCTGCTCCGGCGACATGTACTGCGGCGTGCCCATCAGCTGCGCCGTCTGCGTCATCGCCGGCCACCCCCCTTCCTCCCCCAACACCTTCGAAATCCCAAAGTCCAAAATCCGCACCCCCGGCACCTCCCGCGTGAGCAGGACATTGCTGGGTTTGAGGTCAGTCAATCAAAAAGACCTGCTGCCGTCGCTGAGGTGGAAGTTTTATATGGCGATAAGGTAACACTCTGTGATTATTAATAATTTCAACGATTACAGTTCACTCGCTTCTCAGCGCTGCCTGCGTCGACACAGCGCCCGAGAAGTGTGCGTGTGGAGGCCAGGCCGAGGCAATGCGTGGGGTCCTGCAGTGTCCTCTGTACTGTGCAGATTGTGCGTTAGATTCATTTCTTAATTGCAAGTAGACTGGATGCTGAATCGGCAGAATTAACGATTAAAATCCAATATGAATCGCGATTCATATTGCTGAATGATTTCTGAATCACGATTTAGAGCGCCTATCAAAACCGTCGAGAGGAACCCCAGCGGCAAGGAGCAAGGAGCGAGCGGCCTCCTGGCCGTGACCGACGACCGACGCGGCCGATGGCAACAGGTTTTGATAGGCGCTCTTAGCACGGGGTGAATTTCTGTCGGGACGACGGCAGGCTTACGCGGCAGCCGCAGCATTCACCACGTCGACAAACCCGGCAAAGCGACGAAAGTCCTCGACGTTGAACGTGACAAGCTGCGGGATGTCGTAGGCGAGCATGGTCGCGACGATGTTGGCGTCGTGGATCTGTTTGCCGCCGGTCGGCACTTGGCTAATCAGCAAGACAAGCTGATGTGTGACCAGCGCGTGATCTTCAGCGACGCAGTAGCGGTGCTCAAAGTCCGACAGCGCAGCGATGAGATCACGGTGCGCGAACTCGGCCTGCGGTGCGCGCGTAAGCTGCGCCAGGAACTCGCGAATGACCTGCCGACTGACCCACAGCTCCGACGCGCCCGACTCTAGCCGCTTGAGCAACCCCCGCGCCCGCAGGCAGAACGGTGACTCGACGACCGACGCATAGACAAGGACGTTGGTGTCGATGAAGACCGCCCTAGCGTCCATCATCCCCGTACATCTCTTCCCTGCGCAGGCTGCCCCACTCCTTCGGCCATTCCTTGACGTGCAGCGTCGGAAACTCAAAGTCACTCGCGCGCGCCAGCGAGCGCTTCGTCTGATGCAACGTGACGATGACCTCGCCCGGCTCCATGTCATCGGGCAACTGCACGACCAAGCGCCGGTCATTCGGAACAGCAACTTTCAGACGGTGACTAGCCATGAGCGACCTCCGGGGGAGGTCATAGCATGGAAACGCCGCTCTCCTCCGCCTCATCACCGAGGGTCTGTGGAACCAGCATCGGGCCCTGAACCCCGGCAGCACGGAGTGCTTGTCTACATAGGCACAGACAGCGCCGGGCTTGCTTGATCAGCTTTGGGCATGTGTCGGGCGCTGCGCTGTGCGAGCTAGTGCGGGGAGTGCGTGCGCATGGTCTGTTCTCCGTCGGTGAGTGGCGGTGTCGTCGCTTGGGGAACAGATCTTGTTTTTTCGGGCGTGGTCGCGATGCACCACGCCGCGTGCGTGGGCGGCGGCGAGGGCGGTGGCGAGGGTGGCGGCGAGGCGGGTGCAGGCGGGGATGGAGAGGGCGGTTTGTTGGGCGTAGGTAGCGAGGTCGAGGCCGTCCACGTATTCCATAATCTGGTACAGCTGGCCGTCGGTGGTGACGTCGACATGCAGCGTCTTGACGACGCCGGGGTGGCTGATGGCGGAGGCGGCGGCGGCTTCGCAGAAGAAGCGCTGGAGGGCGGCGGCGTCGGGGCCTAGGCCGGGATGCATGAGCTTGATGGCGACGGGGAGGCCGGTCAGCAGATCGTCGCCGAGATAGACGGTGCCCATGCCGCCGCGACCGAGGACTCGGCGGATGCGCGTTCGACCGGCGAAGAGATCGCCGGCTCCCAGTGGACGCAGACGCTGGTCGCCAGCCAGTCGATGCAGGGCGGCGGCGAGCTCGCGCGAGCGCTCGTGCACGCGCTGCTGAAGCTGCAGGTTCAGCGCTTCGATCTGGCGGGCGCGTCCGATGATCTCGTCGACCTGCTTGGCTACTCGCTGCTCTAGGTTCAAGTTGAGCTGCAGCAGGGCCTCGCGGGTTTTGCGCAGCTCTTCGCTGCGTTCTTCTAACGTGCGATACGCGGCGGCCAGGTTGTCGTTGGTGGCGGCCCAGAACTGCTCGCGACGAGCGAGGTCTTTCTTCATGCCGCGCAGCGCCCAGAAGACGCGCTGCAGTTCGACCCCTTGCAGCGTGGCGTCTGGCGCCAGGGTCTCGGCTTGCAGAATGTCGTGCGCGTGGAGGATGCGGTTGGCCGTCATGGCGTGGCCTCCGGGCAGTGCCTGTTCGGCTGCGGCATGGGGTCGCGGTTAGTGAAACTCGATGTGGAACAGCGACGGATCGGCCGCGTTGTCGACATCGATGTAAACGAGGTCAGAGGTCAGGCCCATGCCGCCCAGCAAGATGCCCCGCTCCATCGTGCGATCGAAGGGCGAGGTGCTGCGGACGCGAGCCCGCCCCGCCGCCTCGTCGAGCTCTTCCAGGCTGAATGCGCCGATGTCAGCAGCCGGGCCGCGCACGACGCTGTGATAGCCGGCAGAGCTGGTCTGATAGCGCAAGAAACCGACGCCACTCTCGATGACCGTCCGGCCCGGGCCGTGCTCGTACCACAGGCGCATCATCTCGGCGCCGATGCGTTCCTTGATCGGCTCGAAGTGTTCGTAGCGCTGCGACAAGGACTGCAAGAAGTCGATGTAGTGCGCCGCGGGATACCACAGCTGTGGTTGCGTACTGAGGATGGCGGTTGCCTGATCGCGGGCGATGATCTGCAGGTTCACGCAGGCCGCAGCCAGCGACTGTAGGAACACACCCAGAAGTTCGATGTCTTGCTTCGCCATAGGGCCCCCCCGTTTGCCGTCCACCGTGCGCGGTGTGGTCGACAGATGCAGGATAGCCAACAGACAGCGACGGTAGATGTCCACAGATGGCCATGCCATGCGTCGTTTCTGCCCACGCCCGGACACCGCTTCCGCAGGGGCCGCAAGACTGCGCGACCGAGTGGTCTTTGGAGAGTTCTCGTTAGGCGCGCCGTCGTCGCCGCTGCTGCCACGCGAACAGCGCTGCGAGGGTGGCTCCGCCGAACAGCGAGAAGCCGAGGCCGATCGAAAAGGAGCGGGGACGATAGCTGACCACCAGATCGTGCGAGCCCGGGGGGAGGCGGACGGCGAGTCGGCCGCCGTCGCGATCGCGCGGGTGCTTGTCGCCATACTTCACGATCTCACCGCGGCTGCTGTGCCAGTGCTCGTTCCAGTTGGTGTTGATAAGGACCAGGGACTCCGAACTGGCCTCGACATGCAGGGCCAGGCGGCTGGGCGAAAAACGGGTAATCACGACGCTGCCCGTCGAGGGATCGGCCATGCGGGCCTGCGGCACGTCTCCGAGATCGAGTGTCGCAGCGCGCTGCAGGGGCGATTCTTCATCGCAGCCGATGACGCCGTGGTTGAGCAAGATCTCGCTCAACATCTGCTGCCAGTGGCCCTGCACTTGGTGAAAGGGGGCGCGACTTGTCGTCATGTCGAGGGCGAAGGTGTCGCGGTAAAGCCAGCCGCTGTAGGCGATGGCCTCGACGGCACACAGCAGGCCGAGTGCCCACATCGCGGGCTTGCGAAACGAACGTCCGGCGAGCAGGCGCTGCGCGGTCACACCGACGAGTGGGGCCGCAGCCAGCGCGCAGAGCAGCACATAGCGCGAGGGCACGCGCAGATCTTTGAACAGCGGCAGGTGCTTCATCAGCCACCACGGGCCGTAGGGCCAGGCCGCTCCCGCCGCGATGGCAAGACCAGAGGCGAACAGCAGCCAAAGCTGCCAGCTCGATCGCAGCCAGCGCAGGCTCAGCAGTAGCAGCGGCGCCGCAACATAGGGCAGCTTCCAGCCGTACTCGTGGAACCAGTAGCGCTTGCCTGCGACGGCCTGCACGCCCTGCCAGATCAGCGCGTTGCGCAGCAGGAACGGCACGGGGTTGTGATCGGTCTCGAACATCGGCCGCGGATGGTCGCGGACGAACTCGAACACCGGCAGCAGGCGCGCACCCCCAATTAGCAGGGAGCAGAGCGCAGCGAGCAACAGCACCCACAGCGGGCGCAGGCTGGGGCGCCGCAGGATCTCGATGAGCGCTGACAGCGAGAGCAGCATGGTGGCCATTGCCGCCGTCGAAGTTCCACCCAGCCCAACGATCCAGGCCATCAGCGCACCGAGCGGGATCGACCACTCCCAGGCCGTGAGCGCTCGCCGATGACAGAGCAAGAGATAGGGGAACAGCGCGGCGCCGGCGAAGTTGAGGTGACCGCTCGATAGGTGCAGCCCGAACCAGCCGCTGCCGCCAAAGACAAGCGCCGCCAGCATCGCCCCATCGGCATCTAGCGCGGGGTCGAGCTGACGGGCCAGCCGATACATGCCGTCCTGCGCAAAGAACAGATAGCTGACCAGCATCAGCTTGGTGCCGAGCGCAGTGCCAAACAGCAGCGCCAAGGCGAAGGTCGGGGCCGCAATGGTCGATTGCGGATTGGCGAGATAGACCTGGCCGCCGCAGGTCCAGGGATTCCACAGCGGAAAGTCGCCGTACCACAGCAGGCTGCGTCGTCCCGCCTCGATCCAGGCGATGAAGTAGCGGAAGTCGTAGCCCTTGGGATAGGCAAACGGCTGATCGAAAATGGGCGCCACCAAGGCGATGGCGAAGGCCAAAAAGAGCAACCGACGGAGGATTTCTCGCTTCGACATGAGGTGAAGATCGCGACGCACTTTACGTCACGTCGATGGCGCGGGGCACGCAGTTCCTTGCTGTGCAGCTAGGCAGCCAGCAGGTTGCGTAGCTCGGCGCGAGAAGCGGCGGAAAAGTGCTGGCTGGCTTCCCACAGCGGCGTCTGTTCCGGCAGGCGCAGATAGATGCCGCGGGCGATGGAAAATGTAGTGGGGGCGGCCGATTCCCACAGGGTGTCCTCCCCGATCTGTCGCAGGACGTCGGCGTGTGTTTGCAGGCGGTGGACCCAGCGCTCAAGGTGTCGTGGTGCCGCCAGGTAGTCGCTCTTGGAGGCATTGCAACCAGCGTGCGCCCCGACGAGGTTTTCGATGGCGTCATTGGGATGGCGGGCCCAGGGGATGAAGTGGTCGACCTCCATCGCGTCGGCCTTAAGCGCTCGGGCGCAATAGAAACACTGCGCCTCCTGCAGATCGAAGAGCGGCACTCGTACCTTCGCTAGCTCGCTGCGATCGACGCCAAATAGGAAGTCCTCCAGCCGGGCGCTGGGCAGCCCATTCCAGCGGGCGACCAGCGACGACCACTCGCGTTGGATGAGGGGCCGCAAGAGTCCGGCCAAGCGGACCATGTGCTCAGCGGCGCCGGGCATAAACAGGATGCGATTGTCGAACTCGTTCGACTTGAAGTGTCGTCGGCTGATGTCGGTGCCCCAGTTGATTTGATACAGAAAGGGCCGCGGCTGGCCCCCGATGGTCTGCAGCCGCGGCAGCGGCATCTCGACGAGCTTCCACTCGACTTCGGTGAGCAGCGCCTCCCAAGCTTCTTTTGCTTCCAGACGAGCCCGATGGGGGGATGCGCGCCCCGCGTGGTCTTCGCGGAACTTCTGGATCCGACGCAGCACCTCGGCTTGATCTCGCTTGTCGCGCTGCGGCAGGTTCTGCCCCAGGACGCGCCCGATATCGGTCTCGGCAAACTCTTTGGTCTGCGGCCAGTACAGCTCGATGACCCGCGTCGCCAGCTGTCGCGTCGTCACCATTGTCGGCGCTGCGCCGTCCTTCTGCGTGCTCTCCAGCGCCAGATCGAGCAGCGCCATCAGCACCGCATACTTGTACGTCGAGGTGAAGCTGCCGCGATCAAGGATGGCCAGCAGGCCCTCACCGAACGAGACCAGATCGTCGCTGGTTGTGGTGAACACGCACCCCGCCGTAGCACGGCCGCCCCGCGTGCGGCAAGTCGGGCGCGGCGCCTTAGATGACTCCGTCGCGCTGGGCCCGTTCGAGGTCCGCATCCCCGAATCCAAGGATCTCGCTCAGCACCTCGCGCGTGTGGCTGCCGAGGTCGGGGCCGGCCCAGCGCGTGCTGCCGGGCGTGTCGGACAGCTTGGGCACGATGGCGGGTAGGCGAAGCGGGCGGCCGTTGACCTCGACGGACTCGAACATCTGGCGGGCCTGGTAATGGGGATCGGCGGCGATGTCGGCGGCGCTGTAGATCAAACCGACCGGGACGGCGGCGGCTTCCAGCTTGGCCACGACCTCGGCAGCGGGCAGGCTGGCGGCAAAGGCCGAGATCGCGGCGTCGACCTCGGCCCGATTTTGCACGCGCCCAGCGTTGCTTGAAAGCCGGGGATCGGCCGCTAGATCGGGCCGGCCCATCGCGGTCATCAGCCGTTGCCAGATCGAGTCCCCGTTGCCGCCGATGAGCACATACACGCCATCGCTGCAGCGGTAGGTGTTGCTGGGAACGATGCCGCTGATCGCCGAGCCGACGCGCTCGCGAACGACACCTTGGGTGTCGAATTCGGGAATTAGGCTCTCCATCATGTTGAAGACCGACTCGTAGATCGCGACATCGATCACTTGTCCTCCGGCAGGCGGCGCGTCTTCAGACGAAGGTTGGCGCAGTCGATCGCGGTGATACAAGCCCAGCAAGATGCCGAAGGCGGCGTGCAGCCCCGCCAGGCTATCGCCGAGGCTAAGGTTGGGTCGCACCGGCGGCTGGTCGGGATAGCCGGTGATGTAGCGCAGGCCGCCCAGGCCCTCACAGACCGAGGCGAAGCCGGGCTTAGCCGCGTAGGGTCCGGTCTGCCCGTAGCCTGAGACGCGGGTGTAGATGACGCGCGGGTTTAGGGCCTTGATGTCAGCGGGGCCGATGCCGAAGCTCTCGGCAACGCCGGGGCGAAAGTTTTCGATGACGACGTCGCAGGTGGCGGCCAAGCGGCGCGCGATGTCTTGGCCGGCGGGCTGCCGCAGGTCCAGCGTGATGCAGCGCTTGTTGCGCGAGAGGCTGCGCCACCACAGCGAAGTGCCCTCCTGCACGACGCGCCAGCCCCGCAGGGGATCGCCGTCGGGGGCTTCGACCTTGATGACGTCGGCGCCAAAATAGGCAAGCAAGGTGCCGGCGAAGGGGCCAGCGATGAGCTGGCCGAGCTCCAGCACGCGGATCCCGGCCAGGGGTCGTTCAGTCGTCATGTCGGGGTCTCTCTTGGCACGAACAGCGTCAGCGGAGCGGGGGGCGAGAGGTCACGAAGTTTAGGGAGGAGACCGTGAGCTAGGGCACGAGCGGCGGCAGCCAGATGCCCTGATCCTGCAGGGCCTGTCGTAGCTGCGGCCAGGTGTGTGAGCTGCGGCGATGGTGCAGGTCTTCGATCATGTGGACGATGGCGTCGGGAAGCTGTTCCAGCGGGCCGGTGGCTTCGCCATCCTGGGGATCGCCGGGGTTGTGCAGATCGATGTGGACGTTGTCGGGGTCGTCGGCGCGGTCAAAGCCGCGGAAGTGAAGCTGGGCGCCGCGAAAACGGCAACGCACGCCCCACGGCGAGTCCTTGCCGGCGAGCCAGAAGTCGCCATACCCGCGCGAGAGCAGAAGCTCCTGCTGTCCTCGCGATCCGCGACGAGGAAAGAAGGTCATCTCGCCAGTCTCGCCGACCCAGCGCACGGTCGACACCTCGTCCCACAGCGACTCGTGCTTGAGCTTGGCGTACAGACACAGGAAGGAGTTGCGGCCGGCGGTCGAAAAGCCGCTCTGCCCGTCGGGCTCGACCTGATGGTTGAAGCGCCACTCGGGATACACCTCGCGCGGGTCGATATCGGCCCCAGCGAAGTGCGTGTGAAACCAGTCGAGAAACGGCTCGCGATCCCACGCGAAGCGCGTGCCATCCAAAAGGGCCGCGTGCAGATCGGGGATGCGCACCACCGGGATGTCGTACGGCAGCGAAAGTCCCTTGGCCAAAGAACGCCACGCATTGTTTTCCGCAGGATCGACCGGCATTGGGGCCTCTGTGCTCAGCCTATCACAGGGGTTTCCGACGGGGGCTTCGCGATCTGTGGGAACGCGAGCCTAGACGCTGCGGCTGCGTTCGCTGACGCGGCGCGGTGTGCGCTCGGGGTCATCGAGCGGCAGCATCGGCGCAATCTGCGCAGTCAGCGCATCCAGAAAATGGCGCACCTTCGACGAGAGCTGACGTCGGCTAGGAAACACCGCGTGAACCGGCCGGCTCAGCCTGCCATCTGGTCCAAATAGCAAGCGCAGGCGACCGGCGCGTACCGCCTCCGCGCAGACGATGGACGGCACGTGCGCGATGCCGACCCCCGAGACCGCGGCATCGCAGGCCACTTCCAGATCATTTACGACGAGCCGTGGCTGGAGCTTGTAGCGCGTGCCGGCGACCTCCCAGTTTTCGGTGGGCTGCATGCCGATGCAGGGCAGCTGGGCCAGCGCGGCGGGACTGGGCAGGCCGTGGGCCGCGATAAAGGCCGGACTGGCGACGTAGTAGACATAGCCTTCACCCAGTCGGCGGGCGGATAGCGTCGAGTCGTTTAGGGGGCCAACTCGGATCGCCAGATCAAAGCCTTCGTCGATGAGGTTCACGCGGCGCTCAGCCAGGACGAGCTCGATCCGTACACGCGGGAAGCGGGCGAGATAGCTGGCCAGAACCGGCGCCAGATAGCGTCGGCCATACAGGGTGGGGGTGGACAAGCGCAGGAGGCCGCTCGGCTCGCGCTGCTGCTGTTGTGCTTCGCGGTTGGCGTCGTCGATCTGGCTGACGATGGCCCGGCAGCGATCGAAGTAGCGGCGGCCGGCCTCGGTTGGACGTAGGCGGCGGGTGGTGCGTTCGAGCAGGCGAACGCCCAGCTGTTCTTCAAGGTGGCTGATTCGCTGGGACACGCTCTGCTTGGTAATGCCCTGCAAGCGCGCAGCCGCCGTGAAGCTGCCTTCTGAAACCACCGAAGCGAAGAGCAAGAGGTCGTTAGGGACAATCACATTGTCAAGCATAGCCTGACAAAGCGTCCAGCAGTAGAGCATTGTCTTCCCGACGGCGGGGCGGCACGCTTTGAATATGAATAACAAGCTCATCGTCGTGGTCGGGGCGGCCGGCAAGCTGGGTCGTCTCGTGGTGGATGCTCTTCTTTCTCGATCTGATGTCCAGGTGCGGGCGCTGGTGCGCGATCCCAAGAAGCCCGAGATCGCGGCCGTGCAGCACCCCCGGCTGACCTGGCAGGCCTACGATGTCGCGACCGCCGGCCCAGCCGAACAGGAGGCGGCGGTGGCCGGAGCCTGGGCCGTGGTCTCGACGCTGCAGGGCGGCCCGGAGGTCTTGATCGAGGGCCAGCAGCGGCTGCTCCTTGCGGCCAAGGCGGCGGGGGCGCGGCGCTTCATCCCCTCGGACTACTCATTCAACTTCTTTACGCTGCCCCCTGGCATCAACGTCAACTCGGACTGGCGGCGACGCGCGGCCGAGCTTGCCGATGCCGAGACCAGCCCGACGTTTGAAGTGGTACACGTGCTGCAAGGCGTCTTTGCGGATCGCGGTGTCCTGGGTTTCCTGGGGATGTTCGATCCGGGGGCCGGCGTGGTGCGCTACTACGGCGATGGTCAGGTGCCGATCGACTGGACAAGTTGGGAGGACACGGCACGCTTTGTTGCCGCCGCGGCGCTCTCCGAAGAGTCGCTGCCGAGTCGCTTGTTCGTGCGGGGTGAGCGGGCGGACGTCTTTGCCTTTGCCAAGGCCTGGGAGTCGATCCACGGTCGGGCGCTGACTCTGCAGCGGCAGGGCTCGCTGGCGGATCTCGATGCCGAGATCGCGCGTCGGCTGGCGGCCGAGCCACAGAACATCTACGCCTGGTTGCCGCTGCAGTACGCACGTGGGCTGTGGAGCGGTGAGGGTCTGCTGGGGGAGATCCACAACGCGCGCTTTCCAGGCATCCAAGCCGAGAGCCTGGCGCAGGTCATCGCCCGCGGTGCGCTGTAGAGCTGTAGATCAGGGCCGGCGCAGCTCGAAGCGAAGCTGACGCGACTCTAAAAGATCCCCCATCGCAAGCTGGAGCTCGGAGCGCGCCTTCTCATGTTGGAGCAGGGCTTCTAGTTCGTCCTGTCGCGCCTGCGCCACGTCCGCCTGACGCTGTGCGACGTAGAAGTTGCTCGACAATCCATTGAGGAAGCGGCGCTGCTCGACCTCCAGGCTGCGCTCGCTGAGATCGCGAGCCCGGGCCGCGGCGTACAGCCGCCTCTCCGCGGTGTCGATGTTGCGCAGGGCCATGCGTAGCTGCGCCCGCACATCGAGCAGCGCCGCCTCGCGGCTAAGCCCCGCCTGGCGCAGCGAGGACTCGATGCGTCGGATGTTGGCGCGCGCTTCAAGGCCGAGCGGAGCCCACGAAAGATCAGCACCGATGCGCCACTGCCAGGCGGTGCGTTCACCAACCTGGCCGAGGGCGCGGCCATAGTCAGCGTCTTGCCCGACGGTGCCGACATCGCCTGCGACATTTAGCTGGGGCAGCAGGCGGTTCCGCGCGACCTCTAGATCGAGCAGGATCTTGCGCTGCTGGATGCGCGCCTGCTTGAGCTCTGGCCGCGCTGACTGCGCTCGCTCGACCGCCTGATCGAGCGAGATGTCGACGTGCACAAAGCTCGGCGCATCGATCGGCAGGAGCGGCCTTTGCCAGTCAGTAAAGGGCTGGTTCAGCACGCCGCGCAGAAGATCAGCGGCGGCCTCGATCTGCGTCTCAGCTCGCACCACGGCAAGCTGCCGCTGAGCGAGCGTACCCTCGACGTTGATGAGATCGGAGTCGGGCAACACACCGGCTGCGATCTGTCGGCGCGTCAGGGCCAGCTGCTGCTCGGCCAGGCGCTGCGCTCCCAGCACGACCTCGTAGCTGCGCCAGCTGCCGACGAGATTCCAGTAGGCATCTTCGGTCGCGCGCACCGTCATCATCGCGCGCAGCCGGGCCGTCTCGCGCTCGCTCTCGCTGTCGAACTCGGCCTGCATCACGGGCGCCCACTGAATGCGGCCATCAAACGAGAAGTCGCGCAGCAGTGGCTGCGACAGACTCAGCGAGAGCGTCGAGCGATAAAGGAGCGGCGCGACCGCGGTACCAAGCGTGCTGTCGGAGCGACTGTTGTTAAAGCCCAGGCTCAGCTGTCCCCCGGTCGGCAAGCGCTGAAGGAGGCCGAGGTTCCACAGGTAGCTGGTCGACAGCAGCACCTGGCCAGCACTGCCTTCCTGCGCGGTGAGAGGAGGTGACTGCGACGTACTCTGCGAGAACGAGCCGCTGAGCAGTGGCTCGAAGCGCGCGAGGGCGATGCGGCGCGATAGCAGCACGGCGGCGACGCGCTCGCGCGCCAGCGAGAGCTGCAGGTTCTTCTGCAGCGCCGTGAGGATCGCGTCCTGCAGACTTAGCGAGAGCAGCGGACGATCCGCGAGCGACTGCGGGAGCGGTGGCCGCTGACGTAGGTAGTCCGGTGGCACATAGGGGATGGCGGGATCAGCTGCTGTGGTGTGACTGAGGAAAGCCACAAGAAGCAGCGCCATGCCAGCAGGGGAGAGGTGGCGCAAACGGAGAGGCGTACGACGCGGGGATCGCATCAGAACTCCTGCGGGAGGCGAGGGCGGTAGCTGCGTTGTTCGGGCCTGCGACATCGAGCGTCCTAGCTGTGCTGCAGCGCCAAGATGGGGTCCAAGCGGCTGGCCCGCAGTGCTGGATATAGGCCAGAGAAGAGGCCGACTACGCCCGATACGCCGGTCGAAAGGAGGACCGCGAGTGGGGTAATGACGGTCGGCCAGCCAGCGTAAGTGGCGACGGCGGAGGAGATGCCGATGCCGACCAAGACGCCGAGCAGACCTCCGGTGCAGGCGACCAAGAACGACTCGACCAAGAACTGCACCAGGATGTCGCGCTGCAGGGCGCCGACTGCGCGGCGCACGCCGATCTCGCGTGTCTGCTCGAACACCGAGGCCAGCATGATGTTCATGATGCCGATGCCACCGACCAGAAGAGAAATTCCGGCGATGCAGCCCATGACGATGCTGAAGATGCGCTGCGTCTCCTGCCGTTGGGCGAGCAGGGCAGCGGGGATGACGAGCTCATAGTCCTCGGCGCCCCCCGAGAGCTGAGTCAGCAAGCTGCGGATCTGCGCAGCGGCTTCGGCGGCGGCGACCTGTCCGTCCAGGCGCACCACCAGCTCGACGAGCGGAGCGTCCAGCGGATCGCGATCGAACTTCTGAAGCAGGGTCGACATCGGCACATAGATCTCGCTATCGCGCTCGCTGCCGCTGAGCTGGGAGGAGTCGCTGCCGCTCAACCGATCGCGGGCTAGCACGCCGACCACGCGCAGCCAGACATCGTTGACCTTGATGTAGCGGCCCACCGCTTCGCCGGTCACGAACAGATCGCGTCGCACACCAGCGCCGATGACGCAGACCTGGGCATGCCGGCGCTCATCGAGATCGTCGAGGAAGCGGCCTTCGCTAAGGCTCAGGCGCGTCACCTCGACATGGCGGGGCGAGACGCCAAAGACGCTGCCGCTGGTCTTCTGGCCGTCGGCGATGATCTTGTGCGGCGTCAGCTTGGCTTTGGGGGCAACCGAGGCCACGTGCGGCACGGCTTCGCTGATCGCGGTGGCTACGCGACTGCTAAGGCCCATCCATTTCTTGCGCACCTCGGTTCGTTCGTTGATCGGCACGTCTTTGGCGCGGACCAGGATGTTGTGCACGCCCAGGTGCTCGATCACGGCCAGGGCTTGGCGCTCGGCTCCGGCGCCGATCGACAGCATGGCGATGACCGCGGCGACGCCGAACATCATGCCCAGGGTCGATAGCCCAGTGCGCAGTCGGCGCGACGACAGGTTGTTGAGGGCGAACAAGAAGGCATCGGATGCTTGCATGACGATCCATCTCCCGCGGCGAGCCAGCCCGGCTCGGCGGAGCTTGTGCGTAATCGGTCAAGGCTTGGCAGGGTTTGGGGGGTGGCCGGTTTCGCTGAGGCTCTTGCCCGGCGGGCGCAGCGCAACCACGTCGCCTTCCTGAAGGCCTGCCGTCACGGCGGCCAGTCCAGCGGTCGCAGGTCCCAGGGTCACGGGAACCTCGGCAAAGCGACCGCGGGCATCGCGGCGAAACACCACCCAGCTCCCCTTCCTCTCTTGCAGCGCCGGGCGGGGCACCACCAGCGTCTGTAGTTCAGCCAAAAAGAGCCGCGCCTGGACCCGCTGTCCCGGCTTCATCACCGTCGGGTCGGTCTGCCCCAGGCTCAGCGTGACGCCGAAATACTGCGTCGGCGAGCGGGACGATAGGCGCTTGGCCACGGTCTCGATCTGCTTCACCTGGCCGGCAAAGACGCGGTCGGGCTGGGCCTCAATCGCGATCTCGGCTTTGCGACCCACGACTAGACCGGCCGCTTCCACTTCCAGCACGAACACCTCGGCCTCCATCGGATCGATCGTCGATACTTCGCCCACCGACATGCTGCGTGTGACCTGATCACCGACGCGCAGGATTTCGCCTGGAGCGGGGCGGCGCAGCGTGAAGATGCCGTCGTGGGGGGCACGCAGCGACAGGGCGCGCAGCCCCTTTTCGGTGCGGTGAATCTGTACTTTGGCGCGCTCGGCCTCGACATCGATGAGCGCGATCTTTTTCTGACTGATCTGGCGCTCAACGCGCTCGCTGCCCTGGGCGTGGTTGGCCTTGGCCTGCTGCTGCTGTGCATCGATCTCGCCTTCGATGATGCGGTCGCGAGCAAACAGGGCGGGGTCGCGATTTTGGAAGGTGCGCAAGAGCGACAGATCGCGCTCGGCTGACTCGACGCTGCGACGGTGATCCTGGGCCGAGAGCCGCTGCAGGATCTGCTCTTTTTGCCGCTTGGCATCGGCGGTTGCCTCAGCACTCTGGGCGGTGAGCAGTCGCGACTTGAGCTCGGTGTCATCGAAGCGCACCAGCGGATCGCCGGCCTTCACGGTCGCGCCATCGGTCGCCAGCCAAGTGATGCGCAGACTGTAGGGGACATCCGGCGGCACGGTGATCGCCGTCGAACGCACCGGCTTGAGCTGCCCCTCGGCAGGAATCACCCGCGCGAAGGTCTGTCGCTTGACCTGAAACACCGGCAGATCGGCACTGTCTGCGGCGCCGCGGCAGCCGAAGAGCGCGATCAGCAGCGCAGGCAGCCAGAGCCAGGCTGCAGAGCGCGTGGTATCTGGAGTGGCCCTCATGGTCCCCCCGGCTCTCCCTTTTTTCCCGACCCGCCCGATGAGCCGGCGCGCTGCGGAGGGAGCGGCAGGAGCACTTTGTCGCCGATGCGCAGACCGGCCCGAACCTCGACGATCTCGGCGCTGCGGCGGCCGAGCTGGAGCGCTCGCCTTTCTTCACCACCGCGTGCCGTGGCCACGCGAACGATCGGGCCACTCGGCGTGCTCTCGACGGCGGAGAGCGGGATCTGCAGGATGCTCGGCAGCCGAGCCGTCTCGATGCGGCCGCGAAAGCGCATCCCGGGTCGCATCAGCAGGGCATCGCTTTCGAGGATCGTGATCTCCAGCGACAAGACCTTGTTGCGCGACTCGGGCGACTCGCTCTGCACCAAGTTGGCGACCTGCACGACGCGGCCAGGATAGGCTTTGTCGGGATGGGCTTCGAGGCGCAGGCTAACCGGCTGACCGACGGCGATGTGGCTGGCATCGACCTCATCGACCTGCCCCTGGGCAGCCATGCGCTCTAGCGATGCGACCTCGATCAGGGTCTCGCCCTGCCACACCGAGTCGCCGACCTTGCGCTTCTCGCCGCGCCAGTTCGCCTTGTAGATGACGGTACCACCCCGCGTCGCTTTCACCGACAGGCGCGCGATCTGGCGTCCGATCTCAGCGACCTGGTTGCGGGAAAGGACGATATGGCCCTGCAGGATGGCGTGGCTGGATCGGTCGCCGATCCGGCGCGTGTGCTCGCGTTGCTTCTGGTAGCCGACTTCTTTTTCAGCTAGGCCGCGATCGATCTCCGACAGCGCAAGCTGCTGCTGCGAGGTCAGATCGCGCGGCTTGTCAGCCTTGAGCTCGGCCTTGCGCAGCTTGGACTCAGCGTCGGCGAGAGCGAGCTGCGAGTCGAGTCCGGCGAGGTTGGCTTCAGCCTGCTGCTTGCCCAGCTCTTCGAGGTAGCCGCGTAGCTCACTCTCGGTGTCGTGCAGCTGCTTTTCTAGCTCGCTGGGGTCAAAGGCCACGACCTCCTGCCCAGCGCGCACCGTTGTGCCTTCAGCGAGCACGCGCAGGATCTTGAACTGCCAAATTTGGGTGACATCGCCGGGTGGATTGATGGCCTCGAAGTCCAGAGACTTGAGCTGGCCGTGCACCGGGACCTCCAGCACCAGATCTTTCTGTTCGACGGTCACAACGGTGGATGGGTCGGCCTGGCGCCCTTCGCAGGAGAGCAAGCCCAGGCTCATCGCGAAGATGGCGGGCCAGGCACAGCGACGAAGGCTGCTCATCGTCGGCCGTCCGTCGATGGCGACGCGGGACGGAGCTCGGTGCCAGGAGAGAGCTCGGGTTGCTCGCGGATGGCGCAGCTCAGCTCCTCGCAGAACTCGATGGTTACGGCCACGCTGCGGCCATCGGCGCGCTGGACGGTGGAGCCGCCACTATCTGATCGGAAGCTCAGCGCTGCGCGGGGAATCTGCAGGGTGGCCGGCAGCGTGCGACGCAGGACCTCGACGCGCACCGACATGCCGGGGCGCATGATCGAGGTCTCGGTGTGCTCCAAGCTGACGATGACTTCGAAGAAGCGGCGCTGGCTGTCTCGGCCTTCGACGCGCGCGATGGGGCTTAGCTCGCGCACTTGGCCGCGAAAGCGGCGCTCGGGATAGGCGTCAAGGATGCACTCAGCAGCCATGCCCGGCCGCACCGCGCCATCATCGACATCGCTCAGCCGCGCCCGGATCTGCATCGACGAAAGGTCAGGTAATGACGCGACGCTGTTGCCGTAGTAGACCGAGTCGCCGACGAGATAGCGCCGTCCCTCGCGCCGATTGAGCGCAATCTGTAGCAGGCCGGCCCGCGGGGCCCGCAGCAGCAGCGCGCTGAGTCGGCTGCTCAAGTCCTTGAGCTCCTGCTCAGCGCGAGCCAGCGCGAGCCCCTTGACCTTGAGCTCTAGCTCGGTAGCGCGCTTCTGGCCAGCCAGCTCCTCCTCCGCCTTGCGCAGGCCATCTTGGGCCTGTAGGTACCGCAGGCGGCGCTCTTCGTACTCTCGTCGCGGATAGAGATCCGGGGGGACCTTGGCTTCGATCTCGGCTTTGCTCAGCGTGGCCCGCTGGCGCTGTACCGCCATGCCTTTTTCGGCCAGGGTCTGCTCGGCCAGGGCTTGCTCTTGCTTTAGCTCGTTTTCGCGCTGGGCCAGCGCGGATCGTTTCTCTTCGATGGCGCGATCGGACGACGAGGTGTCAAACTCGATCAGCTTGTCGCCGGCCTGCACCTGCTCGCCGTCGTCGCGCATCCAGGCCAGCTTGAGCAGGCCGTCCGGGGTCCGCGGCACCAGCAGCTTCTCAGAATGGATGGCTTCCAGCTCGCCACTTACCGTGAAGCGATCGGACAGCGGGCCGCGCAGGACGGTGAGCGCTGGCGGGCGTTCCCCGCTGGCCCCGGTCATCGCCGATGGCGAGGGAGCGCAGGCCGGCAGCCCGCCCGCAAGGAGCGGAAGGGCAGTGGCGAAGAACTGAGCTAGCGAGGATCGACGCCGCTTCACGCTTGCGCCTCGGCCGAGGGCGTCCCCGGGCCATCGGAGGTGATGAGGCCATCCATCAGGCGCACAACCCGCGGACAGCGCTGCGCTAGGCTTGGCTCGTGCGTCACCAGGACGATGGTGTGGCCGCTGCGATGGAGCTCGCGGAACAGGCCCATGATCTCGTTCTGCGTCGCCGAGTCGAGGTTGCCGGTCGGCTCGTCGGCGAGAAGCAGCGATGGCTCGGCGACCAGTGCGCGAGCAATCGCCACCCGCTGACGCTGACCGCCCGAGAGCTCGTGTGCGCGATGCCGGGTGCGGTGGCCCAGCCCCACTTTTTCCAGCATCGCCATCGCCCGCTCGCGTCGCTCGGCGCGCGGCACATCGCGGTAGACCAGCGGTAGCTCGACGTTCTGCCAGGCCTCGGCGCGGGCCAGCAGCTGAAAATTTTGAAAGATGAAGCCGATCTCGCGATTGCGCAGCCGCGACAGCTCATCGTCGGACAGCCCCGCCACCGCCCGCCCGTGCAGGAGGTAGCTGCCCGCCGTCGGTCGGTCGAGGCAGCCGAGGATGTTCATCAGCGTCGTCTTGCCCGACCCCGAAGTTCCGACGATGGCCAGCAGCTCACCTTCAGCGATTTCGAGGTCGACACCGGCCAGTGCGACGACCTCTTCCTCGCCCATGCGGTAGCGCCGACTGACCTTCTGCATGCGGATCAGCGTGTCCATCGAACGATCGATTCCCCCCTCGACCGGCTCACTTTTCAGCCGGGCCCCGGGGCTCGCCGCTGCACGCTTTTTGGCGACGGCATGCTCCTGCCGTCTCAGCCGACGCTCCCCCCGGTGCGCCTCTATTGAACCACCGATCGCCAGGCCAGCGCGACTCCTCCGCAGGAATGCTTGGCCTCCGTCGCTGCGCAGGCTAAGAGCGCCTAACAAAACCGTAGCGAGGAACCCCGGCAGCAAGGAGGGAGG
>CALFYE010000073.1 GCA_937952145.1 uncultured Myxococcales bacterium
TGCGCCAGTCGATCAGGGTCGAGATCTGCTCGACTTCGAAGCAGACCTCCGGGTTGCTATCCATCATCTCGACCTTCATCCCCGTTAGAGAATGCGCATAGATGGACTCCCCCTGATAGATATAAGAACTGGGCACGATATACGTACGGCCTTGGGCATTATAGCCAATCCGCCCGATGTATTCACCGGTCAGAACTTCTTCGATTTGCGAGGGGGTCAATTCACCCATCATGACGACTCCTTTGCTGCGCATTCGCGATTACACACCCTGCTATGGCTCGTACCTACGGCAGCCATGGCATGCCGCCTCTCCAGGTCCAGGTGCCGTGAATGTTCATGATGCAAGCCATGCGCCAGCGGCTCTTTGCCTAGCTGTGTAGATTAGATATCGCGCGGAACACTGCGCGCGTGGCGCGTCTGCCCCTTCTCGGCGCATTTTCAAACTTGCGCCGTCGCAAGCGGTGCGACGCTCCGCTTACGAAGGAGGCTTGTATCAGGGCCGCGAAGATCCTGCGCAATATTCCGCTTCGTCGCAATATCTGCGCAGCGGATATCGACGCAGCGGCTAGAGCGGAGCCACGGACTACCACGCGACTGGCATGCCGCTCGCATAGAGATGCGCTTAGGTAATTCCGTCTCACCGGGAGGCCATCATGCGCGCATTTATCAATTGGCTTGACGAGCTATCTCTCCAAGACGTCGCCGTTATCGGAGGAAAGACCGAATCTCTAGACGAGATGCACAGCGCGCTCGACTCGCTGGGAGTGCGGGTGCCCGATGGATTTGCAATCACAGTGGCTAGCCACTGGGCACCGCTCGACCAGGACGATCTTCGCCAGCGCATCGTCGAGCAGCTCTCCGGGTTGAATAGGAACGACCTCGCCGATCTTGCCAGGCATGGCGATGCCATTCACGAGCTGATCATCCAGACCGATCTTCCCAAGGCACTGTGGTCCGAGATAGGGGCCGCCTATGCGCGGCTCGCGGTCGAGTCAACGGCAAGGACCTATCCCGAAACCACGATGCGGAAAACCCTGTGAGTGCCGTGGTCTCAACCTTCGCCCTTCACATCGAGCAGCTCCACGACTATGCGTTCACCAGCGCGCAATAATTCCGGGATAAAAGCGGTCATCCGCAAGATTTGCGCCCAAGTCCCTCGTATTTCGCAGAGATTTCTTGGCATGATTTTTGCTATTTTTGTTTCTCATGTTCGTTGCACCAAAGCGCATCCTGATTGTCGAGGACGATGACGTGGCCCGAGCAGCCTTGGCCGAAATGCTGCACGAGGATGGCTATATAGTTGAAATCGCCTCGGACGGTCTGAGCGCCCTGCTCAAGCTGACAGCCTTTGCGCCGGATCTGGTGCTGACGGACTACAACATGCCGGGGCTCGACGGACTGCGCTTGCTGCGCCAGATCCGGGCGCAGATTCCGACACTACCTGTGATCCTGATGAGTGCGATTGACACCGCAGAGGGCAAGAGCCTCTTCAAGCAGGCTCGGAATGATGGCGCCGTCGGCTTCCAAGAAAAGCCGATCGATTTTGACAAACTTATACAGGCAATAAAGCAAGCTCTGGCGCACTCTGGGTGAGCAATCGGCGCGTAAGAATTTACGACAGGTTGTAACGCATGCAAGTCCAAGGTAGGCGCCTCGGACCTGATGAGTTGGGCAGACGTGGCACTCATCTCAAACACCACGATGGGATGGAGTGAAGACCCCGATGGCTCCCGCTTCTTCAGATCAGAAAATCGGCTCCGCAAGCTTCATGGAGCTTTTGCCCGACGGTATTTTTCTTTCCGATGCCAGTGGCCATTGTGTCGAGGTAAACGAGGCCGGCTGCCGGCTGCTCCGTGGTTCGCGCGCAGAAATTCTCGGCCGGAGCTTGTTCTACTTCACGCTTCCAGAAGATGCGGCGGCGCTGCAGCAGCGCCTCTTGGCGCTATCGGCAAAAGGCGTCCAGCGCTTCGAGTGGCGGCTGCGGCGCATCGATGGGAGCAACGTGGACGTCGAGATTCACACCGCACTTCGGCCGGACGGGGGGCGCCAGAGCATCGTATCAGACATCGGCGAGCGCAAGCAGCGCGAGAAGGAGCAAGCGCAGGAGCGGGCGGCGCTGACGCGGCTCCACGCCATCAGCACTCTGGGCCTGAGCGATCAAGGGGACCCCGCCCTCTTGGAGGCAATTCTCGACGCGGCCATCGCGGCGACGGAGGCCGACTTCGGATGCATCCAAGTCTTTGATCCGGAAGCCGGCGAGCTTCGCATCAGCGCCCAGCGCGGCTTCTCGGCCGATTGGCTCGCAGTCTGGAACCGCATGACCGTGGGACGCAGCGTGGCTGCCGCGGCTCTCGCAAAGAAGACCCGCATGATAATCGCGGATACTGAGGAGAGCGAGCACTTCGGGGTGGAGGCCCTTGCCGCGCTGCGCCGGGCCGGCGTGCGCGCCGGACAGTCGACCCCGCTCATCAGCCGGACGGGGGAGCTGTTCGGGGTAATCTCCACGCACTACAAAACGGCGCGGCTGCCGTCCCCGCGCGCGCTGGAGATGATTGATCTGTTAGCCCGCCACGGTACGGACATCCTCGAGGGCCGCCGCCTCAAATGGAAGCTGTGCCGCGCCGAGGCCATAGCCACGGGCCTACTCGCCGTCTCTGCTGATGCCATCATCTCGATTGACATGCAGCACCGCATCATCGCGTGGAACCACGGCGCCGAGATCATGTTCGGCTACACCAAGCAGGAGGCGCTGGCGATGTCGCTCGAAGATCTTTTGCCCAAAGAGAAGCGCGCGGCCCACCGCGAGCAGGTGGCCATGTTCGCCGCCGAGCCGGTCCACGGGCGCCGAATGGATCATAGGAAGGCCTCCGGACGGCGCAAGAGCGGGGCGGAGTTCCCCATCGAGGCGACGATCTCGCACCTCGAGTGGGACGGCACCAAGATCCTGACGGTTGCAGTCCGCGATGTCACAGAGCAGCAGCGCCGCGAGAACGAACAGCGGCTGCTCGCCGATCTTGGCGGAGCGCTTGTATCGCTTGATTATGAGCATACGCTTCGGCAAATCGCAAGGCTTGCTGCGGAGTGGCTAGCTGACTATGCCGCGCTCTTTGTCTTTGAGGGGCCAGAAATCAGACTCCGTCGCGCCGCGGTGGCGACGCGTGATCCCGAGTTGCGGTGGACGGCGGAACATATGATGGCACTGCCCAAGCCCCTGCCGAACAATCACCCCATCGCGCAGGCGGTGGAGACGCATCGCTCGCTCCGTTTCCAGCTTGACCCGGAGCAATATCCCGCGGCTGCTCAGAGCTCGGAGCACCTGCGCGCGCTCCAAGCCGCTTCCCCGCGTAGCGTCATCATCGTACCTCTCCTCATCGGCAAAAGGTGTCGGGGCGCGCTTGGGCTGAGCCGTCGGACGGAGCCGTTCAGCGCGGAGGAGCAGCATCTGGCCGAGGAGATCGCGCGGCGCTGCGCGCTCTACCTCGAGAACGCCCAGCTGCATCGCGCCGAGCAGCGTGCGACGCGGGCTCGCGATGAGGTGCTCGCGATCGTGGCCCACGATCTGAGAAACCCGCTCAACGCCATCAACTTGCAGCTGGCGGTGCTCTTGCGTCGCCGGACCGATGCGGAGGGCCGCTGGCAGAAGCCGGCGGAGCATATTCGCGGCGCGACCGCGCGGATGAACCAGCTCATTCAGGACCTGCTCGACGTGACCCGTCTCGAAGCAGGTGAACTCTCGATGACGCTGGCGCCGCTTGCGCCGGAGCAGATCCTGGCTGCGGCGAAGGAAACGCAGCAGCCGCTCGCCGCCGCGGCGCAAATCGAGCTGCGGTGTGAAGCCGCAGCGGGCCTGCCCGCAGCGCGGGCTGATCAGCGCCGGCTGCTGCAGGTGTTTCAGAACCTCATCGGCAACGCGCTCAAGTTCACCCCGGCCGGCGGCCAGATCACGCTCGGGGCGGCGGCGCGCGAAAACGCGGTCGAGTTCCGCGTAAGCGACACCGGCCCCGGCATTCCGGCCGAGCACCTCCCGCACCTGTTCGACCGCTACTGGCAAGCCGATCGCGGCGACTGCCGCGGCATCGGCCTCGGGCTGTCCATCGTGCAGGGCATTGTGCATGCGCACGGCGGGCGCATCTTTGTGCAGAGCACGCCGGGCCGTGGGACCAGCGTCTTGTTCACCATTCCGACCGCCGGCTCGCCGCAGGATTAGCGCGGCGAGGCGCTAGCGCATTGTCTGGTCTATAGAATTGGGTCTATCGGAGCACTGGCCAACGCGTGTGGGAGTCCGTCTGGTTCGCTGAAGCGCTCGCACTCCTAGCGGGTCGTGAGCAGCTCCAACAAGCGGGCTTTTTGCTCGGCGGTCATCGACGCCACCAACTGAGCCAGCGGATCTCCATCCGCGGGCTTCATGGCGGCGACGAAGCGCTTGGCTCTGCTGTTGTCGACGGCGCTTGGATCCGCGTAGTGCTTTGCCGTCGTGGCAAAGCTTGCATGCCCCAGACTGGCCGCTACGTGATGGGATGTCGCGCCGCCGACAAGTGCTAAAGAGCTATGCAGGCCGCGCAGGCTGTGCGGGCAGTATTCGGGGATGCCGGCGCTGCGGCAATAGTGGTGCATCCTCTTCCACATGTAATTCGGCGCAGGGCAGCGTGGCAGATGTCGCGCGAATACTCTCTCGGTTCCTGGCCGGTCGAGGCAGAGCGGCCACAGGAGCTCACTAACCTTGGGGAATAGATCCAGAGCCCGGCGTGCGTTGCGTGTCTTCCCTCTGATCACAGTTACCTTCCGTCCCTCCCTCTCCACGGCGGCAACTTCCAGCTTGAGGACTTCACTGGACCGCAGCCCGAGATAAAGCTGGACGAGCAGCGCAAGAGCGCCTTCCTCGCCAGCTCGAGCCGCTTCAAACAGCACCGCGTCGAGCTTCTGAGCATCCGTCTCCGTAGGCTGGACCTTGCCCGCATTCGCCCTGCCAATCGGTTCGACAGCGGCAAACGGATTGCTACGCGCTAGGCTCTTTTTGACAAGCCACTTAAAGAATTCTTTCGTGGTCCTTAGGCTGGCATGATGCGAAGCGGCCTTGATAGGCCCAAACTTTCCGACCCGCTTCGTCTCGGCAACATAGATCTGCTGCGCCTTCGACTCATTGATATGCGCCAGCGGCATGTCAGGCAAGAACGAGAGAAGCCGCTCTCCTATCATCTTGACCGACTGAGGTTGGACGTATGTTTCCTTGTAGGCCACAAATTGCCTGATTGCATCGTGGCATGAGAGCGGCCTGCTGCGTGCTATCT
The DNA here is from genome assembly GCA_937952145.1 of uncultured Myxococcales bacterium. GTDB lineage: Bacteria > Myxococcota_A > Polyangia > Palsa-1104 > JAEUJZ01 > JAEUJZ01. Next base: position 5,289 of record CALFYE010000073.1, read on the forward strand.
CCTCCCGAAGCTGAGGAATGAGCAATTCAGCTTCCTCTCGGGTTGCCAGCGTTACCGACCGCTTCGTCTTGGTCAGGGGCTCGTAGATCTGTACGCGCCAACGGGTGCGTGGAGGGGTGGGCGGGTACGGTCCGAAGATCTGCACCGCAGTATAGTCGCAGTTTTTCAGCAGATTTTCTAGCGCCTCGCGGGCTCTTGAACGGCGAGCGCTCATGGCACACCCACCGCCGAAGAGCTCTGCTGCGGTAGCACCATGTGTCAGCGTGACCTCGGCATTAATGGTCCAACCACATCCCCCGCGCGGCTTTCGTTCATCGGGGACGCCGCAGTCGGCGGCAAACTAACGAAATACTGGGTGTTGTTGCAAAGTTCCCCCCAAATTGCCGACGGGGGGGGAATCGCTCGAAGAGCTCGCCCTCGGAGCATTTATCCACCGCGGATAAATGATGAGTTTGCTTCCGTCGCTGATTCAGAACGCGCTAGCTCGGGGGGAATCTGGGGGGAAGCTGGCAATGTTACGCATTGCATCCCTGCACCAAAGCCTGCGGCGCTGCCGGTTGTCATCGACCAACAGGAGGCCGCGGTGATCGATGTCGGTCACGATGCTCCTTCGGGGGAAGTTTGGACGTTCGATGGTTTGATGAGATGTTTGGCGCAAATGGCCGCGACCCCCCGCACGTCCACGTTGATCGTCTGGTTGCCGCCGACGCGCTCGAACTCCTGCTCCTGCAAAAAGCGCAGCAGCCGAGCCTGCACCGCCGGCGAGATCTCGCCGATCTCATCGAGAAAAAGCGTCCCTTGGTCGGCCTGCTGGAGGCGTCCATCCCGCGTGGTCAGGGCTCCGGTAAAGGCGCCGCGCTCGTGCCCGAACAGCTCGCTCGCGAGCAGGGTCTCGCTCAGGACCGCACAGTGCAGCGCGACGAAGGGCTTGCCGGCGCGCGGGCTGTGCGCATGCAGGGCCGCGGGGGGCAGATTCTGCGCGCGCGGATGTAGCGACCCTGCCGGTCCTGCCGAGGCGGAAGGGCGTTCAGGACTTCGGTACATGTCTTGCAAAGACTCCGCCGCACGGAGTCTGGCACCGATTGTTTGATCGCAGGAGCCAAGCGTTTGCCACCAAAAAGGAGTCTGCCCATGTCTACTTTCTCCAGACAGGACGCCCTGCAATTCGGCTGGGCGGCGATGAAGCGCAATCTTCCCGTGTTCAGCAAGCTGCTCCTCATGAGCTTCGTGCTCGCGATCCTCCAGTCCGCCTTGCGCAGTGGACCGGGCGGGTCCCCAGGAAACGGAAGCTGGTGACCTCGATCCTGTTGCCGCTCGTGTCCGTGGCCGTCACCACCTTTGAACCGAAGTCGGTGGGGCGTGGGCCGACTGGCTGCGCAGCGATGCGAGCGCGCGGACGGTGCTGAAGAGCCGCTGGTTCGGACACGCGGCGGATTACCAAAAGTGGTGAGCAAGGTGAAGCATTTTCTACGACGCGCACACGCCACGTTCTTGGTCGGTTGCTTGCTGGCCCTGGGCATCCTGCTGCCGCTCTGGCAACCCCTCCTGGTGGGGCTCATCCTCGGCTACTACAGCGAGGGCGCTGTGGCGTACCTGGCCCGGCGATTTAATCTTGGCCGCAGGGGGCGCACGCTGGTTGCCGCGGCGCTGGTCGGCACGGTGCTCCTGGCGTTTCTGGCCCCGCTCGGGCTTGCGATCTACCGCGCCGGGCGCGAGCTCCTGCAGATGCTCCGGGAATCCGATGGCGAACTTGGAGTCGGCGTGGGATCTTGGAGCGACGCGCTCGGTCGGTGGCTCAGCGAGCGGCTGGCGCGGTGGAATCTGCGGCTGTCCGCCACGGTCTTGGCCGAGCTTGGCCCGCGTCTACGCCAGGCCGTCCTGGCTGCGCTTGCGGCGCTGGTCGGCTGGCTCCGCGGCTTGCTCACCGCCACGCCGCACGCTCTGTTTGGCTTCGGAATCGCGGTGGTGAGCTGGTGGCTGACAGCCAGCGCAGGCTCCGCACAGCGGCAGCGGGTCTTGCGGTGGGTCCTTCCTTGGCCCAAGCCCCGCGCTATCGTCAGCCAGGCCGTTGTCGAGGTGCTGCGCGGTCTGATTGTCGCCAACTTGGCGGTCGCCGCCCTGCAAGCCGGCATTTGCGCCGTCGGCCTGGCCATCCTGGGCGTGCCGCACGCCTTTTCCCTCAGCATACTCTGCTTCTTTCTCGCCTTTGTGCCCGTCATCGGCACCGCGGCAGTGACGGTGAGCGCCGCCGTCTACCTCTTCTCCCAAGGTCGGGTGGGGGCCGGGCTCTTCATGCTGGGGATAGCTGTATTGGCTGGGATCATCGACAACCTGCTGCGACCCTTGTTCCTGCGCGGCCAGCTGGAGCTATCCGTCCCGTGGATCTTCTTGTCCATCATGGGAGGCATCGCCGGCTAGATCGGAAGAGCACACGTCTGAACTCCAGTCACGCCAATGTATCTC
>CALFYE010000074.1 GCA_937952145.1 uncultured Myxococcales bacterium
CCGGCTGCCGCCGGAAAAGCGGCAGGGCTGGCTGAAGCTGCTGGTCACCATCTACCTGGGCATCACCGTTCCCGGCGTGGTGATCATCGGCATCCTGTGGTTGATCAAAAAGTTTGTCTTGCACAACGCCTGAGGAACTCCGCCCATGAAGTTGCAGCTACCAGTTCGTCCCGAGTGGCCGCAGAAACAGATTCCGCAGGGCTTGGTGGTCCAGCTAGCCCCGGAGGTCACGCTGTTTAGTGAGGTCTGTCTGCCCCTGCCGTTCGATTTGCAGCGCTGGGGGGATCAGGTTGTGATGTTCAATGTTCCGCCGGGGCAGCTCCGTGTGCACGCGGTCTCTGACGCGGTGACCCGGGCCGGCTGGCCGGTCACGCTGGTGAAGTCAGATGTCCTGGACCGTCCGGGGGGGCAGCCGCAGCTGCGACGAATCCATGCGCTGTACCGCTTCACGCAGTACGGGGCGGTCGCCGTCATCGTCGGGCCACCGCCGCGCATGGATGCGCTAGAGGGCGATCTGCTCAACTTCTTGGCGGAAGGGCAGCCGGACTTCAGCACCGATGAAGTGATCGCGCTCGCCGATGCGTTCGAAGGCATCGCCGAGGTCGTGGTCACTCCCTCTGCGCCCCAGCCCACTCCGGCGAGCTAGCTCGACGCTCCGCGGCGGGGGGCAGCGCCTACAGTGCGCTGGCGCACTTGCCGGCCGCCTGCGGTGTGCAGGCGCTCGTCGGCAGCGGCATGCCGGCCTTGCGCGCGTCGAAGAAGTTGAACACGTCGTCGACCGAGTCGGTGATGGTGTGCACGTGATCGGCGCCAGCGCACTGCAGGTACTGCACCTGGGCACCCTTTTGGCACCACGAGGCCATGACCGGATCATTCGCCGCCGGGATGACGGTGGTGTCCTTGTCGCCCGTGACATACAGGATGGGCACGCTGGTGTTCACCGGCAGGCTCATCGTCGCGGGGTTGTTGTAGTGCAGCCAGCAGCTCCAGGGATCGTTTTTCTGGTTCTGCGTGACCGCGCCCAAAAACGGTGGCGTGAACAGCGTCGCCGGATCTTTGACGTTCTTGATCGGGTCGGTGTAGCTGCTGTTGCAGTAGTTCTTTAGCTGCGTCAGTGCCGTGCCATCCCAGGGCGGCAGGAGCGAGAGCGGGATCTGCTTGCGATCGTAGTAGTCGCTCCAGGTGTAGGCGATGGCTTCGCCGAGGTTGTAGGTCGGCGCGGGGCCGGCAAAGTTGGCCCGCGCACTCTCGGGTAGATCGCTGGGGGGCGAGACCGCGGCCGCACCCTTGAGCGTGAACTCAGGAGCGTAGAACGGCTGCATGGCCAGCGTGTATTGCACCGCCTGCGCGCCCTGCGAGTGGCCCCACAGATAGACATCGCTCGTTGCCGAGACGTTCTCATTAGCGGTCAGGTACTTCTGCGCTGCGCGTGCGGCGTCGAGCGATGCCAGCGCTGTCGGCTCTAGCAGCAGGTAGGGCGTGGTCGCCGTCGATGGCGTTCCCAGGCTGCGCTGGTTGAGATAGTCGGGGAACACCGCGACGTAGCCGGCCGAGGCCATGAGCATCGACAGGATGGTCATCGGCGCCGTGAAATCGCTGGCCTTCTTCGACGGGGCACAGTCATCGGTGTAGCCCAGCGTGGGATGCAAGAAGAGCACGATGGGGAAGCTCTTTCCGCTGACCGTAGGCCACGTCACCATCGCCGTCGCGTCAACGAGCTGACCGCGATCCTGCGTCTGATAGCGCACCGTGGCGGTATGCACCCCGTACTGCGGCGAGCGGTGCACGTTCAGCTGAGACCCCAGAAAGGCCACCGCTTGCAGCGTCGAGATGAACAGCGTGTTGGCCCCCAGGAAGTTCTTCGACTTCTCTAGCACCTTGCCCATCCCGGCTGTCGCCTGCCAGGTGTATGGGGTCTGACCGCAGATGGCCGGGTTGTTGCGATCCCAAGGCGGAAACATCGGCGTCATCGTCGAATCGCCGCCATCCCCGCCGGCCCCGCTATCGCCCCCATCCGGATTGTCTGAGCCTCCCATCGTCGTGCCTCCGCAGGCCACCGACAACGAGAGCGCCATCGAAAATGGAAGTAGGAACTGCTTGCTGCGCTGCATCTGCATTCGCCCCCCTCAAGACGACCAGAGCAAAGACTACCGAGCATCATATCAAGGGCCTGGTCGGTCCCGCATGGCTGGTTTTTTTCGTCCGCTGACGATCGGCTCTAGAATTTCCGACTATGCGAACTGGGAAATACACGCTGTCGGGTCTTTTGTTGTTTGCGCTCGCGCTGCCGTCTTGCAAGGACGAGCAGCCGGTTCCTCCACCGGGCAAAAGCCCGTCCGTACCGACGCCACCCGTCGCTGCAGCCGGGGGCGACAAGCCGGCTGTGGTCGAAAAACCGGCGCCCGTGCCCAAGGCCCTGGTTGGGATGCAGAATCCCTTTCCTCACCTGACCAGCGAGGCCTCGGCTCCGTTTAATCGCGGCTGGGCAGCGCTCAAGACCAAGAAATACGACGATGCCGCCGCCGCCTTTTCCGAGGTCACGACCCAGCTTCCCGACTACCTCAATGCGCGCTATCAAGCGGCGCGGGCGCTCGTCCTCGCTGGCAAGATGCCCGAGGCGCGGGTCCAGCTTGAGGAGCTTCTGCGACGCAGCTACGTTGCCTACGCCGACCGCGCCAGCAAGCAGAAGGAGCTAGCGCCGTTCCGCGCCTCGCCGGAGTGGACGGCGTATCAGCAGGGCGAAGCGCGGGCTCGCACCGACTATGCCGAGGGGCTGGGGACAGGCCTCATCCTCATCGCGCGATCGGGCGCGGTCGATCCGTTGACCTTTGCTGCCGGCAAGACGGCCGGGCAGCAGGAAGCGAAGCTCGACTGGAAGCAGGAGGTCTATCACTACGACGTTGCCGCGGCGCGTTTCCGTCCGCTGACGGCCAGCGATGGCCATGTGCTGGCGGCGCTGCGCTCACCAGATGGCAAGCGCTTGGTCTTCGTCACCGCCGACCGCCTGGCCCGCCTGGAAAAAGAGGCCGCCGACCCCCGGGCCAAGGTGTGGTTCGTCGAGCCGCAGTTCTACTTCCTTGACCTCAGCAACCTTGACCTAGCGGGGCCGATCAAGCTCATTGGAGGCTATGAAGAGCTGACCCTGGGCTTTGGCAAGAGCGGCACTGCGCTTGTCGCCACCCCCGGCGTGCTGGCTGGCACCGGCGAGGGAAGTCCGGGGGGCACCTACGAGATGGATACTGCCCGCACCGGCCTGACCAAGGCGGCGAGCGATCCTGACATCAGCGGCGAGCGAGTCGTGATTCGTCCCGACCGCTTGCTGCGCAGCGAGCGTCCGGCTCCGACTGGCGTCACTCTTGCCGAAGATCGTCACAGCCTGCGTCTTGCGAACGGCGGGGCGGTTATCACCTCGGCGCGCACCCTGTCACCGACCTCGCTCTCGTGGTCGCCGAATCAGTCGCTGTTTGCCTATGCCGGCCAGCTGGATAGCTGCGCCGCGCTGCGCGATGAAAAAGGCAAGGCGGCCCAGAACGAGCTCTTCATCTACGAGGTCGAAAAGAAGACCGCGCAGCGCATCGATGCCGGGCCGAGCGCCTTCGAACTGGAGTGGCTGGGCGACGGCGTTCTCGCTTATGAGAGCGGGGCGGGGGCCAAGGCCAGCCTCAATCTCTACGACGTGGCGACGCGCAAGAAGACCCCCCTGCCGCTGAAAAACGGCGCCGGCTTCGTCGGCATCCCCACTCTGACCTGCGGCCCTGCACCGGCCAACCCGTCCCCGCCCGCGACGGGCGCAGCCGCAACCCCAGCGGTGGCTCCGCCCGCCCCCGCGGCTCCGGCCGGTTCTGCCGCGCCTGCCGCCCCATCTGCTGCGCCCCCTCCGTCCCCTGCGCCTGGCGCGCCTGCCGCCCCTGCACCCCCTGCCGCCCCAGCTGCGCCCTAGCGACGAATTTCACACAGGTTTGTAAAACTCGAAAAAAGGCCGTTTAGGCCTTGCTCCGACGGAGTACCATCGTTTTGATGGTGGGCTCAGTCATCGCCCATTACCGGCTGCTAAAGCAGGTCGGCAGCGGCGGCATGGGGGCCGTGTTCGAAGCGACGGATGAGCGCTTCGGGACCCGTGTTGCCGTGAAGCTCTTGCGCAGTGACTTCAACGACAACCGCGAAGCCATCACGCGCTTTATGAATGAGGCGGCCGCCGCCAACCTGGTGGACCATCCCAGCCTGGTCAAGGTGCTGGGCAACGGTCAGCTCCCCGACGGGACGGCCTACCTGGTCATGGAGTTTCTGGCCGGCGAGACGCTGAGCCAGCGCCTGCGTCGCTATCGCGGAGCGATGCCCGAGTCCGAAGTCCGCCGCTTGGGCTGGCAGCTCGCTTCGGGGCTGGCTGCCGCGCACAAAAAAACCATCGTCCACCGCGACCTTAAGCCCGGCAACATCATGCTGGTCAACGAGGACCCTGCCGCTCCGCCAGGAGCCCCGGGCGAGCGGGCCAAGATCCTCGACTTCGGCATCGCTAAGCTCGATGTGCGCAGCCTAAATCTCGACGATCCGCAGACGCGCGCCGGCGCGCTTATGGGCACGCCGTACTACATGTCGCCGGAGCAGTGTCGCGGCGTGCCGAAGATCGACGATCGCTCGGATGTGTACAGCCTGGGCGTCATCTTTTTTCAGATGCTGACTGGCCGCCTGCCGTTCATGCCCGGCGAGGATGGCGACGGCGAAGGCGCGGTGCTGGCCAAGCACGTCTACGAGCCCCCGCCCAAGCCCCGCGACATCAACCCCGCCGTCAGCGAGCCGATGCAGTACCTCGTGCTCGACATGCTCAAGAAAGATCGCACCACGCGGCCGGCCATGTCCGAAGTCTGCGGGCGACTTGAAGAGATGTCCGGCTCGCACAGCATGACCAACGATCTGTCGATCACCTTCGAGGAAGCGCCGCCGACCGGGCGGGTGATGGAACCGGCGACACTCGTGTCGAGCCCGGCCATCCCCTCGCTCCCGTCCATTCCCTCGACGCTGGGCGGTGGAACCGGGCAGATTGGCAAGGTCGATCGGCGCGAGCTTCTACCCGTTGTCGATCGCCGCGTTGCGATGCTGGGCGTTGCAGCCGTGGTGGGCTTCCTGAGTCTGATGAGCGTGATCATCTGGGCCGCGCGCCCGGGCAGCAAGCCGGTCGGCAAGACCGTCGCGGCGGTGCAGGGAACCAGCGATCACGGGCGGACGATTCGCTGCGATCTGTTAAGTGAACCACTTGGAGCCGAGGTCTATCGCGAGGCCGACGGCGCGCGCCTGGGCAAGACCCCGTGGCGCTATGAGCAGCCGCGGACCGAGGGCGGGGTGGTGCTGCTCCTGAAGTTCCCCGGCTACACCGACCGCGCCCTGGCCCTGGATTGTCGCAAAGACGCCACGCACAACGAAAAGCTCGTGCCACTGCCGGCGAGCGGCAAGCCCAGCGTCGAGACCCCGCCGGCTGCCAGCAGCGACGGTGATGCGGACGATGGCGATGCCTCGACGGCCGAAGCCAGCCCCAGCCCCAGCTCCAGCCCGCCCAAGACCAGCAGCCCGCCCAAGTCGAAGTCCAAGGCCAAGGGCAAGGTGACGAGCAAGGCCAAGGGCAAGGGCAAGAAGGCGACCAAGAAGACCAAGGGCAAGGTCAAGAAGGTCACCGTTTTGGAGTAGCCCGCGGCGGGTCGCAATCGCGGCGCGTCGGGGTGTACAGGTCAGGGCGCCTCTGCGAAAATGGCGCTGCCCGCTCGATGGGCGCTAACCCCGCGCCAGCTCGACGGATTTTGACCTGCACCCTCTCCGCCTAGGCAAACGAGGCTCCTTTGTCCGACTCGCCCCGCGCCCCCTCTGATTCTGGCCGTGCCCCGTCTGCGCCGCCCGCGCCTGCGCCCGCCCAGCGATCGCCGGAACCGACGGCAGCGACGCCCGATCTACCCGATGGCGGGAGCGTTGCGTCCGCCGGGCCCGGCCGTTCGCGCCGTCGACCGCTGCAGATTCCCCTGCTGTTTCTGTCGGTGTTCATCATCGCCACCTGCGGCCTGGGCTACGAGCTGATCGCGGGCACCGTGGCCAGCTATCTGCTCGGCGACTCGGTGACGCAGTTTTCCACCGCGATTGGGCTTTACCTGTTTGCGCTCGGCATCGGCGCCTACTTGTCGCGCTTCTTCGACCGCGAGGACGAGCTGACGGCCCGCTTCATCGACATCGAGCTGGCCGTCGCGCTGCTGGGTGGCTTTGCCGCCGCCATCTTGATGCTGACCTTCGCCCATGCCGCCTGGTTCCGTCCCGTCCTTTACAGCGTCATCGTCGCCACCGGGACCCTGGTGGGCTTGGAAGTGCCGCTGCTGCTGCGCATCCTGCAAAACCGCATGGAGTTCAAAGAGCTGGTGGCGCGCGTGCTAACCGTCGACTACGTCGGCAGCTTGGCCGCGTCACTGCTGTTTCCGCTGCTCTTGGTGCCGCGGCTGGGGCTGGTGCGCACCTCGCTGCTGTTTGGCTTGCTCAACGCCGCGGTCGGGCTGTGGAGCACCTTCCTCCTGCGTCAGAGCCTGCGCCGCGTCGTCGCCCTGCGTCTGCGCTGCATCGTCGTTCTGGCCGCGCTGCTGGCTGGCTTTGCCTTTGCTGACCACATCACCTCGCTGGCCGAAGACGGGCTGTACGCCGACGACGTCATCCTGTCGCGCAACTCGCCGTATCAGCGCATCGTCATCACCCGTGGCAAGGCCAGCTTTCAGCTCTTCCTCAATGGCAACCTGCAGTTCTCGTCGGCCGACGAGTATCGCTATCACGAAGCGCTGGTGCATCCCGCTGTAGCGCAGGCCAGCCGCAGCCTGGGGCACGTGCCACGGCGCGCCCTGATCCTCGGCGGCGGCGACGGGTTGGCGGCGCGTGAGCTCTTGCGCTACGAGGGCCTGCAAGACATCACCATGGTCGATCTTGATCCGGTGATGACTGACCTGGCGAGCAAGTTTCCGCTGCTCAAGGAACAGAACGGCGGATCGCTGAGCTCAAGCAAGCTGCACCTGTACAACGCCGACGCCATGCAGTGGCTGGAAGAGCACGCGAGACGCCACGATCCGGCCCGCTACGACGTGGCGATCGTCGACTTTCCCGACCCCAGCTCGTTTGCGGTCGGCAAGCTGTACACCACGCACTTCTATCGGCTGCTGCGCGCGGCCCTCGCGCCGGGGGGAGCGGCCGTGGTGCAATCGACCTCGCCGCTCTTCGCGCGACGATCGTTCTGGTGCATCGTGCGCACGCTGCAAGAGGGCGGCTTTTCGGCCCATCCCTATCACGCCTTCGTGCCCTCTTTCGGCGAGTGGGGATATGTCCTGGCGCTGCCCCGGCCTATCGGGGGATCTACAGGGATTCCCGAACCAGCGCTCGATCCGCTGCCGACGGTGCTTCCGCCTGGATTGCGATACGTAGATGCATCCATGCTGCGCGCCCTGTTCGTGCTAAGTCCGGATATGACGCGCCCGCAGAGCGAGTCGGGCGATGAGAACGAGCTCCTGCCCAATCGCCTGAACAACCAGATCCTGGTCTCGTACTACGAGCGCGAGTGGAAGCGGTGGAACTGATGGGCGCTCGCCTGGCTCGTCGTGAGTTCTTGCTCGCCAGCCTGGCTGGCCTGGGGGGAGGTTGCTCTGAGCTGATCCGCGATCAGTCGCGACGCATCGATCAGATCGACGGACAGATCGTCGGTCCCAGCGAGCTGCGGGGCCATGCCCTGCGCGATGGGGGGGCGGCGCTGCGCGGGCGCAGCGTGGCAGAGCGGCGACGCGTTGATGTGGCGATCATCGGCGGCGGCGTGGCCGGGCTCTCGGCGGGCTGGCGCTTGGCGCGGGCCGGCGTGCAGGACTTCACGGTCCTGGAGCTTGAGGACGAGGTCGGCGGCACCTCACGGGCTGGCGGCAATCGCGTCAGCAACTATCCCTGGGGTGCGCACTACCTGCCGGTGCCATCGCGCAACCTGGATGCGCTGTGCGAGCTCCTGCGCGAGCTCGACATTCTGCGTGGCTTCGACGCGGCGGGGCGGGCGATCTGTCGCGAAGAGACGCTGTGTCGAAGTCCGCAAGAGCGTGTGTTTTACAAGGGCCGCTGGTACGAGGGTCTGTATCTGCGAGTGGCGGCCTCGGCGGAAGATCAGCGTCAGTTCGAGCGCTTTCACGACGAGGTTAGCCGCTGGGTGACGATGCGATCGAGCGAGGGACGCCGCGCCTTTACGCTGCCCCGCGCTGCCTCGGCCCCGCGGGCTGCGGCGGAGCTGGATCAGCTGACCATGGCGAGCTATCTCGATCGCCTGGGCCTGAGCTCGTGGCGGCTGCGCTGGTACGTTGACTACGCCTGCCGCGATGACTTCGGCCTGCGGGCCAGCGAGTGCTCGGCCTGGGCGGGCATGCACTACTTCGCCGCGCGTCTGTTGCACGCCGATGACAGCCCGCCTGAAGTGCTGACCTGGCCCGAGGGCAATGGCTATCTGGTGGGCCGCCTGGCGCGCTATCTGGGAGCGCCCTCGGCGGGCGAGGCGAGTCAGCGGGTGCGTCCGGGGAGCCTGGTGCTGGACGTACGCGAGCTACCGCAGGCCGGCCCGGGGGGCGATGCGGTCGAGATCCTCTACCTGGATCTATCGCGTGAGGCTGATCCGGCGCGAGCACCGCTGTGCGCGCTGCGGGCCCGACGGGCGATCGTGGCCCTGCCAGCATTTCTGCGCCGTGCGGTGCTGGCCGATTATCGCGAGCGACCGGGGGCCGTGCCGCCCTGGCTGGGCCAGTTCAGCTATGCGCCGTGGATGGTTGCCAACCTGACGCTGCGTCGAGCCCACAACGCACCCGTGGCCGCGGCCCCGGTGCCCGCCCATGCGCGCGGGGGTGGGTTTCCTCCGGCCTGGGACAACGTGCTCATTGAAAGTCCGTCGCTGGGCTATGTGGTGGCGACGCACCAACGCGAGGCTGCGCCTGTCGCCAAGGCTGCCGGGGGCGATGGCCTGCCGCGCACGGTCTGGACCTATTACTTGCCGCTGTGCGACGGTGACCCGCGGGCCGAGCGCGCTCGCTTGCAGTCGCTGCGCTGGTCCGCGGCGCGCGATCACGTGCTGTCAGATCTGGCGCGTGCCGAGCCCGATCTGATCCGTGACTGCGAGCGCATCGACGTCTTTCGCTGGGGACACGGCATGGTGCGACCCTTGCCCGGGCTGCTGACCGGCGAGACGCTGGCCGCGGCGGCGCAGCCCCTGGGATCACTGCACTTTGCGCACAGCGATCTGTCGGGTATGGCGCTGTTCGAAGAGGCCCACCACGCCGGCGTGCGGGCCGCCGAAGAGGTCCTGCATGCGCTCGACGCCACGTTTGAACCTTGGGCGTGATACTGTGTCCGGCCATGTCCAATCGAGATCCGCTCCCGTCGGCGACGAACGTCGCGCGCACCTCGGCCCGACCGGCTGAGACGATCGCTGATCGCCCGCTAAGCCTGCGCACCGAAGCTCAGGTGAGCGGCTACGCAACGACCATCGATCTGCCGCGTGTGCGCCTGGTGGTCATCGAGGGGCCAGATCAAGGTCAGCACTGTGATAGCGATGACGAGCTGCTCGTGCGCGTCGGCACGCGCGAGAACAATCAGCTCATCATCAGCGACAAGAGCGTAAGTGGCTATCACCTTGAGATCGCTCGCTCGGCGGGGAGCGGTGCCGTCGGTGGCGGCAACCCCAACGCCGGCTGGCGGCTACGCGACCTGGGCAGCACCAACGGCACCTTCGTCGGCGGGCTGCGCGTCTATGACCTGCATGTCCGCTCGGGCACGGTGATCAGCATTGGTCGTAGCAAGCTGCGCCTGGAAGCACTCGACGACGAGCCGGTGCGGGCGGCGCTGCATCCGGCTGGGCGCTTTGGCGACATGGTGGGGCACTCGGTGCCGATGCGGCGGCTGTTTTCGCGCATCACGCAGGTGGCGGCGTCGACGGCAACCGTGCTGATCACCGGCGAGACCGGCACCGGCAAAGAAGCCGTGGCCGAGGCCCTGGTGCAGGCTGGGCCGCGGGCCAGTGCACCGTTTGTGGTGATTGACTGCTCGGCGCTGCCGGCCAACCTGATCGAGAGCGAGCTGTTTGGCCACGCCAAAGGCAGCTTCACTGGCGCGCACAGCGACTATCGCGGCGCCTTTGAGCGGGCCGATGGCGGTACGGTTTTTCTCGATGAGATCGGCGAGCTGCCGCTGGATCTGCAGCCAAAGCTCCTGCGCGTGCTAGAGCGCCGCGAGGTGCGTCGCGTCGGCTCGGAGCGTACGCGGCCCATCGACGTCCGCGTCGTCGCGGCCACCAACCGCGCGCTGGCCAGCGAGGTCAACGAGGGCCGCTTTCGACAAGACCTGTACTTCCGTTTGTCGGTGGTCAACCTGCACATCCCGCCCCTGCGCGAGCGCCGGCAGGACATCCCGCTTTTGATCGAGCACTTCTACAATCAGCTGCTGGCGCGGCACCCCGGCAAGCAGCGGGTTCCGTCGCTGAGCGAGATCAGTGAGCGCTTGCTAGGCGGTGGCGCGGCGGCCGGTGGTGACTACGGTTGGCCGGGCAACGTGCGCGAGCTGCGCAACGCGGTCGAGCGTGCCTTCCACGTGCCGGATGAGGACCCGGTCGTGGCCGTGCCTCGTCCAGCTGACCCGCGCGACGGGGCTGACGGGCGGC
>CALFYE010000075.1 GCA_937952145.1 uncultured Myxococcales bacterium
AAGGTCTGGTCGAGCAGGCCAGCGGCGGTGTGCTCTTCCTCGATGAGATCGGGGAGTTGCCCCTGGATCTGCAGCCCAAGCTTTTGCGGATGATTGAAAACCGCTGTACGCGACGGGTGGGCGGTAAGGGGGAAGAGAAGCCGGTGAACGTCCGGATCATCGCCGCCACCAACCGCAACCTCGACCGCATGGTGCAGGAAAAGTCCTTCCGCGATGACCTGCTGTTTCGGCTCAACGCGGTGCGGCTGGTGCTGCCAGATCTGGGGCCCAGCGATGTGCGCAGCCTGGTGCCCAGCCTGCTCGATGAGCTCAGCCGCGGCGGCTTTGGCGACGTGAGCGACCAGGAAGCCGACCAACTCTGCGCCTGCGCCGAGCGCACCCACTGGCCGGGCAACGCCCGCCACCTGCGCAACGTCCTTGAGCGCTATCTGACCTTCAGGCAGCCCCAGCGTCCGCTTGCTGGCAACTGGGAGTTTGCCGTCAACATGGACAAAGACGCCTACGACGACAGCGGCAAGAGGCCGATCGGCGTCTCGCGTCCCGAAGGCGATGCCGGCTTCGCGGCAGTCAGTGGCGAAGGCCTGCCGGGTCCCGATGGCCAGCCGGTCGCCGTCGATGTTCCCGAAGACGCGATGAAGCTGGGCAAGTGGGTCGAAGAGCTGGTCTTCCTACAGATTGCGCAGCGCGTCCTCACCCAGAAGGGACGCGGGGCCTGGGCAGAGCTTGGCCGTCAGACCTCGCTCACCTCGCCCGGGGCGCAGAACAAGCTGGAAAACGCCGGCGTCACCATCGCTCCCAAGGTCGACATGGGGCAGCTTGCGCAGCGGATTCTGGAGCGCCGCAACAGCCTGGCGCCCATGCTGCCGTTCCTACGCTCGATCCTGCCCCACTAGCCCAGGTGCCCAGGTGTTCCCCTGCCCACGTGCCCAGGTGCCCACATCGCCGGCCGCGAGATTCCTTTTTAGGCGTCCGCCGCTGGGCTGTGCCCACCTGGCCGCCGCGCGCTGCCCAGGTGCCCGCCCACCTCCTAGGTGCGGGAACATCCGAGAATGTCACCCCATCTTCCCCTCATTCAGCCCAATCAGGAGCATGCACAATGAGTAGCCTACGTCCTCTCCGTTTCGCCCCTTCCGGACCCCGCCGCTGGTGGTTGGGACTCGCTGGACTCCTCCTGTCCGGCCTCTTACCGGCTTGTGATTCCTATTTGGTCTCGATCTGCCAGCTCGAAGATCAGCCGGGCTGCCATCCCGCAAATGGCTCGCCGGATGCTAGCCTCTCGCCCGGCCTCCCCCGCCCCTCCGTTCGGCTGCGCCGCTTCGAGCAGCGCCTGAGCTTCGGCTTGTCGCAAGCTTTAGTCGCGTACAGCTTCGTCGGCCTCCAGGGGAGTCCCCCGAAGATCCTGGTGAGCGAGCGCGAATTAGGCGGCAGTGTTCTATCGGCCCAAGTCGATTTGGAGCGGCCCGACCTTGGGATCAGGCTTGGTTCATTCTGCAAGATGTCTAGTTGCCCAATTGAAATCAAGATAATTGATCTAAAGATTAATCGACTATACACTACACCCAATAGTTTCTTCTACTTTGATTATTTCTTGCAAAGAATAAGAAACTTGTCACGCGAGGGTGAACCTGATTGTGATTTTGATATGAATACCGCGAATCCTTATGTATCGCACCGCGAGAATGCATTGATGGCCGGGCGATCAACGGCGGCTAGCGTGTGCATCTACAATCAAACGAACAAGAGCGCTCAAACCTTGAAAATTGGTGGGACCCTTTCCTCGTTTGTCTTAGCGGATCTTGACGGCGTGCCCGACGAGCCTGCCAACGGGCAGGAGGCGATCGTGTTCGCCGGGGCACAGGCCGTCTCGCTGACTCATGCATCAGGGCTCTCGGACAGCGGACTGCTGCAGGCTCTAAACCGCAGTCTTGAGCGGTACTCAGCCGAGGCGCGTGG